>DATBMD010000319.1:0-9070 GCA_036555085.1 Gaiellaceae bacterium
ACGCCTGTGCCCGCCTCGACCCGGCCGATCCGCCAGAGGTCGAGGCCGGCGGCGGCGAAGGCCGCCTCCAGAACCGCGCCCTTGTCGCGGGCGAGCGAGACGAGCAGCCCGCCGGCCGTCTGGGGGTCGTACGCGACGGCCTCGACGGCCGGTTCGGCTCGGCTCTCGACGTGCGCTTCCGCGTACTCGCGGTTTCGCCGATCGCCGCCGGTACGCACCCCGTCCGAGGCCAGCTCCAGCGCGCCCCGCAATGCCGGAACGGCGGCGGCGTCGAGCACGAGCCTCACCTCGCTGGCCGAGGCGACCTCGTGCGCGTGGCCGAGCAGGCCGAAGCCCGTCACGTCGGTGACGGCGCTCGGGGCGAAGTCGCGGAGCGTGTCCGCGGCGGCCCGGTTCGACGCCCGCATCGACTCGACGGCGGCAGCGAGCGCCCCGTCCGGGTCGCGGCCGTCACGGTGTGCCTGGAGCACGAGCCCGGTGCCGAGCGGCTTCGTCAGGAAGAGCGCGTCCCCCGGGCGGGCGCCGCTGTTTCGCCAGATCCCGTCGGGGTGCACGGTGCCGACGACGGCGAGGCCGTACTTGGGCTCGTCGTCGCGGATCGTATGCCCGCCGGCGAGGATCGCACCGGCGGCGCGCACCGCCTCGTCGGCGCCGGCCAGGATCGCGGCCAGCGACTCCGTCGGCAGCGCCTCGGGAAAGGCGGTCACGGAGAGGGCGAGCAGCGGTGCGCCGCCCATCGCGAAGACGTCGTTGAGGGCGTTCGTGGCGGCGATGGCGCCGAAGAGCCGCGCGTCGTCGACAACGGGCGGGAAGAAGTCCACGGTGAAGACGAGCGCTCGCTCGTCGTCGAGCCGATAGACGGCGGCGTCGTCGGCCGGGTCGAGGCCGACGAGCAGGTCCTCGGCCGCGGCGGGCACCAGCCCGGCGAGCAGCTGCTGGAGCCGGGCTGCCGGGTATTTCGCCGCGCAGCCGCCTGCCCGCGCGAGCGCCGTCAACGAGACCGCTTCGGCCATCTCGACGAGTGTACGGCGAGAGGAAGGAGAACCGTCGGCACGGTCGAAACGGTCTGGCGGAGAGACCTACCCCCTTCTCCTCTCCCCTGACGACGCGACGGCCGTCACCCCCTCGGCGGCCGTCGCGCCGTCTGTGCGAGACTCGCGCCGGTGCGGAGCGCGCTCGTCACCGGAGGTTCCTCGGGGATCGGGCTGGCAATCGCGAGGATGCTCCGGGACGAGGGGTACGAGCTGACGTTGGCGGCCCGGAAGCTCGATCGGCTCCAGTTCGCCCGCGACGAGCTCGGCGCCGAGATCGTCCAGGCCGACGTGACGCGCGAGGAGGACTGCGCCCGTGCCGTCGCGGCGCATGCCGACCGGTATGCCGGCCTCGACGTTCTCGTCAACTCGGCCGGCGTCGGCATCGCCGGCACGATCGCGGACATGTCGACCAAGCATTGGGACCTGCAGCAGAGCGTCAACCTCCGCGGCGCCTTCCTCGTCACGCGCGAGGCGTTGCCCTTGCTGCGGAAGGTGCGCGGCTACGTCGTCAACCTGGCGTCCATCGCCGGGACGATCGCAACGCCCGGCCTGGCGAGCTACGGCGCGGCCAAGGCCGCGCTGATCGCGTTCACGCGGTCGCTCGCGGCGGAGGAGGCCGCGACCGGCGTTCGGGCGACTGCGCTGTGCCCCGGGTTCGTCGACACGCCGATGGCGGCATGGACGGGAATCGCCGCGGATCGCATGATCCAGCCTGAGGACTGTGCCGAGATCGTTCGGGCCCTGCTGCGGCTGAGCCCGTACACGCGGATTCCCGTCGTGGTGATCGAGAGAGCCGAAGCAGAGATTTAGCGCTGGACGCGCTCGACCGCTGCTGACAGCTCGGAGGCCGAGAAGGCGCCCTCGAGCTTGGCGGTGACGATCCCCCGTCGATCGACGACGAACGTGAACGGCTCGGTGGGCAGCTTCCACTCGTCGACCCACCGGTTGGTGCCCTTGGCAGGGTCGTTGTCCTCGTAGATCTCGACGTGGATGAACCGCACGCCCGAGCCGGCGAACTGCCGCCGGACGGCGGAGACGACGTCGACGACCGGGCCGCAGGCGCGGCTCTGGCAGTACTTCGGCGTCGCGAAGCTGACTACGAACGGGGCCCGGGCGGCGAGCGCGTCGGCGACCGACGACACGTAGAGCGCCCGGTCCGGACGGGTCGACGTCGTCAGCCGAGTGATGTCGCCGCCCGTGCTGCCCAGGGTCGGGGTGTGCGACGCGATGGCGCGGTCGCCGACGGCCGGCGCGGCCGTGCGCTGCTTCACCTCCACCTGGCCGATCGCCTGGATCCGCTTCGACGCGTTCAGCGGCTCGGCGAGGAGCCAGTACTTGCCGGGACGTGGCAGATCGACGTCGACGACGTAGAGATCGGTCGCGTCGGCCTTCGCGCCTCCCGGAACCCCGATCCGGACCAGGCGCGCCGTCGCCTCGGCGAAGGGCGCTTGCTTGAGGCCGCGCGCGACCCAGACGGTCGCCGTCGGCGACGTGACGAGCCGGCTGCGCGAGTCGACCACGAGGAAGGAGACCCGGTTTCGGCCCGGCCCGTAGTCCGAGGTGCCGGGGACGATCGCGACGTCCTCGCCCGGGGCGCGCCACAGCGCCTCGAGCGATCCGACCGGCGCCGCGGCTTCCTCGCCGCCCTCGTCACCCGGCCGGCTCGATCCCCCGCAGCCCCCGAGCAGCAGGCATGCCGAGGCGATGACGAAAGCCGCCGAGCGCATCCGTTTCGAGTGTAGCCAGAGCCCTCGCGGGCCCCGGGCGCACGTTCGCCCGCGCGCGTGCCTAGTTGCCGTCCGACCAGGTACGGCCCCACCATGGGGAGACCGCAGCTGCGAAGAGCGCCAGGTTGGCCGCGAGGGCCAGCAGCCGTGCCTTCACATCTCCTCCTCTTGCTAGAAGCGGTTGTCTTGAAGCGCCTCTGCGGCGTTTCGGTACAGACGCGCGGCCTCGCGGTCGTCCCCACGACGAGTCGCCAGATCGCCGAGCGCCACCCATGCCCCCGCCCTGTGGCTGACGGACGAGAACCGCTCGAAGGCGTCGTCCGCAGCCCTGAAGCACTCCTCCGCTTCCTCGAAGCGGCCACGCTCCATCAGCGAGCGTCCCAGCACCAGCCGGGACTGGCCGAGCTCGTCGAGGAAGTCCTCTCGCCCGTCGAGGAGCTCGAGCGCCTTGCGCGCGTGCTCGTCCGCCTCGTCGTAGCGCGCAAGGTGGAGGTACACGGTCGCCATCGAGCCGAGTGCCTGTGCGGCGTCGGCCTGCGACTGGGCCTCGGTTGCGAGCGCGAACGAGGCCCTGAGGTGCTCGAGCGCCTCCTCGGGCTTGCCGAGGAGGTGATGCAGTCCGCCGAGGTTCAGCATCAGGCGCCCGACGTTCCGTTCGTCGTCGAGCTCGGCGTAGAGTGCCTTCGCCTGCTGCGCGTAGTTGCGCGACAGGACCCAGTGCCCCATCCGCTCCGCGACGAGCGAAGCCTGGAAGTAGACGTGTGCCATCGTGTCGCGCTGGCCCATGCCCCGAGCGAGCTCGAGCGCACGCTCGACGTCCTCGCGCGCGGCTTCGAAGTCGCGGCGGCGCCGGTGACAACGAGAGCGCCACTGGAGGATCTCGGCCCGAAGGACGTCGCACGGAAGGCCCGACCGCTCTGCGAGCTCGAGCGCCTCGTCGAAGAGCGCGATCGCGGCTGCGACGCTGCCGAGCTTGATCCGGCACGTGCCCAGCCGGAACAGGATGTCGGCGCGGTCGACGTCCGAGAACTGCGGCGCCTCGGCCAGGGCCCGCGCCTGCTGGAGCGTCTCGATCGCCGTGCGCACGTCGCCGTGCTGCATCCGTGCCCAGCCGACGCCTGCGCGCGCTCGAACCTCCAGCTCGGCCGAGCCGGTGCCGGCGACCGCCGCCAGCGCGTCGCCGAAGGCCTCGATCGCCTCGGGATACCGATGGCCCGCGGACAGCGCCTCCGCGCGGAGGAAGGTGGCCTCGATCCTGGACTGCTCGTCGGCGGAGACGCCGCTGGCCAGGAAGACGGCGTCGACGCCGAGGCGGTCCGCCAACCACGCGATCGTCTCCTCGGTCGGGCGCGTCTTGCCGCGCTCGATCTGGCTCACGTACTCCTTGGAGAACCGGTCACCTGCGAGTTGCGACTGGGTCAGCCCCGCGGCGAGGCGGAGCGAGCGCAACCGGTCGCCGAGACGTGCGCCGGGAGCTCGCTGGATCGAGGTCGCCGTGTCCGTCATCTTGCCCGTCGAAGTCAAGCCGTCGCCTCCCTGTCCCGCACTCCCCCCGATGGGGGAAACGCCTCGCCCGACGCGAGTGAAGCAGATAGTAGTCGAAATCACTTGACAGGGCTACTTGACTAATCCAGACATGGCTCCTATAGTCAGGCGACCAAGTACCGGCCGGACGCCAGGTCGGTACGAGGGGCGCACCGGCCGGAGCCGGCGCGGATGCAGGAACGTGACTGGGCCGCAGAGTCACGCTCTGAAGCGCCGCGCCCTCCGGGAGGGGAACGCCTCTTTGGGAAACGCCCCCGGGGGCCGCAGCCGGGGGCGTTTCGCTTTTCTGTTTCGCAGCCGAGGGGTCTGCACTCCTGTGCAGACCCCTCGGCGCGGAGATCCCTGAAGCCGGCCGCCTTCGGCGGCCGGACCTGCTGGCCTGGCATTCGTGGCCGGACCTGCCGCTGGGCGCTCGAAGACCCGAGCCGGCCGCTTCGCGGCCGGGGCCCACCGCTGGACGCCCTTTCAGCCGCCGCCGCTCAGCCAGCGGGCCCGCTGCGTGCGAATCGACTCGAAGTCGCGCTCGGAGAGGACTCCTCCCAGCCGGTCTGCCAGCGACAGGAGCAGCGCGCCGGCGAGCAGGATCCACGCCTCGGCGTCGGGATCGCGGTCGGGCGCGACGCTGCCGGCCCGCTGAGCGCCGCGGAGCAAATCTGCGTGGTAGTCGTGGATACGCCGCATGTGCTTGCGGACGAAGCGGCGGATCTCCACGTCCTGGCCGGCCTCGGTGATCGCCTGCATCCAGAGGTTCGCCATCATCACGCGCAGGTCACGCGTGCGCTTGACCAGCCGGCCGAACCCCGCCAGCGGCTCGCCCTGTCGTAGGGCTTCTCCCTCGGCGCTCGACGCTGCTTCGAGCTGTCTCCACGCCTCGTCGAGGCACGCGAAGTAGAGATCGCGCTTCGAGGCGAAGTGGCGGTAGAGGATCGGCTCCGAGACGCCGGCCGCCCGCGCGAGCTCGACCGTTGTGGCGCCCGCGTAGCTGCCGGACGAGAAGACGTGCAGCGCCGCGTCGACGATCGCCGCCCGGCGCTCGGACGCGGACAGCCGGCGGGCCGTCGTCCCCGTCACGCTGCCTCGGCGGCGGCTGCGGGCCGGTCGCCGGGCGCATGCTGCCGCACGAGGAGCGTCGCGATCAGCGCGCCGGCCGCGGCGAAGCCCGCGGCGACGATGTTCGCCCGCTGAAAGCCCTCCATGAACCCGGCCGGGCTGAGCGAGCGACCCAGCTCGTGGGCCATGATGGCTCCCATCAGCGCGATGCCGACGGCGCCGCCGACCTGCCGGCACGCGTTGAGGACGGCCGAGCCGACGCCGGCCTTCTCGACCGGCACCGACCTCACCGCGGCGGCGGCGCTCGGCGTCATCGTCATCGCGATCCCGGCGCCGCCGATCAGCATCGCCGGCAGGAGCCGCCAGTAGCTCTCGTCCTGCCCGAGCTGCGAGAGGTAGAGCAGCTGGACCGAGAGCAGCGCCATCCCGGCGGTCATCAGCCAGCGCGAGCCGATGCGGTCCGAGAGGCGGCCCGCCATGGGTGCGACCAGGATGATCAGGATCGTCATCGGCAGGAACGCGGCGCCGGCCTGGATCGCCGAGTAGCCGAGGATGTTCTGCATGTAGATCGACACGAAGAAGAACACGCCGAACATCGCGAGCGCGACGAGGAAGATGACGATGTTGGCGCCGGCGTACGTGCCCGAGCGGAAGAGCTCGAGGTCGAGCATCGGCGCGCGCTGTCGCCGCTCGAGCTCGACGAAGGCGACGAGGGCGACGGCCGCGACCGCGAAGGCGCCGAGGATGCGGGCCGACGTCCAGCCGTAGTTGTTCGCCTCGATCAGGCCGTAGGTGAGCGCGAACAGGCCGATGCCCGAGGTCGCGAGGCCCGGCACGTCCATCCGGACGTGGGTCGCGTCCTTCGACTCGTCGATCAGGAGGAAGCTCGCGGCGATCCCGATCACCCCGACGGGGACGTTGACGAAGAAGATCCAGTGCCAGCTCAGGTGCTCGGTCAGCAGGCCGCCGATCAGGGGGCCGATCGCGAGCGCGAGCGCCGACACCCCGGCCCAGATCCCGATCGCGGTGCCGCGCTGGCGGGGAGGGAAGGTCGCAGCGATGATCGACAGCGTCGCCGGGTTCATCAGCGCGGCGCCGGCTCCCTGGACGACCCGGGCGGCGATCAGCATCTCGCCCGAGTCGGCCAGGCCGCACCAGAGCGAGGCGAGGACGAACACCGCCATGCCGACGACGAACACGAGGCGGCGGCCGTAGGCGTCGGCGACTTTGCCGCCGATCAGCATCAGCGCCGCGAACGTCAGCGCGTAGCCGGTCACGATCCATTCGAGCTGCGACAGGTCGACCTGGAGGTCGCGCTGGATCGAGGGCAGCGCCACGTTCACGATCGTGTTGTCGAGCATGATCATGAACAGGCCGAAAGCGACCGCAGCGAGCGTCCACCACTTGCGTCGCTCGCCGCCGAACGTCCCTGGATTCACCGACCTGCCTCCGCTGACTCGTTGTTAGTGCGCGCTAAGTTAGCACCCCAACGGAGGATGTCCGCCCCCTTGTAGGCTTCGGTCGTGGCGCTCGACGGCGATCTTCGCCGGCTGGCGGTCGAGTCGTTCAACGAGCATACGCTCGCAGGGCTCGCGGTCGGCCTCGTCCGCGACGGGCGGCTGTCGTGGTTCGCCGGGCTCGGTGTCGCGGACGCCGAGTCGGGGCGCGAGGTCGACGAGCAGACGGTGTTCCGGATCGGCTCGATCTCGAAGACGATGACCGCGCTCGCAGTCATGCAGCTCGTGGAGGAGGGCTCGGTGGGCCTCGACGATCCCGTCAACGAGCATCTCCGCTCGTTCAGGGTCTCCCACCCGGACCGTTCGTCCGAGCCGGTCCGGATCAGGCATCTGCTCACGCACACCGGCGGGCTCGGCGAGCTTCGCCGCTGGAGTGACCTCGTGCGGCCGACGATCGGCCTCGCCGCCAAGCCGGGCCGTGTCCCCGAGCTGTCCCGCTACTACGCGCCCGAGCTGCGGGCGGAGATCCCGCCCGGGACGAAGTGGGCGTACGCCAATCACGGCTTCGCGGCGCTCGGCCAGCTGATCGAGGACGTCACCGGCGATCCGTTCGCCGTGCGGCTGCGCGAGCGCGTGTTCGAGCCGCTGGGCATGCAGGGAACCGACTTCCTCCGGAGCGAGCGCGTGCGGGACCGGCTTGCCGTCGGCTACAAGCTCGGCCGACGCGGACTGCGCGCCGTCAAGGATCTCGAGATCGCTGTGCCGCCGGCCGGGTCGGTGTTCTCGTCGGTCGCCGACATGGCCCTCTATGCCGCCGCGATCGCGGGCGGCGGGGCCAACGGTCACGGGCGGGTGATCCGCGAGGAGACCCTCGCGTCCATGCTGACTCCGGCCTGGCCGTCCGACGGCCTTCCCGCGATGGGTCTCGCGTTCATGCTGGAGGAGCTGGACGGCCATCGCGTGGCCGGTCACGACGGCGGTTGGCCGGGCTTCGTCTCGGCATTGCTCGTGGCGCCGGACGACGGAGTCGGAGTCGTGGCCTTCACGAACACGAGCACTGCGTTCGCGCCGCACGACGTGGCGGAGCGGGTGCTCTGCCGTATGCTCGGGACACGTGCGCCGGAGGAGCGAGAGCCCGTCCCCGAGAGCCCGCACCTCTGGCCGCAGCTGGTCGGTCTCTACAAGCTTCCGCGCGGCCCGAACACGAACTTCCGGCTGCTTCCCGTGACGGCCGGGGAGATCGAGGTCGCGATTCGCGGCGGGAAGCTCGTCGCGCGATCCCCCTCGCCGCTGACGGCTCTGCGCCGGGGCGTGCCGCTGCGTGCGTCGGACGCATCCGACCCGCTCGCCTTCGGAGCGGAGGTCGGCGGAGTCGAGTTCTCGGTTGTCTTCGAACGCGGCGCCTCCGGCCGCGTCGAGGCCGTCCGGGCCGGCTCGACTCGCGGCGAGTTCGTGCGGTTCGTGCGCCGCCCGCGGGGTACCAGCGTCCGGCTCTGGGGGATCGCCGCCGCAACGGCTGTCGGGTCGGTCGCCCTCGGAACAGTCGTGCGCAAGGTCGATCGTCGAAGGGAGGGCTAGGAGTGCCGGACAACCTGGAGGGCGTTGCCCTGGTGACGGGCGGCGGCAGAGGGATCGGGGCGTCGATCGCCCGGGAGCTGAGCGACGCGGGGATGCGGGTCGCCGTCAGCGGTCGCTCGTCCGATCTGGTCGAGGCGATCGCCGACGAGGTCGGCGGGCTCGCGCTCGTCGGCGACGTGTCGCGGCCGGAGGACGTCGCTGCCTGGACCGGGCGGGTCGAGCAGGAGCTCGGCCCGATCGCGCTCCTCGTCAACAACGCAGGGATCGGCGGGGCCGGCACGTGGTTCTGGGAGCAGGACCCCGCCGACTGGTGGCGCGTGCTCGAGGTGAACGTTCGCGGCCCGATGCTGTGCTGCAGGGCTGTCCTGCCCGGAATGATCGAGCGCGGCTCCGGTCGGATCGTGAACGTCGGCAGCGGCGGCTCGTACCTCCCCGTGCGTAGCGGCTCGATCGCTCTGGGGACGTCGTACGGCGCCAGCAAGGCGGCGCTCGGGCGCTTCAGCGAGCTGCTCGCTGCCCAGCTGTGGGAGACGGGCGTGCGCGTCTTCCTGATCAGCCCCGGGCTCGTCCGCACCGGGCTCACCGAGCCGCACTTCGGCGACGACGCGCCGTGGACGCCCCCGGAGCTGGCGCCTCGCCTCGTGCGCGTGCTCGCGTCGGGCCGTGCCGATGCCCTGGC
>DATBMD010000042.1:0-4262 GCA_036555085.1 Gaiellaceae bacterium
ATCCTCGTCTTCGACCTCGGCGGCGGCACGTTCGACGTCTCGGTGCTCGAGCTCGGCGACGGCGTCTTCGAGGTGAAGGCGACGAACGGCGACAACCACCTCGGCGGCGACAACTTCGACAAGGCGATCGTCGACTGGATGACCGCGGAGTTCAAGAAGGACCAGGGCATCGACCTGAGCGCCGACAAGATGGCGCTGCAGCGGCTCTACGAGGCCGCCGAGAAGGCGAAGATCGAGCTCTCGTCGACGATGACGACGCAGATCAACCTGCCGTTCGTCACCGCGACGCAGGAGGGCCCCAAGCACCTCGACCTGCAGCTGACGCGCGCGAAGCTGAACGAGCTCACGCACGACCTGCTCGAGCGCACGGTCGAGCCGACCAAGCAGGCGCTGTCCGACGCGGGCCTCGGCGCCTCGGACATCGACCACGTCGTGCTCGTCGGCGGCATGACCCGCATGCCCGCCGTGCAGGAGAAGGTCAAGGAGCTGATCGGCAAGGAGCCGCACAAGGGCGTCAACCCGGACGAGGTGGTCGCGGTCGGCGCCGCCATCCAGGGCGGAGTCCTGAAGGGCGAGGTCAAGGACGTGCTCCTGCTCGACGTCACGCCCCTGTCGCTCGGGATCGAGACGAAGGGCGGCGTCTTCACGAGGCTGATCGAGCGGAACACGACGATCCCGACCCGCAAGGCGGAGACGTTCACCACGGCGGAGGACAACCAGCCCTCGGTCGAGATCCACGTGCTCCAGGGCGAGTCCGAGATGGCCGGGTTCAACAAGACGCTCGGCAAGTTCCAGCTCGTCGGCATCCCGTCGGCGCCGCGCGGCATGCCCCAGATCGAGGTCTCGTTCGACATCGACGCGAACGGGATCATCCACGTCACCGCGAAGGACCTCGGCACCGGCAACGAGCAGCAGATCCGGATCGAGGGCGGCTCGGGCCTCTCGGAGGACGAGGTCACGCGCATGATCAAGGACGCCGAGTCGCACGCCGACGAGGCGCACCGGCTGCACGAGCTCGCGGACGCGCGGAACCTCGCGGAGACGCTCGCGTACCAGACCGAGAAGTCCCTCGCCGAGCACCGCGACAAGCTGGACGCGTCGGACGCCGGCACGATCGAAGGCCGGATCATGGAGCTCCGGCAGGTGATCGAGGGCTCCGACCTGGCCGAGATCCGCGAGAAGACGCAGGCGCTGCAGCAGGCGGCTCAGCCGCTCGCGACCGCGATCTACTCGGAGGCGAGCCAGCAGGCCGCGGCCTCGGCGCCCGGCGGCAACGGCGAGACGTCCACCGAGGACGAGGTCGTCGAGGACGCCGACTACGAGGTGATCGACGAGGACGAGGCGGCGAAGCGGTCGTGACCGAGGACGTGACCCCCGAGCAGGCGCTGGGCGCTGCGCCGGAGGAGCCCGCCGGCTCGGGCGACGAGCTGGAAGCACGGCTCGCCGAGGCCGAGGCGAAGCGCGACGAGTACCTGCGCGACCTGCAGCGCCTCGCGGCGGACTTCGACAACTTCCGGAAGCGCTCGGCGCGCGAGTACGAGGCGCTCGCCCAGCGCGCGCACGAGCGGCTCGTGAAGGAGCTCCTCCCGGTGCTCGACGACCTCGAGCGGGCGCTCGACGCCGCAGAGGAGCACGACGAGGAGAAGGTGATCGAGGGCGTCCGCCTCGTGCAGCAGGCCCTGCGCCAGGCGCTCGAGCGCGAAGGGCTCGCGGAGATCGGGGCCGACGGGAAGTTCGACCCGCACGTGCACGAGGCGCTGCTCGCCCAGCCCGCCCCTGACGTGGAGCAAGGCGACGTGCTGCAGGTGCTGCAGAAGGGATATCGCCTGGGCGACCGCGTGCTCCGGCCGGCGCGGGTGATCGTGGCGGAGTGACCGGATGGCCGCGGTGAAGGACCCCTACGCGGTCCTCGGCGTGCCGAGGACCGCGACCGACGACGAGATCAAGAAGGCCTACCGCAAGCTCGCGCGGGACAACCACCCCGACCGCAACCCGGACGACGCTGCCGCGGAGGAGCGGTTCAAGGACGTCCAGACCGCCTACGACGTGCTCTCGGACGCGGAGAAGCGCAAGCAGTACGACCAGTTCGGCGCCGACGGGCCGGGGCCGTTCGGCCCCGGCGCGGGCGGCAACTTCCGCAACTACCGCGTCGACAACGACTTCGACCTCGGCGACCTGTTCGGGAACATCTTCGGCGGCGGCCGCGGCCGGGCGCGCGCCCGGCCGCAGCCGGAGCGGGGCGTCGACCTCGAGTCGCGCGTCCGCCTCTCCTTCGACGACGCGCTCGCGGGCGTGCAGGTGCGGGTCCCGGTCGAGGTCGAGACGGCCTGCCACGTGTGCGGCGGGTCCGGGGCCGAGCCCGGGACAGCGCCGCGCGTGTGCCCGGACTGCGAGGGGACCGGCATGGTCTCGGACAGCCACGGGCTGTTCGCGCTCTCGCAGCCGTGCCCGCGCTGCCGCGGCAACGGCACGATCGTCGACAAGCCATGCCGCAGCTGCAGCGGCACGGGCCGCGAGCGCGTGACCAAGCGCTACTCGGTCAAGATCCCGGCAGGCGCCCGGGACGGCACGCGCATCCGGCTGAAGGGGAAGGGCGAGCCCGGCCGCAACGGCGGGCCGGCCGGCGACCTCTACGTCGTCGTCGAGGTCGAGCCCTCGCAGCTGTACGAGCGGCGCGGCGCCGACCTCGTCCTCGACGTCCCGGTCTCCTACCCTGAGGCGGCGCTCGGCGCCACGGTCGAGATCCCGACGCCCGGAGGCCCGGTGGCGCTGAAGGTTCCCGCCGGAACGGAGCACGGGAAGCTCCTGCGCGTGAAGGGACGCGGCGCGCCGAAGCTCAAGGGGGGCGGCCACGGCGACCTGCTCGCCCGGGTCAAGGTGACGGTGCCGCAGAAGCTCTCGAAGGCCGAGAAGCAGGCGCTCGAGGGCTACCGGAACGTGTCGAGAGAGCAGCCGCGCGAGCGGTTCGAGCGGGTGCCGTGAGATGACCGAGCGGCCGCTCTACATGATCTCCGTCGCCGCCGAGCTCGTCGGCATGCACCCGCAAACCCTGCGGATGTACGAGTCGAAGGGCCTGGTTCGGCCCGCCCGCACGCCCGGCGGCACGCGCCTCTACTCGGAGCGCGACCTCGAGCGGCTGCGGCTGATCCAGCGGCTGACCACCGAGCTCCGCCTCAACCTCGCCGGCGTCGACCACGTCCTGCGCCTCGAGGACGAGCTGCGCCGGCTGCGCGTGCGGATGGAGCGGCTGGAGCAGGAGCTGCGCGACGAGATCCGCTCCGTCCACAAGACCTATCGCCGGGAGCTCGTGCTCTGGGAGGAGCCCAAGCACCCGGCCCCGAGGAACTGACATGGATTTCAACAAGCTGACGATCAAGTCCGGCGAGGCCGTCGCGGGCGCGCAGGAGCTCGCCCGCCGCCTCGGCAACCCCGAGCTCCACCCGGAGCACCTGACCATCGCGCTGCTCGACCAGGAGCTGCCGCGCACGCTCGTCGAGCGGGCGGGGGCGTCCCCGGACGCGCTCCGCGCGGAAGCCGAGACGACGCTCCGCGGCAGGCCCGCGATGTCGGGCGGCAACGTGCAGCCGCAGGCCTCGGCGGCGTTCCGGCGCGTCCTCGACCGGGCCTTCGAGGAGATGCGCGCGCTCGGCGACGAGTTCGTCTCCGTCGAGCACCTCCTGCTCGCGCTCGAGGTCGTGCCGCGCGACGCGCTGCTCGAAGCACTCCAGCAGGTGCGGGGCGGCCAGCGCGTCACGAGCCAGGACCCCGAGGGCTCGTACCAGGCGCTCGAGAAGTACGGGCGCGACCTGACCGCGCTCGCCGAGCAGGGCAAGCTCGACCCCGTCATCGGCCGCGACGAGGAGATCCGGCGCGTGATCCAGGTGCTCTCGCGGCGCACGAAGAACAACCCCGTCCTGATCGGCGACCCCGGCGTCGGCAAGACGGCGATCGTCGAGGGCCTCGCGCAGCGCATCGTCGCGGGCGACGTCCCCGGTGGCCTCGAGGGCAAGCGCGTGTGGGCGCTCGACATCGGCGCGTTGCTGGCCGGCTCGAAGTACCGCGGCGAGTTCGAGGAGCGGCTGAAGGCCGTGCTGAAGGAGATCGAGGGCTCGCAGGGCGAGATCGTCCTCTTCATCGACGAGCTGCACACGATCGTCGGCGCCGGCGCGGCCGAGGGCGCCGTCTCGGCCGGCAACCTGCTGAAGCCGATGCTCGCGCGCGGCGAGCTGCGCGCCGTCGGCGCGACGACGCTCGACGAGTAC
>DATBMD010000071.1:0-4270 GCA_036555085.1 Gaiellaceae bacterium
CTTCTCGCGCACCGAGGACGGGCGGATCGCGCAGCGGCCGTTCGGCGCGGCCGGCGAGCCGAGGACGGCCTACGCGGCCGACATCACCGGCCACGTGCTGATCCAGGTCCTGTACGAGCAGGTGATGAAGCGCGATCTCAAGGTGTACGAGGAGTTCTTCGTCTGGCGCCTCGTCGTCGACGACGACCGCTGCCAGGGCGTGATCTGCTGGGACCTGCTCGACGGCGGGCTGAAGACGCTCGGCGCGAAGACGGTGATCCTCGCCACCGGCGGCGCCGGACGCCTCTACGTCGGGACGACGAACGCCTGGGCCTGCACCGGCGACGGTATGGCGATGGCGCTGCAGGCCGGCGTCCCGCTCAAGGACATGGAGATGATGCAGTTCCACCCGACGACGCTCTCCCCGACCGGCGTCCTGATCACCTAGGGCTGCCGCGGCGAGGGTGCCTACCTGCTCAACTCCGAGGGCGAGCGTTTCCTCAAGGACTACGCGCCGAACGCGATGGAGCTGGCGAGCCGCGACGTGATCTCGCGCGCGGAGCAGACGGAGATCGACGAGGGCCGCGGCGTGAACGGGAACGTGCTGCTCGACCTGCGCCACCTGGGCGCGGAGAAGATCCTCGAGCGTCTGCACGGGACCCGCGAGCTGTCGATGGTCTTCGCGGGCGTCGACCCGATCGACGAGCCGATCCCGGTGCGCCCCGGCTCCCACTACCACATGGGCGGGGTCGACACCGACGTCTGGGGCCTGACCTGCGTCGAGGGCCTGTACGCCGCCGGGGAGGTCGCGTGCGTCTCGGTTCACGGCGCCAACCGGCTGGGCGGGAACGCGCTGATGGAGACGATCACGTTCGGCAAGCGCGCGGGCGCCCACGCGGCGGAGTGGGCGCTGAGCAACACGACGGTCACCGTCCCGCCCTCGACCGTGGCCGATGCCGAGCGCGACCTGAAGGCGCTGCTCGACCGCGACGAGGGCGAGCGGCCGTGGCGGATCCGCGAAGAGCTCGCCGAGTCGATGCACCAGAACTTCGGGGTCTTCAGGCGCGAGGATCAGATGCTGCGCCAGGGCGAGATCGTCGCGGGGCTGAGGGAGCGCTACCGGCAGGTCGTCGTGGAGGACAAGGGCACCGTCTTCAACAACGACCTCACACAGGCGCTCGAGCTCGGCTTCCTGCTCGACCTCGCCGACTGCATGGTGCTGGCCGGCCTGGCGCGGAAGGAGAGCCGCGGCGCCCACGCGCGGCCGCACGACTACCCCGAACGGGACGACGAGAACTTCCTCAAGCACACGATCGTCAACCTGGAGGACGACCGCCCGAGCCTCGACTGGCGGCCGGTCACCCTCACGAAGTGGCAGCCTCAGGAAAGGACCTATTAGCGTGGGGAAACCCATGGCTCCCCCACGGGCCCCCTCCTTCGCCGCGGCGCAGAGGACGACCCGCGGCTGGCCTCCCGGCCGGCAAAGCCGGCCTTCGGCCGCAAGGGCGGCTCCACAGGAGCGCTCTGATGTGATCCCGCTCAAGCGCTACGAAAGGACGTACTAGTGGCCGACGGCTTCACGCCCGCCTACTGGGGCCCGACGATGCAGGTCGCGCTCAAGATCTGGCGCTTCGACAGCGCGACCGGCAAGCGGGCCCTCGAGGAGTTCGAGGTCGAGGCGCCCGAATGGGCGACGCTGCTCGACGTGCTCGACATCGTCAAGGACCAGGTCGACGGGACGCTCGCGTACCGGAAGAGCTGCCGGATGATGATCTGCGGCTCCTGCGGGATGCGGATGGACGGGGGCGCGGTGCTCGCATGCCGGACGCGGATGTACGAGATCGCGAAGTCGGGCCACGTGCCGGTGATCTCGGCGATGGGCAATCTGCCGATCATCCGGGACCTCGTCGTCGACATGGCCCCCTTCTGGAACAAGATCCGGAGCGTCGAGCCGTACCTGCAGCCCGGCTACGACACGGCGACGGAGCGGGAGAACGTCGTCTCGCAGCAGCGCGTGGACGTGATCAAGAAGGAGTCGCTGTGCATCATGTGCGGCTGCTGCGTGTCGGAGTGCAACTCGATGGAGTCCGATCCGGACTTCCTCGGCCCCGCGGCGCTCGCGAAGGGCATGCGCTTCGTCGGCGACGCCCGGGACGACGCGACCGTGGAGCGGCTCGAGCGCTACTCCGAGGAGCACGGGATCTGGGACTGCACGCGCTGCTACTTCTGCAACGAGCGCTGCCCGAAGGCGGTCGACCCCCGCGACGCGATCGCCAAGCTCGGCGCCGAGGCGATGCGGCACGGGATCGACCGCGACATGGGCGCCCGGCACGCGAAGTGGTTCGTGACCTCCGCGAAGACGACGGGCTGGCTTCGCGAGACGGAGCTCGTGCCCAAGACGCAGGGGATCGTCTCCTCGATCAAGGAGATGAAGTTCGCGCTGGGCCTGGCGCGGCACGGCAAGGTGCCCCCGCCCTTCCCGCCGCACGTCGCGGCCGAGGTCGGCGAGTCGCGGGCGCTCTACGACCTCGTCAAGACGCAGGGCCGGGACGGCGCCCTCGGCATCGTCCAGGGCGAGAAGGCGCTCTCGCTGATCGAGCACCTCGGCGACCAACACGCCGGCGCCGAGCCGCTCGAGGCTGCCGGCCCGCTGGAGCACCTGGAGGAGGAGGTGTGAGACGGGTCGCCTACTACAAGGGTTGTCTCGCCTCGCTCTCGGCGAAGGAGCTCGACATCTCGACCCAGGCACTGGCGCCCAAGGTCGGGCTCGAGCTGGAGGAGCTCGAGGCGGTGACCTGCTGCGGCGCGGGCGACATCCACGAGGCCGAGCCGGACTACTACCTGCACCTGAACGCGCGCATCCTCGCGTACGCCGAGGACACCGGGTCGGACACGCTGATGACGGTGTGCAACGTCTGCACGCTGAACCTGCGCCAGGCGAACCACCAGCTCAAGATCGACGGCGCGCTGAGGGAGCGGGTGAACGACAACCTCGAGACCGTCGGCGTGCCGCGCTACGACGGCACCGTCGAGGTCCTGCACTTCCTCTGGCTCGTCGCCGGCACCCACTTCGAGCAGCTGCAGGCCGCCGCCCACAAGGGTCTCAAGGGGCTGAAGATCGCGCCTTTCTACGGCTGCCAGATCCTGCGGCCCTCGAAGCTGCTGGGCTTCGAGGACCCGGACCGGCCGGAGTCGCTCGAGCGGATCATCCAGGCCTGCGGCGGCGAGCCGATCGACTATCCGGCGAAGATCAAGTGCTGCGGCTTCCCGATCATCCAGGCACGCGAGGACACCGCGCTCGCCGAGCTGATCCAGCCGATCGAGCAAGCGTCCGAGGCGGGGGCCGACGCGATCGTGACGCCGTGCCCGCTCTGCCACCTATCGCTCGACGCGTGGCAGAGCAAGCTGCGCAAGCAGACCGGCCGGGACTTCCAGATGCCGATCCTGCACCTCTCACAGCTGATCGGCGTCGCCGCCGGGCTGACGGACGCGGAGCTGAAGTTCAAGCGCCACGTCGTGAGCGTGCAGCCGGTCACCGAGAAGCTCGCGGTCTGAGCGCGGTCCCGCGCGAGCGCCCCGGCCTGCGCCCGGTCCTCGCGGCGCTATCGGCCGCTGCGGGGGCGGCGGCCGTCTGGGGCTGGTTCGAGGCCGGCTGGGCCCGCTACCGGGTCGTCGACGTGCCGGTGCAGGGGCTCCCGCCCGAGCTCGACGGGCTGCGGATCGGGCACCTCTCCGACTTTCACCTCGGCGTCGCCGGCCGGGGGCCGCGCGCGGTGGAGCGGGGCGTCGACTGGGTCGAGCGGCGCCGCCCCGACCTCGTCTGCATCACCGGCGACCTGCTGTCGCGCCCGCGCGGCGAGGGGTCGCTGCGGGCGCTCGTGCGCCGGCTCGGACATCCGTACGTGGTGCTGGGAAACCACGACGTCGCCGCCAGCCGCGACCCCTTCTCGCAGGCCGTCGAGCTCGAGGCGCTCGAGGGCGCGACGCTGCTGCGCGACGAGGCGGTCGAGGTCGAGCTGCGGGGCCGGCGCGTCCAGCTCGTCGGCGTCGACGCGCGCGCCTGGCCGCTGCTCGGCCGCCCGGAGGACCTCGCCGACCCCGCCGCCGACCTTCGCATCCTGCTCTGCCACTTCCCGGACGTCGTGCGGAGGCTGCCGCCGGGCGCCTTCCACCTCGTGCTCGCGGGCCACCTTCACGCCGGGCAGCTCAACCTGCCCTACCCGGGCGGGCGGCTCCATCTCGCCCACCCGCGCTCGCGCGCGGTCGCAGGGCTGTACCGCCACCCCGCCGC
>DATBMD010000123.1:0-2277 GCA_036555085.1 Gaiellaceae bacterium
GGGCCGCCGCCGACGGCGTCGCGGAAGAGCGTGTCGCCGGAGAAGCAGGCGCCGTCGACGACGAACGAGACCCCGTCGTCGGAGTGCCCCGGCGTGGCGAGGACCTCGATGCTCAGGCTGCCGGTCTGCACCGCCCCCTGCGTCACCTCGAGCCCGAAGCGGCGGACGAGCTCGTCGTTGCCGGAGACGTGGTCGGCATGGCCGTGCGTGAGGAGGAGGTGCGTCGGCGTCAGGCGCTCGCGCTCGACGACCTCGAGCAGCGGCTCGAGCGGAGCGCCGCTGTCGACGAACACCGCCGCCTCGCCGGGCCCGCCCGCGACGACGTACGCGTTCGAGAGCCACCCCGGGTCCATCGACCGCTCCACCAGCATCCGCCGAGGCTATCGCACGCGCGGGCAAGGAGGTCGCGGCGGCAGGTCGAACGGGGCAGCGTCGGAACTCTCGCGGCAGCGCCGCCCCCACCCAGGAGGTCGATCGACCGTGTCCAACTTCTCCTTCGAGCCGGCCGAGGTCGTGCGCGAGGCCGCGAGGCTGTGGTGGCTGTACCTCGTCACCGGGATCCTCTGGATCGTCGTCTCGCTGGTCATCTTCCGGTTCGACTACACCAGCGTGGCGTCGATCTCGTACCTGTTCGGGATCATCGCGATCTTCTTCGGGATCAACGAGTTCTTCGGGCTCGGGACGATGACGGCGGGCTGGAAGGTCGTCCACGTCCTGTTCGGGATCCTCTTCGTCGCCGCCGGGATCTTCGCGTTGATCCACCCGTACGACACGTTCGAGGCGCTCGCCGCGATCATCGGGATCGTCCTCGTCGCCAAGGGCGTGCTCGACATCGTCGTCGCGTTCGTGACCAAGGACGACATCCACATCTGGTGGCTGCAGCTGATCATCGGCATCATCGAGGTGCTGCTGGGCTTCTGGGCCTCCGGGAACTTCGCGCGCTCCACGGTGGTGCTCGTGATCTGGGTCGCCGCCGCCTGCCTGGCACGCGGGATCACCGAGATCATCACCGCGTTCAAGCTGCACGGGCTGCGCGACGACTTCGACGGCGGCCCGCGCCCGGCCGTCTAGCGCCACCGCTCGGGGAGGGCGCCTCGCGCCGCGGCGCCCTCCCCCGCGATACTCGCGGCGTGCCACGGCTGCTCGCCGCGCTCGCGCTCGTGCTGGCCGCCGCCGGCCCCGCGGGCGCCGGCGTCTCCGTTGTCGAGCCGTTCCCGCTCGCACGCTACGCCGACCAGGGGGCGGTCGGCCTGCTCGTGCCCGGCGCGGGAGCGACGGTCACCCGCGAGAGCGCGCGCAACGCGCTGCTCACCGGCGAGGTCGAGAGCTCGTACCTGGGCGGCAGCCGGGCGGGCGTTCCGAAGCTCGAGCTCGGCGCCCCGGGCTCGCCCGACGTCTTCGTCGTCCTGCCGCCGCCCGGCGAGAGCGAGAACGACGTGCGCTACCCGATCGCCGCCGTCGGCGACGGTTTCCGGGGCGTGCTCACGTCCGACTCGACCCGCATCGCCGGCCTCGTCTCGATCGCCGACGTCGCGAACGGCGACCTGCGCTTCGAGGAGGTCGACGACCCGCTCGAGACGCTCCGCACGCTCGACCGGCGGATCGAGCGGAACGACTCGATCAGGCTGCCACTGACGATCGCGCTCGTCGTCGCGGCCGGGATCGTCACGTTCCTGCGCCCTGGTCTGGGGCCGCGCGTCTTCCTCGTGGCGCTCGCCGCCAACCTGTGGCTCGCCGGCTGGTGGCTCGTGGCCCTGCTTGCAGCGGCGATGCTCCTGCTCCCGCTCGGCTGGGCGTGCGCGCTGATCCTGACCGCCTACCTGCTGACGGCGGGGCTCGACCCGGAGGCCGTGGCGCTCTCGCCGTTCGGCCCCTCCCAGGCGGGCCGCTTCTACGGGTTGTCGAACCTGCTCGGGACGATGCTGCTCGTCCCGGCGCTGCTCGGCGCCGCCCTGCTCGGGCGCGCGGGCGTCGCCGTTGCCGCGCTGGCGCTCGTCACGGTCGGCGGCAGCCGGTTCGGCGCCGACGGCGGCGGGCTGCTCGTGCTGCTCGCCGGCTACGGCGTCCTGCTCCTCCGCCTGCACGGCCGGCGCATGACCGGCCGGCGGGCGCTCGCCGTCGCCGCGGCCGCCGTCGCGGCCGGCGTCCTGCTGGTCGGGCTGGACGCGGCGCTCGGCGGCTCGAGCCACGTCACCGAGGCCGCCGCGAGCGGCCCCGGAGGGCTGCTCGGCGACCTCGGTGACCGCCTCCGGATCGGCTTCGAGCGGACGCTGGCTT
>DATBMD010000125.1:0-15053 GCA_036555085.1 Gaiellaceae bacterium
CGGAGGTCGAGCCGCGCCTCGGCGACGACCGTCGCCTCCGGCCAGCGGATCTCGTAGCGGCTCGTCCCGCGCGCCCAGGCCCGGCCGGGATCGTCCGTGGCGACGCCGACGGACCCCTCGTACCGCTCCGAGACGCCGCCCTCGAACGGCGCCTCGTAGTCGAAGCCGTAGCCGGTGACGGCACGTGTCTCGCGGCCCACGAGGTCGCGCTCGATGCGCCAGGTCACGGGCACCTCGCCCGCGTCGTCGGCCGCGGCCGCATGCGGGTCGCGGCCGGACGAGGGGGAGAAGACCGGCGTCTCGCGGATCGGCGGCGGGCCGTCGACCACCGGCAGCGACAGCTCGACCGAGCCGCGACCGACGGTCAGCTCTGCCGCCCGCGGCGGCGGCCACACGTTCGGCCAGTCCGAGCCGGCGAGCGACAGGCGCAGCCGGTGCCCGCGCTCGAAGACCCACGAGGTCGCCTCCAGCTCGAGCCCGACCCGGACGAGGGCTCCGGGCTCCAGGGGCGAGGGCCGCGCCGACGATTCGCGGTGGGCGAGGTTCAGGACTCCCCGCGAGACGAGCGCGGAGGTCCCGTCCGGGAAGACGTCGCAGAGCTTCGCCGAGAGGTACGCGACCGGCACGGACGAGACGAGCTCCAGCTCGAGGCGCGGGTGGCCCAGCAGCTCGAGCTCGTCGGCGAGCGGCTCCCAGTCGTAGACCAGCGACAGCGCGTCGTCCGGGCGCTGGTCGTCGGGTTGCCCCCAGGGGAGCTTGCCGGCGCAGGAGATCCACGCGGTCACGCCGACGTCGCCGCGAACGGGAACGGCGTCGTCGCCCTCGCCCCCGGGGCGCAGCAGCACCGTGCGCGCACGCTCGAGCGGCCAGCCCGGCTCGAAGCGCCAGTCGCCGCGCAGCTCCGCCAGGTCCGGCGCCGGTCGCGTAGAGCGGCGCACGAAGACGCGGATCGGCGGCTCGGCGTCGATCCCGTTCGGCTCGTCGCGGAGCCAGCAGCCGAACCAGCGCACGAGCTCCGGCACGAGGTCGAGGTGCGGGCCGGGGAGCGACGTCGCGGTCGACATGTGGCTCCACGGGCCGAGCAGCAGGCGCTTCTCGCAGGTGAGCGCCTCGAAGGTTCGCAGGGTGTTGTTGCGGTAGCCGTCCGCCCAGCCGGCGACGATCAGCGTGGGGCACGCGATCCGCCCGTAGTCGGGCCGGAGCGACCCGTGGCGCCAGTAGGCGCCGTCGCGCTGCTGCTCGAGCCAGGTGAACAGCCACGGCTCCTGCTCGAGCCGCTGCGCCCACTCCTCCCGCCAGCCGTCGCCGAACACGGCCGGCACCGGCGGCAGCGCGTTGCACGCCGCCATGTACAGCTCCCAGTCGACGAGGTCGACCGCCTTCAGGACGCCGCCCATGTAGTGGACGTCGTCCGTGTAGCGGTCGTCCGTGGCGTAGATCGCGCAGATCGCGCCGAGGGCGGGTGGGCGGAGACACGCGACCTGGATGCTGTTGAAGCCCGACCACGACGTGCCGTACATGCCGACCCGCCCGGTCGACCAGTTCTCGGCGGCGAGCCACGCGATCGCCTCGACGAGGTCGGCGTGCTCGTCGGCCGTGTACTCGTCCCGGGCGATCCCGGTGGACGAGCCGGTCCCGCGGATGTCGACCCGCGCGACCGCGAACCCGCCCTCTGTGCAGAGGCGCTCGTACTCGGACGCGTACGACGAGGTCAGGTCGTCCATCCGGTACGGCAGGGCCTCCAGCAGGACCGGCGCGGGCAGCCGCTCGGGCAGCCAGAGCCGGGCGGCGAGGCGGACGCCGTCGCGCATCGGGATGACGGCGCGACGCTCCTCCACCCGCGCGATCCTACGTAGGATCGGGGAGCCGTTGACTTGCGCCTGAGAGCTGGGCGGTCGCGGCCTGACGGTGCTCGACGCGACGCTCGTGCAGGAGATCGTCGGCTACCACTGGCTCCCGCTCTCGTCGTAACGCTCGAGACGGGCGTCCATCGCGCGTACCGGCGCGAAGACAATCCAGGCCTCGACGGCCTCGGCGTGCGCGGTGCTGTCAGGGGATCGTCAGTGACTCGACGGCGTCGCTGACGACGAGGCCGGGCTGGGGGCCGCCGGCGATCACCCAGACGCGGCCGCCGAGGGCGACCACGCCCAGCCCGTGGCGTGGCGTGGGCAGGTCGGGCAGCCGCTGCCAGCGCCTGGAGCGGAGGTCGTACGCGTAGACGCTCTCGATCGTGCCGCCCGGCTCCTCGCCCCCGACCGAGACGATCCGGCCCCGAATCGCGGCCGCGCCCGTGCCCCCCCGCGGCTCCGGCACCGGCGCGAGCGTGCGCCAGCGGCCGGTGCGCGGATCGAGCGCCTGGAAGGTGGCGAGGTTCGTGTCGATGCCGGCCTTGCGGCCCGCGATGGCGTAGACGAGCCCGCCGGCGGCAGCTGCGGCGAGATGCTCGCGCGGCGCCGGCCCGCGGGCCGTCGACCAGCGCAGCGTGCGCAGGTCGAGCACGAGCGTGGTGGCGGCCAGGCTGTCGCCGTCCCGGCCGCCGACGACGTAGAGCTTCCCGGCCGCCGTTGCCGCAGCCGCCGCGGCGGCGCGCGGCTCGGGCGGCGGCGGCAGTCGTTGCCAGCCCGTCCCGTCGAAGCGGTACGCGGCCCGCAGCGGCGCCCGGTCGATCCCGTAGCCGCCGACGACGTAGACGAAGCCGCGCGCGGACGCGATCGCCGCGTGGTCGACGTTCACGGGCAGGTCCGGGAGGCGCCGCCAGGTGCCGGCGGCGGGGTCGAGCGCGTCGGCGCGCCTGCTGTTCCCGCCGCGCTCGAGCAGCCCGCCGACCACGACGATCTCGCCGCGGAGCGGGGCGGCGGCGACCTCCGTGCGCGGCTCTGGGATCGGGGCCCCCGGTAGCCACGACGCGGCTGCGAGCGCGGCGGCGAGCGGAACGATGGCCGAGTGCATGCCTCCCATGATGCGGACCCGCACGCCGCCGGTCGAGCCACGTCCGCTCCGGACGGCTGGGGACGGATCGTCGCGGTTTCGCTCCAATGGACATCTGGCGGGGGCTCCGGCGCCGCTCTAGCCTCGATCGCGTGCAGAACCTGCTCCTCGTCGAGCCCGAGCCGGAGACCCGCGAGTACCTGGCGCGGAACCTCGCCGACGACGGCTACGCCGTGCTCGGCACGGGCCGCAACGGGGAGGCGCTCGACCTGGCCGAGCGCGCCCGGCCGCACCTCGTGCTCGCGGCCGAGCTGGATCTCTGCCGGCGGCTGCGGCAGGGCGAGCCGGGGCGCCGCTGGGATCGCAACGTGCCGGTGATCGTCCTGGCGCCGGCGGAGTCCGACCCGGTCGCCCGCGTGCGGGCGTTCGAGCGCGGCGCCGACGACGTGATCGAGCGGCCGATCGTCTACCTCGAGCTCCTGGCGCGGATCCGCGCGCTGCTCCGGCGCGCGGTTCCCGGCTCGGCGGAGGTGCTCGAGGCCGAGGCGGTCGTCGTCGACCGCCGCACGCGGCTCGTCCACGTCCGCGGGACGCCCGTTCAGCTGGCCGGCAAGGAGTTCGAGCTCGCGGCCACGCTCGCGAGCGAGCCGCGCCGGGTGTTCACGAAGGACGAGCTGCTGCGCGACGTCTGGGGGTTCCGCTCGGCGGGACGGACCCGCACGCTCGACTCGCACGCCTCGCGCCTGCGGCGGAAGCTCTCCCTCGCCGACGGCGACCGCTTCGTCGTCAACGTCTGGGGGGTGGGCTACCGGCTGCTCGACTGACATCCAAGCGTGGGGAAACCACATGGTTCCCCCGCGGGCCCCCTCCTTTCGCCACAGCGCGGAGGAGGCTCGCAGCTGGCCTCCCGGCCGGCAAAGCCGGCCTCCGGCCGCAACTGCGGATGCACAGGAGCTCTCCTGCGAACCTCCTCGCATCTCGGCACACGCCGCCGCCCTCGGACGTCACGTTGCGACTCGTCCCAACGTCACGAGTTCTCCGCATTCGAGAAGAGCTGGGCTCCGCGGGCAATGATCTAGGGTCGGGCCGTGGCCGACGCGATGCGCATCCGCCGCCTGACGCTCGTCGCCACCGCGCTCGGCTCGTCGCTGGCGTTCCTCGACTCGACCGTCGTCATCGTCGCGCTACCGGAGATCGAGTCGGACCTCGGCCTCGGCCTCACGGGACAGCAGTGGGTCGTCCTGGGCTACTCGCTCGCCCTGTCGGCGCTCTACCTGGTGTTCGGCGCGATCGGCGACCGGGTCGGCCTGCGACGGACGTTCGTCGCCGGGGTGGTCCTCTTCGCCGGCGCCTCGCTCGTCTGCGCGGCAGCGACGAGCGAGCACGCGCTCGTCGCCGGCCGGGTGCTCCAGGGAGTCGGCGGCGCGGCGCTGACGACCACGAGCCTCGCGCTGCTGCGCGTCACCTGGGGCGACGAGGCGGGCCGGGCGATCGGCCTGTGGACCTCGCTGACGAGTGTCGCCACGGTCGCCGGGCCGCCGCTCGGCGGGCTCGTCGTCGAGTGGAGCTCCTGGCGCTGGGTCTTCCTGATCAACGTCCCGCTCGCCGTGGTCGTGGTGTGGCTCGCGCTCGCGGCGCCGGCGGAGCAGGAATCGGGCCCGGGCCGCGGCTCGCTCGACCTGATCGGATCCGCGCTGACCGCGGTCGGCCTCGCGGGCGTCACGTACGCGCTGGTCGAGGTGCGGGACCGGGGTGCCGGCGCGGTCGCCGTGCCCGCCCTGGTCGGGATCCTCGCGCTCGCCGGTCTCGCCGTCTGGACGTTTCGGGCGCGCGACCCCGTCGTGCCGCCGAGGCTGCTGCGCCTCCCCGGGATCGCGGCGGCGAACGTGGTGACGCTGGCGCTCTATGCCGCCCTCGGCGCCCACCTCCTGTTCGTGCCGCTCTACGTGCAGTTCCTCGGCCTCTCGCCGACGGTGGCCGGCCTGGTCTTCGTGCCGCCGAGCCTGGCGCTCATCGCCCTCGCTCCGCGCTTCGGCCGTATGGCGGACCGCTACGGCCCCCGGTGGCCGATCGCGGGCGGCGCGCTCCTGATCGGGCTGGGCGCGCTGCTGCTGCTCCCGTTCGACGAGCGCTCGGACGCCTGGACGTGGGGAGTGGCGAGCGTCGTCACCTTCGCGCTGGGCCTGTCCGCGGTCGTCGCGCCGATCACGGCGGCCGCCCTCTCGCCGGCGCCCGAGGAGCTCGCCGGGGTCGCCTCGGGGCTCAACCAGACCGTCGCCCGTATCGGCGGCGTGCTCGCCGTCGCCGCGGCGGGCGCGCTCGCGGGCTGGATCTTCACGCGGTCCGGCGGCTCGGGCCCGACGCCCTTCGACCCGGACGCGACAGGGGAGGCGAGAGGCGCCGGCGTCGACGCGTTCCGCGCCGTCGTGCTCGCCGTGGCGGCGCTCGCATTCGCCGGCGCGGTGCTCGCGGCTGCGCTCCTGCGCGGCTCGCGGCCGGGCCGGGCGGTCGCGGAGCGCGACGAGACCGTCGCGGGGATGCCGACGCCGTGCCCCGCTACAGAAGCGCACCTTCGAGGCGCAGAAGCTGTTCCTTGACCTCGATCCCGCCGCCGTAGCCGACGAGGCTGCCGGAGGAGCCGACGATGCGGTGGCATGGCAGGACAATGGGGATCGGGTTCCGGTTCATGATCATCCCGACTGCCCGGGCCGCCTTCGGGCGGCCGGAGCGGGCCGCCAGCTCCGCGTAGGTCGACGTCCTGCCGTACGGCACCAGGGCGAGCTCGGAGAGCACGAGCTCGGTGAACGGCGTCGTCCCGCGCAGGTCGAGCGTCAGGTCGAACTCCCGGCGCCGACCCGAGAAGTACTCGTCCAGCTCGCGGCGCGTCTCCGCGATCGCGGCTGGCGCGCGGAGCACGCGGGGGCCGGCGATCCGCACGATGCGCTCGAGGCTGTGCTCGGGGGCGGGATCGTAGGAGATCTGGAGCAGCCCCCGGTCGCTCGCCGCCACAAGCAGCGGCCCCACCGGAGACTCGACGACGTCGTAGCCGGCGTCGAGCAGCCCGGCCCTGACGGCGGCCTCGCGGAACCGCCGGTCGAGATCCATCGAGACGTTCATCGCTCCCTCCCCGTGCGCAGGCGCCGGACGCCGGCCGACGCCGCCTGCCTGGCGGCGTCGGGGCTCGATCCGAGCGCGGCTGCGATCTCGTCGTAGCCCAGGTCGTATCCGTAGCGGAGGACGACCGCGGCCCGCTCCTTCGGCGGCAGCCGGTCGGTCAGCTCGCTCAGCTCCTGATAGGCCGGCAGCCCGTCCTCGTGCGGCTGCTCCGGAGGCTCGGCCGTCGGCTCGCTCCTGCCGGAGCGGCGCAGCGTGTCGATCGCGACGTTGGCGGCGATCGTCAGAACCCAGGCGCGCAGGTGGTCGCCGTGCCGGAGGCGCCCGTAGGCGCGCAGCGCGCGCAGGAACGTCTCCTGGAAGGCGTCCTCGGCCCGCTCGCGGTCGAGCTTCCGCCGCAGCGCACGGAGCACCTCGTCCCGGTAGGCGACGTAGAACTCCTCGAAGGGCGGGATCGCCATGGCCTGCATCATCACCGGAAACGCAGGCAGCCGGACGTCTGTGAGACGACCCCGCTCGGCGTAGATTTCGCCGGTGCAGCCGACTCCGCTCCAGCCCGCGCCCCCGGGCCTCTCGACGCGACAAGGCGTGTTCCTGAAGCGGGAGGACGTCCACGAGCTCGGAGCGTTCAAGTGGCGCGGGGCGCTGCCGGTGCTCCAGGAGCACGCTCGGCGCGGCGCGGCGGCCGTCGTGACTGCCTCGACGGGGAACCACGGCGCCGCCACCGCCTGGGCGGCCGGTCGCTGCGGCCTCCGGGCGGTCGTCTACGCACCGGCGGCGGCGAGCCGCCGCAAGGTCGAGCACATCGGCCGCCTCGGCGCCGAGCTGCGGCTCGTGGGCGCGGATCTCGACGAGGCGAAGGACGAGGCGCGTGCCTGGGCGGACGAGAGCGGGCTCCCGTTCTTCGAGGACGGGGCGGAGCCGGCCCAGCTGGACGGCTACGGCCAGATCGCGTCGGAGCTGCTGGAGCAGCTGGACGAGGCTCCCGGCGCCGTGGTCGTCCCGGTCGGGAACGGCGCCCTGCTGGCCGGGATCGGGCGCACGCTCGGCGAGCGGTCACCGCCGACGCTGCGCGTGGGCGTCGTCGCGAGCGAGGCGCCCGTGATGGCCGAGAGCTGGCGGGCGGGGCAACCGGTCACCTCGGACCGGTGCGCGACGTTCGCCGACGGGCTGGCCGTGCGCGTCGCGATCCCGTTCGCCGTCGAGGCGCTCGCGGAAGCGGCCGACAGGATGCTGGCGGTGTCCGAGCGCGAGCTCGCGCTCGCCGTCGGAGCGTTCGACGCCGCCGGCGTCCGGGTCGAGGGAGGCGCGGCGGCGGGTCTCGCCGCGCTGCCGCAGCTCGAGGACGTCGACGGCCCCGCCGTCCTGATCGTGACCGGCCGCAACATCGACGACGAGCTCCACCTGCGCGCGGTACGTGACCCGGGCTCCTTCCCGGCGTCTGGGAGGATGCGGGCGTGAGGGTGGCGGTGGTCGGTCACGTCGAGTGGATCCGCTTCGCCCGCGTCGACAAGCTGCCCTCGACCGGTGAGATCGCGCACTCGTTCGAGGACTGGGAGCACGTCGGCGGCGGCGGCGGCGTCGCGGCGATCCAGCTCGCGAGGCTGAACGGCGAGTCGCTGCTCTTCACCGCGCTCGGCGACGACGAGCTCGGGCGGCGCTCGCGCGAGGAGCTCGAGGCGAACGGCGTCACCGTCCACGCGGCGCTCGCCCGGCGCCCGCAGCGCTGGGCGTTCACGCACCTCGACGACGGCGGCGAGCGCACCATCACGACGGTGGGCGAGAAGCTGCGGCCGCGCGGGCACGACGACTCATTGCCCTGGCACGAGCTCGCGGGCGCCGACGCGGTCTTCTTCGTCGCTGGGGACGTCGACGCCCTGCGCTGCGCCCGCCGGGCCCGGGTGCTCACGGCGACCTCCCGCGAGCTCGACGTCCTGAGACGAGGAGCCGTGGAGCTCGACGCGCTGATCGGGAGCGGGGAGGACGAGGCGGAGCGCTTCCGCCCCGGGGAGCTCGACCCGGCGCCCGCGCTCGTCGTCACGACCGCGGGCTCGCTCGGGGGATGGGCCCAGCCGGGCGGCCCGTTCACGGCCGCGCAGCCGCCCGGGCCCGTCGAGGACGCGTACGGCGCCGGCGACTGCTTCGCGGCGGGCCTGACCTTCGCGCTCGGCGCGGGCGAGGGCGCGACGGAGGCGATCGCCTTCGCCGCCCGCTGCGGCGCGGCCGCGCTCACCGGCCGCGGCGTCAGCCCGCAGCGGGTCGAGCTTCCGTAGCGCCTCGGGGCCTGGCCGGCCGGTCGAGCGTGACGACGACCTCGTCGCCGTCGATCTCCACCGCGTAGCGCCGCACGACGAGACGGTCGTCGACGAGGCAGCGGCCGGTGGCGATGTCGAACTCCCACTTGTGCCACGGGCAGCGCACCACCGCCTTGTGGGCGCCGAGCACGAGCACGCCGTCGCGGACCTCGACCGGCGTGACGACCTTCCCCGAGCAGATCGGCGCGCCTCGGTGGGGGCAGCGGTCCGCGAGGGCGTGCAGGTCGCCGCCGACGCGGAAGAGTCCGACGCTGTGCCCGTTCAGGTCGAGCAGGCGGATCTCGCCCTCGGCCGGCGCCTCGTCCAGTGGCAGGCGGGCCTCGCGCGGCGTTTGTCTCATGCGAGCGCCGGCGCCGGCAGCCGGAAGAAGCTCTGGGCGTTGCGCCAGCGGACGTTGTCCCGCCACTCGCCCGGCAGCTGGCGGAGGGTCTGCTCCGGCTCGTCGAAGTCCCAGTGGGGGAAGTCGCTCGCGTACATGAGCGTGTCCCACGGGCGCAGGAACTCGATCGCCGCCAGCAGCTGGCCCGGGTCGTCCGGCGACTCGAGCGGCTGGGTCGCGAACCGGACGTGGTCCCACACGTAGTCGGACGGGCGCCGCCGGCACCACGGTATCTCGCTCCGGCAGGCCCGCCAGTTCGTGTCGAGGCGCCAGAGGAAGCCGACGTAGGGGACGAGCCCGCCCTCGACCATCGCGACCCGCGTGTCGGGGAAGCGCTCGAAGACCCCGTGGCAGAGGATCGAGACGAAGTGGCCGTACATGCCGGATCCGCAGAGCGTGTGGTACTCGGCGTAGTAGTCGGGCATCCCCGCCGCCGTGACCGGCCCCGCGATGCCGATGCTCTCGTAGTGCGTGTGCACCGCGACGGGGAGGCCCAGCTCGTTCACCGCCTCCCAGAGCGGGTCGTAGACCGGGTTGCCGTAGGGGATCCGCGCGCCGCCCGGCAGGAAGATCCCGACGAACTCGTCGCGGGCACCGTGGCGCCGGACCTCGCGCGCGGCGGCCTCCGGGTACTGCGCGGGCACCACGATCATCCCCCGCAGCCGCGGCTCCTCCTGCAGCCACCGCTCCAGCAGCCAGTCGTTATACGCCGAGCAGAGGCGCGCCGCCAGCTGCGTGTTCGGGTAGACGGAGAAGACGGCAGCCTCGTCGGGCTCGACGATCCCCAGCGTGACGCCGTAGGGGTCGAGGTGCCGCTCGCGGAGCGTGTCGAGCGTCATGTAGACGAAGCTCGTGTCGTCGCGGGCGCCCCGCTCGTAGAGGTCCTGCCGGATCCAGCCCGACGGGTGGTTCCACGGATAGGTCGGCATCGCCAGGCCGTTCGTGCCCGAGCTCGCGACGAGCTCGCGGGTCGGCGGGTCGAGGTACGGGAGCAGGTCGGCGATCGTCTCGTAGCCGATGTGGATGTCGCAGTCGATCAGCATCGGCCGATCATGCCACGTAACCGTATCGTGCGCTACCCTGCTCATATCGTGAGCAGCATCGGCATCCCGCGAACGAAGTCGCTGGGTCGCGCGGTCGACCTCCTGCGCGCGGTCGCGCACGAGCCTGCGTGCTCCGCCTCGGACCTCGCCCGCCGGACGGGGCTGCCGCGGTCGACCGCCGCCCGGACGCTGCGGACACTTGCCGACGCAGGCCTCGTCGAGGAGGGGCCCGGCGGCGGCTGGGTGCTCGGGTACGAGCTCGTCAGGCTCGCGCGCGCCGCAGACCCGCATCACCGCCTCGTGCGAGCCGCCGAGCCGCTGCTGGCGCGGCTCCGCGACGTCACCGGCGAGTCGGCGCTGCTCGCGGTGCCGCGCGGGCACCCCGGCATGGAGATCCTGCTGCAGGTCGATCCCGAGCGGCACGTCGGCGTCGCGAACTGGGTGGGCTCGGACGTGCCCCTGCACGCGTCCTCCGCGGGCAAGCTCGTGCTCGCCGAGCTCGACGACGACGACCTCGACGCGTGGCTCCGCGCGAGCCCGCCGGAGCGCTTCACCGCCGCGACGATCACGAGTCCGCAGCGGCTGCGCGCCGAGCTCGAGCGCGCACGCCGGCTGGGGTGGGCCGCGCTCGAGGACGAGCTCGAGGACGGGCTCGCCTCGCTCTCGGTCGCCGTCCGCGCCGAGGACGGCCGGCTCGCGGGGATGCTGGGGGTCAGCGGGCCGACCTTCCGGCTCGGTACGGCGCGGCGAAGCCGGCTGCTCGCCGACGTCAGGGCCGCGGGCGCCCAGCTCGAACGGTCGCTCGGCTGAGCCGGCGCGGGCTGAGGCCTAACTCCACGGGAGCTCGGCCCAGTACGGCGGCCGCTCCACCTTCCAGCTGTCGGCGGAGAGGCGCTCGTCGTCACCGCTCGCGCCGTAGCGCCGTGCGAGCTCGGACGCGCGGGACTCACGCCAGAACGTCTCGTCGTCGGCGCGATTGCCGGCGCAGACGAGCACGCAAGGATCGTCGCCGGCTCCGACGAGCGCGTGCGCGGTTCCGGGCGGGCAATGCACGTAGTCCCAGGTGCGGAGCCGTCGCTCCTCGTCCTCGACGATCAGGATGCATTCCCCGGCGACCACCAGGAAGTCCTCCTGCACCGACTCGGCGTGGAACCTGGAGGTCGGCTGACCGGGCCACATCACCCGGATCGCGAAGGCGGCGGCCGGCTTGACGTACTCCTGGAGGTCCGGGCGACCGCGGAGGACGAAGTCGTCGGACTCGAAGATGCAGACGCCGCCGGCGCGGTCGTTGTTCGTCCACGCGGCGTCGCGGGCGTTGACGACGAACCAGCCGGGGCTCACCGGCGCGAGCCCGGAGGCCACGGATTCGAGACGTGCTGCTTCCATCACTGGAGCTCCTTCCTTGCCAGGGGACGGTCGACGGGCCGTGCCCGCCGTAGGGATTCCTCGGATCAGGAGCTCAGTGCGCCGGCATCGGACGATTCTACGCGCGGGCTGCCAATCGTCCTCGAACGGGCTGCCGGCGATGGGTTGCCAAGTGGGTGAAAGTGGTCTACAGTGGGGCACCGTGGGACGAGGCCACGGATCTGACCCATGTTTCTCGGCGAGTACGAGCACACGATCGACGACAAGAGCCGCCTCACCCTCCCCGCGCGATTCCGGGAGGAGCTGGCCGGCGGCGTCGTCCTCTCGCGCGGGCTCGACGCGAACGTCGAGGTCTATCCCCGCGACGTCTGGGCGGAGCGCGTCCAGGCGCGGCTCAACGAGCTCGACCCGCTCTCCCGGGAGGCGAGGGAGCTGAGGCGCTTCTTCTTCGCCGGCGCCGCGGATGCCGAGCTCGACCGGCAAGGGAGGGTGCTCGTGCCGGCGGCGCTGGTCAAGCACGGGAAGCTGGGGCGCGAGGTCGTGGTGGCCGGCGTCGACGACCACCTCGAGGTGTGGGATCGAACGGCGTGGACGGAGCACCTCCACGCGGTCGAAGGGAGCGCAGACCATGTTGCCGAACGTCTTGCAGAGAAGCGGAGCTGACCCTCACATCCCGGTCCTCGCCGACGAGGTGCGCGAGCTCCTCGCCGTGCGCCCGGGCGAGACCGTGGTCGACGCCACCTTCGGCGCGGGAGGCCACGCGCGGCTGCTCGCCGCGGACCTCGCGGGGTCTGGCAAGCTCGTCGCAATCGACCGCGACCCGACCGCGCGGGCGCACTTCGACCGGTTCAAGGCCGGTGCGGGGGTCGACGTCCGCTTCCTGCGCGGCGACTTCGCGCTCGTCCTACACCAGCTCGCCGCGAACGGCGTCAAGGCCGACGCGCTGCTGCTCGACCTCGGGGTCTCGTCGATGCAGATCGACCGGCCCGAGCGCGGCTTCTCGTACGCCACGGATGCGCCGCTCGACATGCGGATGGACCCGTCGGCCGAGCTGACCGCGGCCGAGATCGTCAACACCTGGGACGAGCGCGAGCTGGCGACGATCTTCCGGCGCTTCGGCGAGGAGCGGTACTCGACGCCGATCGCGCGCGGGATCGTGCGCCGCCGCGCCGAGCGTCCGCTCGCCCGCACCGGCGAGCTCGTCGACGTGATCAAGGCGTCGATCCCGACCCCCGCGCGCTTCGGCGACGGTCACCCGGCCAAGCGCGTCTTCCAGGCGCTCCGGATCGCGGTCAACGACGAGCTGGGGCAGCTGGAGGCGGCGCTCCCCGCAGCCGTCGAGATGCTCCGGCCCGGCGGTCGGCTGGCCGTGATCAGCTTCCATTCGCTCGAGGACCGGATCGCGAAGCGATTTCTGCAGCAGGCGGCGCGCGGCTGCACGTGCCCGCCGGAGCTCCCGATCTGCGTGTGCGGCAAGGAGCCGGAGCTGCGGCTGCTCACGCGCAAGCCGGTGCGCCCCTCGGCGAACGAGGTCGACGCCAACCCGCGCGCGGCGTCCGCGCGCCTCCGGGCGGCGGTGAAGGCGTAGTGTCGTCCGTCGCCGAGACCCCGCAGGCTGCACGGGCGGCACGGACGGCACGGCGCGGCCCGCGCGCCCGGCGGCCCGCGCTGCTCGACGGCGCCGTCTGGATCCTGGCGCTCGGCGTCCTGCTCGCCGGGATCGTCGCGCTGAACGTGATCGTGCTGCAGCTCACCGTCCAGCTCGACGACCTCGGCCACGAGCGGGCGCAGCTCAAGGCCGACATCTCCCACCTGGAGTCCCAGCTCTCCAGCGCCGGCGCGAACTACCGGATCGAGCGAGAGGCCCAGGAGCAGCTGGGGCTCGTCGAGGCGGATCCCGCCACCACCACCTACCTGAGCGTGCTCGAAGACCGATGAGACGTCATGTGTCAACCTCCCGATCAACGTCCCTGATCGGCGCCGGCCGCGTCAGCGGCCGCTTCAGGGATTGTCGCGATTCCGAGTCTGCTTCTGCAGATTCGAGATCTGCGGGGCAGGCATGAGCGAGCGCCTGTCGAACCACCGGATCCGCGTCGTCTTCGTCGTCTTCGCGCTCCTCTTCGCGGTCACCCTCGCCCGCTCTTTCTGGCTCCAGGGCGTCCGCGGACCGTCCTACGAGGCGATGGCGAAGCGCCAGCACCGCGAGACGATCGAGATCGCGGCCGCACGCGGCACGATCTACGACCGCACGGGCGAGCCGCTGGCGATCGGAGAGCAGGCGACGACCGTGTATGCCGACCCGCGGTCGATCGAGGACCCGGCGCTGGCGGCGCGGGCGGCCGGGCAGGCGCTCGGGCTCGATCCCGACGAGCTCTACGACGCGATGACCGACCGGACGCGAGGGTTCGTCTACATCGCGCGGAAGGCTGACCCGTACCGGGCCGCCGCGCTCCAGAAGCGCGAGATCCCGGGCCTCCACTTCTACCCGGAGGAGCTGCGCGCCTATCCGCAGCGCGCCGTCGCCGCGCAGGTGCTCGGCTACGCGGGCCTCGACAACGAGGGCCTCGAAGGGCTGGAGCGGTCGCTCGACGGGACGCTCGCCGGCAGAGCCGGCTTCGAGACCGTCGTCACCGACCCCTTCGGCCGCGCCATCGACGTCGTCAATGGGCGCCCGGAGCTGCCCGGCAGCAACGTCGTGCTCACGCTCGACAACCAGATCCAGGCCAACGCCGAGAAGGTGCTCGCGGAGCACGTCCGGCGGTGGGGGGCCCGCGGCGGGACGGCGATCGTGATGGACCCCCGCACCGGCGCGATCCTCGCGATGGCGAACGCCCCGACCTACGACGCGAACCGGTTCCCCGGTATCCCGGCCGACCGGCGCCGCAACCGCGCGGTGACCGACGTCTACGAGCCGGGCTCGACGTTCAAGATCGTGACGATCTCGGCGGCGCTCGAGGAAGGGCTCGTGACCCCGCAGACGTCGTTCTGGCTCGAGCCCACGATCGCGGTCGCCGACCGGGTGATCCGCGAGTCGCACTCGCGGTCGGCCGAGAGCATGACCGTGAAGCGGATCCTGACCGAGTCGTCCAACGTCGGCACCGTCACGATCGCCGGGAAGCTCGGCGCGGGCGGGCTGTCGAGCTGGGTCGATCGCTTCGGCTTCGGCCACGAGACCGGGCTCGACTTCCCCGGCGAGAGCCCGGGCATGGTGCTGCCCGTCGACGAGTGGTCCGGCTCGACGATCGGCACGGTGCCGATCGGGCAGGGCGTGGCGGTGACGCCGATCCAGATGGCGCGGGCCTACGCGGCGATCGGGAACGGCGGCGTGGCGCCGAGCCCGCACCTGGTCGACCGTGTGCGCGGCAAGCGCTGGCGCGACCGACCGGGCCGTCGCATCGTCTCCCGCGCCACCGCCGACCAGGTGATGGCGATGCTGCGCAACGTCGTCGTCGAGGGAACGGGCACCGAGGCTGCGATCCCCGGCTATACGGTGGCCGGCAAGACGGGCACGGCCGCCAAGCCGGAGAACGGGGTCTACGTGCGCAAGTACGTGGCGTCCTTCGTCGGCCTCGTGCCGGCGGAGAAGCCGCGGCTCGTCGTCCTCGTCGCGATCGACGAGCCCAAGGGACAGATCTGGGGCGGCGTCGTCGCGGCGCCGGTGTTCCAGAAGATCTCGCGCTTCGCGCTCCAGTACCTCGAGGTGCCGCCCGACGCGCCCGAGACGAGCGGGAGCGGCGCCGCCGTCGCGCTCGGCTCGTCCTCGAGCGACTAGCCCCGGCCCGGCGGCGGGGTCGGAGGCCGGCGCTAGCCTTCCGGCGGTGGAGCTCGACGGGCTCATCCGCGCCCTCGCGCCGACGGACGTGATCGGCCACGGACGGGTCGAGATCCGTGATCTCGCCCACGACACCC
>DATBMD010000146.1:0-10389 GCA_036555085.1 Gaiellaceae bacterium
CGACTCGATGCGTCGGGTGCGGGGAGCGGCGCGGGCAGCGGTCGGATCGCGATGTTGGCCATGGGCCTCCCGTCGTCGTTGGGCATACCCGGGTCAACGCGCGATGGCCGGCTGCTGTGAGACACGGAAGCCGCGTGACGACGAGCCCGGTGCGTTAGCCGCTCTTGGCGAACTCCACGTACGCCCTTTCGAGCACGTCCACGAGATCTCCCCTGCCTGCGCGCACGCCGCTCGGGCCGAGACGCTTCAGCACCGTGCCGACCGGCAGCGGCCGCACCGGCCGCGGCTCCGGCAAGTGGCCCGCCTCCCAGGCTGACGGCGGGGCGGTCTCCACCACCACGGTCGGCTCCGGCTCGGCCTCCTCGACCACATCGACACCGCGCCAGCGCAGAAGCGCCGACGGATGCCGGTCGATCTCCTCCGTGAACGCATACGCAAGCGCGGCGACGTGCTCGCACGCCCCGCCGCGGTGGCAGGAGCACGCTCGGATCAGCTCCCGCTTCCGCGGCACGAGCGGCCGCTCCCAGTCCACGGTCATCAGGTGCTCGAGGTGCACGGACTGGGCGCGACCCTCGATCGCGGCGACCAGCTGGGGGCTGCTCCGCGCCGAGCGAGTCAGCGCCGCCCAGATGCGCGACGGCACCGGCTCGGCGGCGATCGTCACCTCGCACCCGTCCACGGACGCGGACAGCTTTCCCGCCTCGATGGCCAGGCTCCCGACCGACCGGACGAGCCGGCGTCCCTGCTCGGCGACCGACGAGCTCTCGTCGGGAACCACGGCGGTGGCGAACAGCCGCGCCCATGGTCCCTTGCCGATCATGCGGCCACCTCCGTTGAGTCGGTCGACAGCTCGACGGCGGCCCGAAGCGCTGCGACGTCGAGGTCTCCGAGCCAGTCCTCGGAGCGGGCGGCGATCACCTTTTCGGCGAGCTCGCGCTTCGAGTCCAGCAGCGCGTCGATCCGCTCCTCGAGCGTCCCGGTGCAGATCAGGCTGTGCACGAAGACATGCTTGCGCTGGCCGAACCGATGCACACGATCGGTTGCCTGTTGCTCGACTGCCGGGTTCCACCAGCGGTCGAAATGGAAGACGTGGTTCGCGGCCGGGAGGTTGAGGCCACGGCCGCCGGCGCGGATCGAGATCACGAGCAGCCTCGGCCCGTCCTCGGTCGCGAACTCCTCCAGCAGGTGCTCGCGCTGCTTGGCGTTGAGCCGACCGTGAAAGATGCCGACGCTCGTTCCGAGCCGCTCCGCGAGGTGCGGCACGAGCCGGTCGAAGCCCGGGTACTGCGTGAAGACGAGCGCCTTGTCACCTTCGGGGACCTGCTCCAGCAGCTCGACCAGCCGCTCCAGCTTGCCGGAGCGGCCGTCGAGCGGTTGCCCGGTCGAGACCAGAGTCTCGGGGTGGTTGCAGACCTGCTTCAGGTGGCTGAGCATCGCGAGCACGGCGCCGCGGCGGCCGAAGCGATCGCCGTGCGCCTCGATCCGCGGCAGCCAGTGGTCGACCGTCGCGCGGTAGAGGCTCGCCTGCTCGACCGTGAGCCGGCAGTAGTCCTTGGCGACCGTGATCGGCGGCAGCTCCAGCTCGACCTCGGGCGCGTCCTTCGCGCGGCGGAGGATGAAGGGCTGCACGATCGACCGCAGCCGCTCCAACGCGCCGTCGTGGCTGTGCGTCTCGATCGGTCGCGCGAAGGCGCGCTCGAACCACTCACGCGAGCCGAGCAGGCCGGGGTTGACGATGTCCATCAGCGCCCAGAGCTCGCTCAGCCGGTTTTCGATCGGCGTACCGGTCATCGCCAGTCGCCGTTTCGCCGGCAGTCGGCGCAGCGCCCGCGCCCGCTTCGTGTTCGGGTTCTTGATGTCCTGCGCCTCGTCGAGCAGCAGCCGGTCCCAGTCGATCGCAGCGAGGACGTCGACGTCGCGGGTGGCGACGTCGTACGAGGCGATGACGACGTCGGAGCGAAGGGCCGCCTCGGCGAGCGCTGCGCCCGCGAGCCGCAGGCTGCCGTGGTGGACGTGGACGCGCAGCGAGGGCGCGAACCGCGCGATCTCCGCGGCCCACTGCTTGACCACGCTCATCGGGCAGACGACGAGTGTCGGCCCGAGCACGTCCGGGCCGAGCTCCTCCCGTTCCGAGGCGAGCATCGCGATCGCCTGGACGGTCTTCCCGAGGCCCATGTCGTCGGCCAGGATCCCGCCCACGCCGAGGTCGCCGAGCAGCCGGAGCCAGCCGTGGCCGCGCTCCTGGAACGGGAAGAGCGCGAAGCGCATCGAGGCGGGCGTCGGCAGCGAGCGGAAGCGGTGATCGCCGTCCTGGAGCAGGCCCGCGAGCGGCGCGTCGAGCGAGACGTCGCCGAGCTCGAGTCCCGCGTCGTCCGTCTCGAGCCCGCTGACCGCGCGAACGAGCTCGACGATCCCGGCAGCACAGCCGACACCGGTGGTGCGGCGGCGCTCGAGGAACCGCAGCGCCTTCTCGACGTCCGACCGATGCAGCGCGTGCCAGCGACCGGCGACGCGGACGAACGGCACTTTCGCGGCCGCGAGGTCGGCGAGCTCCTGCTCGCTGAGGACGACGTCGCCGAGGGCGAGCTTCCAGTCGAAGGTCGCGAGTGACGCCGTCGAGAGGAGACCGCTCGACCGGGCGCCGATCGGGCCGCTCGTTGCGGTCAGGTTGACCTTGAGCCTGCTCGGCGACCCCAGCCACGCGCCCGGCAGCAGGACCGGGACGCCGCGTGCCTCGAGCAGTGGCATCGTCTCGCGCAGAAACGGCTGCACCTCGTCGCCGTCGAGCTCCGCCTCGGCGGGATTGGCCTCGTCGAAGCGGACGCCGTGCCCGGCGAGGAGGGGCTCGATCTCGGTCAGTTGCCGGGCGAGATCGTGGCGCGGATCGCTCGCGCGGAGGAAGCTGAAGACCTCGTCGCCCTCCTCCTGCAGCCGCGAGGCGGGCAGCCCGAGGCTCGGGTCGTCCTCCGCGTGCAGCCACAGCTCGAGCACGAGTGCCGTGCCCCGCTCGTCGAGGTGGAGGCCGAGCTTCCAGGGAGCCGAGGACCGACGGCCGAGGCCTTCGTCGATCCAGCGGGAGAGCCGCCGGCTCAGCGCCGCGTAGCCGGCGTGGTGCGGCAGCTCCGGCTTGGATGCGCTGAGGCCGTCGAGGAAGAGCTCGAGCGCAGTCGGGCGGCCGTTCCGCAGGGCGTCGCCCAACTGGATGCGCGCGGCCTGCAGACGGTCCCGGGCGATCTGGTCGACGAGGACGGCGTAGAGATCACGTACGGTCGCATCGTTGTCCCCGCCGAACGCGGCGGCCGCGGCCTCGGGGAGCGCTGCCGCGATCTCGTCGAGCGTCGCCTGAACGCTCGCGTCGAGGGTGGCGCCCCAAAACGCGTGCCAGGAGCCGCCGGCGTGCTCGAGGTAGGGGTGAACGAGACCTTCGACGACGGAGCGCTGGGCAAGCTCGGCGACGGCGAAAGCGGTCAATGCGCTCCCGCCTGCGTCGGCCGGAGGTGTTTCGGCAAGCCGGATCAGCTCGCGAACACCGAGGTCCTGGGAAGCCGAGACCGTCCCGTCGGAGTCGCGGGTGAACAGGGACGCGGTCGCGTCCTGCTGCCAGACCAGTTCGAGCACGACCTGTCAGGATAGGCATTGCCGACGAAGACTCGCCTCGCGCGGACGCGTTACGCGAAAGCCCGCAGCTGCGTCTGAGCAGGAATCTCCAAGTGGGCCGTGGTGGACTCGAACCACCGACCTTGGGATTAAAAGTCCCCTGCTCTACCAGCTGAGCTAACGGCCCGGCCGGGTCAGTGTAGGTCGCGTGCGGCGGCGAGCGGGCGGCCGGGGCCGGTCAGGCTGCACCTCCGGCGGAGCGCTCTTCCAGGATCTCGTAGTGGCTCGCCCGATCCTCGTAGTGGGAGAGCACCTCTCGGGCGGCGGGCGGGACGACCGCGGTCTCGTAGTCCTCGCCTGCGAACGCCCGCACGCTGTCCAGGCTCTCGAATCGCATGATGGTGAAGAACTCCACCTCGTCGCCGACCGTGCGTCGACCGAGGGTGATCCCTGTGTACCCGGGCACGCGACGGGCCTCGATCGCCGGGAAGATCTCCTCGCGCAGCAGCCGCTCGTACGCGTCGGCGCGCTCGGGCGTCGTCCAGCCTCGCCAGGCACGAAGGATCACGTCGGCTCCCTCCCTAGAATAGCCCGATGCAGGTCCCGGCCACGCCGCGGCTGCGCGGCGTCTTCCACCAGTGGGCGTTCTTCGCCGCGCTCGCCGCCGGGACCACGCTCGTCGCCCTCGCCGAGGGTGTGCGCGAGCGCTTCGCCGCCTGGATCTACGTTCTCGCCCTCGCGGCCATGCTCGGCGCGAGCGCGCTCTATCACCGCTTCCCGTGGCGGACGGCGGCCGCGCGGCTGTGGGCGCGCCGCGTCGACCACTCGACGATCTTCGTCTTCATCGCCGGCACGTACACGCCGTTCGCGCTGCTCGCGTTCTCGGGGACGCTGCAGATCGTGGTGCTCGCTGCGGTCTGGGGCGGCGCCGCGCTCGGGCTGTTCCTCAACCTCGTCTGGATCGAGGCGCCGCGCTGGTTGTCGGCGGCCGCGTATCTCGCGGTCGGCTGGGTCGGCGTGATCGCGGTCCCCGAGATGTTCAGCGGGGAGCTCGGGATAGGGGCGGCCGTGCTGCTCGTCGTCGGCGGCGGCCTCTACAGCCTCGGTGCGCTCGGCTATGCCGCGGCCTGGCCGAATCCTTTCCCGGCGACGTTCGGCTTCCACGAGGTCTTCCACCTCCTCGTCGTCGCGGCCGCCGTGACGCAGTTCGTCGCGGTCTCGCTCGTCGTGCTCTAGGTACGCTCGCGGGATGGAGACCAGCTTCAGCTTCACCGACGCCGAGTGGCGCGAGCGGCTCACGCCCGAGCAATACGCGATCCTGCGTCAGAAGGGCACCGAGCGCGCGTTCACCGGCGCCTACGTCGACATGAAGGACGCCGGCGTCTACCGATGCGCCGGGTGCGCGGCCGAGCTCTTCCGGTCGGATGCGAAGTTCGACTCCGGCACCGGCTGGCCGAGCTTCGTCGAGCCGGTGACGCTCGACAGCGTCGTCACCGAGCGGGACACGAGCTACGGGATGGTCCGCATCGAGGTGATGTGCGCGCGCTGCGGCGGTCATCTGGGCCACGTCTTCGACGACGGCCCGCGGCCGACCGGGTTGCGCTACTGCATCAACTCGTGCGCGCTCGACCTCGAGCCTGCTGATTGACGGGAGGGCCGGAGCGCGTTGCCGCGCTCCGGCCCTCGTCGTCAGCCCGTGACCGGCGGTTCGAAGACGCCGAACGCTCCGAGCCGGAGCGACCGGCACGACGTCCTGCCCGGCAGCTTCACGGTCAGGAGCCCGCTCCTCGACGGGTGCAGCGCGAGCACGGCGCGGCCGTGTGCGTTCGTTCTGGCGCGGGCCTCGAGACCGGCGCCGGTGACGAGCACGGTGACCCGCTTGGCCGGCTTGCCCTTGGCGCGGACGACGACCACGACCCGTGACAGCCGGCCGACCTGGATCGACCTCGTGGAGGCCAGCGGCAGGTAGCACTTCGGCGCTCTGCGAATGCTGGACGTCCGCGTCGGCTTCGGCTTCGGCTTCGCCTTCTTCGTGGTCTCCACCTTGTCCACCGGAGGCGGCGGAGGCGGAGGCGGCGGCGGCGGCGGCGGCGGCGGAGGCGGAGGCGGCGGCGGCGGCGGCGGCGAGGTCACCGTGAAGCACTCCGTCGTCAGGTTGGTGTGCGAGGTCGCCGCGTAGGCGGCGTTCGACGCCGGGATGTAGTCCGCCCGGAAGCAGTAGTGTCCGACCGCAGCGGGCACGTATGCGGGCGAGGTTGCCTTGCCCGTGGCGTCGATCGGCGCGGGACCTCCGACCTTCGCGCCCTCCTTGCCCGGGGTGCCGTCACACGTCGGATTCGAGGCTGCCGGCCCGCACACCGAGAACTGCACTGTCCCGGTCACCGGGCCGCGGCTGCCGCTGAGCGTCGCGACGTCCTGCACCGAGCCGTTCGGGAGCACGAGCGCAGACGTGCTCGCCTGCGTCGTCAGCGACGGGGGCGGCTGGGTGCAAGTGAGCGTCTTGGTCGCGGTGAAGCTACCGGTGTTGGGAACGCCCGGCGGGGACCACGATGCCCTGGCGACGACGGTGTGCGTTCCTGCCGGCACCACGATCGGCACGACCTTCGTCGCCGACGAGGCCTTGAACGAGAAGCTACCCGGGCTTCCCGGGATGTCGACGCCGTCGATCGTCGTCCTGATCGTCACGGTGTTGGTGTTCTTCGCGGGAAACGCCGCGAACGAATACGTCACCTCGGTGCACGTCACGGTCGCGTTGCCGTGGTGTGCGAATGCGGTCGGCGTCAGCACGAACGCCGCCGCGAACGCGGCGAGCGCGGTGGCGACACCGAGCAGCCAGCTCCTTCCCCCTTGCATGCGATTCGACTCCCCGTGTCGTGTGTGGTCGTGGCCGCAGGACGCCCCACGCGCCGCTGCCCGGGAAACCGCCGTCGAAGCCGGCCCCGAGACTCACCGTATGACCCGATCAGGGGACGGCAATCACTCGTTCCAGGGATCCCGCATCCCCGAAGTGGGTGAGGGCGAAGCCCGAGCCGAGTGGGATGTGACCGCGAGCTCGCGCTAAGCCGCCGAGCGACCGGCAGCCGCCTCGCGCGCGGGCGCCTGGACGCCGGCCTCGGCGGTGGCGCCGAGAACCTCGCCGAAGGCGGAGACCACGACCGGGTCGAACTGCGTGCCGGCGCCGCGTGCGATCCGGGCGAACGCCTCGAGCCGGTCGATCGGTAGCCGGTACGCGCGGTTCGTCGTCATCGCGTCGAACGCGTCGGCGACGGCGATGATGCGGGCGTCGAGCGGGATCTCCTCGCCGTGGAGCCCGTCGGGGTAGCCGTGGCCGTCGTAGCGCTCGTGGTGGTGCCGGACGCCGTCGAGCTGGTCGCGGAAGAGGTCGACCCCTTCGATGATGCGGGCGGACTCCACCGGGTGACGCTTCACGAGCTCCCACTCGAGGGAGGTGAGCTCGAGCGGCTTGTCGAGCACGGACGTCGGGAGCCCGAGCTTGCCGACGTCGTGCAGGAGCGCCGCCCAGCGGATTCGCTCGACGTCCACCGCGGGGAGGCGGAGCTGCTCGGCGATGGCGACGGCGTAGCCTGCGACCGTCTCCGAGTGGCGCGCTGTGTACGGGTGGCCGGCGTCGATCGCCCGGACGAACGCGCGCGACACCTGGACCCCGAACCGCTCCAGCTCCGACTCGCGGCGGTGCGAGAGCTCGACGAGGAAGCCGGTGGCCGTCCCGACGGCGGCGAAGACGAGGAGCCGGAGGACCCACGATCGGGTCTCCTGCGAGACCCCCGCGGCGGTGTCGAGCGGCATCAGCGGGCCGCACAGCAGGCCGGCGACGACTCCGGTGACGAGCCCACCGGGGACCCGGAAGCGGAAGCCGGCGAAGACGATGGGGAGGTAGTAGAGCTGGGGCGCCACGGTGTCCGTCCCGCCGGCGGTGTACGTGACGAGCGTCGCGAGGCCGAGCCCCGCGGCCACTGCGGCGGCCAGAAGCAGCGACAGCCAGCGCGGGTCGACCGCGCCGCTCCGCGCGGGCGACGGCAGGTGTGACCAGGGGGCCATGCCTGGTTGATCGTCCGTTGCCCGCGGGGACGAGATCCCCCGAAACGGCATGACGGGGCGCAGTAACGGGCTCCCGGCAGAGCCCGCGGCTATCCTCGGCAGGCCGCCCCCATCGACTAGCGGCCTAGGTCACCACCCTTTCAAGGTGGCAGCACGGGTTCGAATCCCGTTGGGGGCACATGCGGTTAGGGCGGAAACACGGAGCCCCGGGAAACAGACCGCGAACGCCGCCCGCAGCGCGTGCACGTTGGTGCGTACACAGGCCCGGTGGGCGACCGCACAGCGTCCCTCACGCAGCGTCGAGGTACTTGCGTAGCGCTTTGCGGATGATCGATGAGGTCGTCTCGCGGTCGCGACGTGCGCGTTCTTCGAGTGCCTCGCGGAGCTCTGGGTCGAGCCGCACGGACTCGACGCTTGCGGCGGCCGAGCCGATCGGTGGGCGGCCGCCTCGACGCCTCAGCGTCTCGTCGACGTCGTAGCCGGCCTCGGCGTTCTCGGCCAGCTCGGCCACGAGCTCGTCGGTGATCGGCACGCCGCTCGCCGTCTTGCCGTATGTCTTCTTCGCCATCGTCAGCCTCCCGGCAGCAGCCGTTGGTACTTCGCCCGCATCTTCATCGCATGGATCGCCAACTCGGAGCCGTCGTCGCGGACGATCGTGACGACCTCCAACAGGTCCGCGTCGCGAGACGGGCCAAGGTAGAGGCGGGTGTCGTCATCTTGGTCTTCCATCACCATCGCGTGTGCTGTCGCGTGCTCGATGTCCTCGTCGGCAATGCCGTGCTTCCGCGCCGACGGATGAACTCCACCTGAGAATCGTATTACAAAACCCGGCGGTGCACACGGTCGCGCCGCTTCGCGACGATGCGCCCACTCCGCTCGTTCGTGTTGTTGCCTCGAGGCGCTTTCGAGCGCGGCTCTTTGGGCCCCACCTGACGTGCGCGCGGAACCTGTCAGCGGCGTGAGGCGTAAGGAAAGGAGGTGACCGTGTCCGCCGAGAAGCTCATCGAAGAGATCCCAGATTGAAGTTCGTACGACCCGCTGTACTACTTTCGGGCGCTCTGCTCGCAGCGGGCGCGAGTGGGTGCTCTGCGCTGGAGGATGACCTCAGCGTGCAAGCCAAGGGTTGTCCTGTAACGAAGGCAAATGGCGCTACACCGCCCGGTGAGGCTGCCCGCCCAACTCACCACGGAAACGACGAGCTCTGGACGTCTTCGATCGCGAAGGCGTACTGAGCGGCAGCGTCTGGGGCACCGTCCACCCTGACGGGTCAGTCACGATCAAGTTTCCCTGGTGGCGCGCCGTGCGTGGAAGCCTGCGCATATCCGGCACACGGATCGACGGAACGAAGGATTATCTGAAGGCCCATGTTCCTGAGGGTTACGGCCTTTCGGGATTTCAGGCGAGCGATATCACCTTCTCGCATGTGGGCTGCTGGCGCGTACGCGGCCAGGCAGGAAAGGGCTCGCTCGAGTTTGTTCTTCGTATAGCCCGCTAGGTTCGTACCGACGCACGCTGGACGCCGCTGCCCGGAGATCGACCACATCGGCTTCGCTACGTCGCGGTCCGGAGGAGTTCATCGTCGAGCTGGCGGAACGGATCGGCTGAGCGCTCGCTCGGCGATGGGCCGCGCGCGCCGCTCCTGCGGCTACAGTCGGAGCCGCACTGCCTCGGAGCGGGCGGTTAGCTCAGCTGGTAGAGCGCCTGCCTTACACGCAGGTGGCCGCAGGTTCGAGTCCTGCACCGCCCATCAGCTCTGCTCGCCACGCGGTGGCCGGAGCCGGGCGGGCCCGGCTCCGGCGCGGAGGGACTACGCGGCGGCGGGGGCGGGCGCGCCCTGCACCGTCTCGGCGACGCCGAACGGCTGGATCGGCTCGTCGAACGTCGACGTGATCTCGGACTCCGAGAAGAAGCCGACCACCTTCACGACCTCGTCGCCGGTGTTGACGGCACCGTGGGGCACCATCGCAGGGATCACGGCCAGGCTGCCGGCCGTGAGGCGGCCGCGCTCGTCGCCGACCTGGGCCTCGAGCTCGCCGGAGACGATGTAGAGGATCTCCTCGGCGCTGTCGGTATGGAGCGGCAGCCGGTCGCCGGGGGCGATCTCGAAGTAGACGACAGCGCTGTCCTCGGAGCCGGCGAAGCGGTTGATGGGGAAGGTGACGCGGACCCGCTGATTGGGAGCACCCTCCCACCAAACCTGCGTCAGCTCGAGCGTGGTGGTGTCGACGGTCAGCATGATTTCTCCTTTCACTGCACAACTATGTACTATGGAACGTGCGGGACGATAGCACCCTCGCCGCGGTTCTGTCAAGATTGGTTGCACAGGGATGGATGTTCAAAAGACCGCCAAGCGAAAGTACGAGCTGAAGCAGCGGGCTGCGGAGATGGCCGACACGCGCCGGCGGATCACCGAAGCGGCGGTCGAGCTGCACGGGACCGTCGGCCCGGTCCGGACGACCGTCAGCGCGATCGCCGAGCGAGCCGGCGTCCAGCGGCACACGGTCTACCGGCACTTTCCGACCGAGGACGACATCTTCCTGGCCTGCTCGAGCCACTTCGCCGCCCTGAACCCGCGGCCGGACCTGGAGCCGTGGCGCTCGATCGCCGACCCGCGAGCCAGGCTGGCGCACGGCCTCGACGAGCTGTACGCGTACTACGAGCGCACCGGCTACATGTACGCGAACATCATGCGCGACGAGCCGCTGGTCGGGGCGATCGGCCCGCGGCTCGCGT
>DATBMD010000271.1:0-2690 GCA_036555085.1 Gaiellaceae bacterium
CTGCTGCTCGATCGCACGGACGGTGGGCGGCGGGGCGTGGCCGCTCATCGCACCGGTGTCGCCGAGGCAGAGGTCGACGTACTCGTTGCCGTCGACGTCGACGAAGCGGGCGCCGCGGGCCTCGCGGACGACCACCGGGAAGCCGCCTGGCCACTTCGCCATCCAGTGCATCGGGACGCCGGCGAGCAGGTGCTTCCGAGCGGCATCGGCGAGCTCGCGGGAGCGCGGATGCGTCTCGACGAAGCGCGCCTCCTCGCGGCGCATCAGCTCCGGCAGGCGCTGGTGGACGTTCGCGGGCGCGCCGGTGGCCATCCGCGGGCGAGTCTACTGCCCATCCCACGGGCGAGGGCACGTCCTTCGCGAGGACGACACGAGATCGGCTCGGCGGCCGACGAAACGGATCGCCCGCCTCCCTAGTGTGCTGCCCATGCCGACCCTACTCGCAGTCGTGATCGCCCTCGCGCCGTCGGCGGCGCTGACGGGGATGCTCGTCCGGCTGGCCCGCAGCGGCTCCCTGGCAGGTTAGCGTGGCCGTGCGATCCGCAGTCTTCGTGATGCCTACGCTCGCCGGATGGCGAGGACACGAGCCTTCCACGCACCGCGAGGCGCCTCCACGGCGACGACGTCGCCGACCGCCGCGCCGAGCAGCGCACGCCCGAGCGGCGAGTCGGGGCTGACGCCGCCGACCGCCGAGATCTCGACCTCGATCGTCTCGCCGTGCTCGTCGGCGACCTCGACGATCGAGCCGACGCCCACGTGGTCGTCCGTCTCGTGCTCGACGACGACCGCGTTGTCGAGTCGGTCGCGGAGGGTGCGGATCCGGGACTCGAGCAGGCCCTGCTCGTTCTTCGCGGCGTGGTACTCGAAGTTCTCCGAGAGATCGCCGTACTCCCGTGCCGTCTTGATCGCCTGCACCACCGCCGCCCGCCGCGGGCCCTCGAGCTCCGCGAGCTCGGCCGCGAGCGCGTCGCGCTGGGCAGGCGTCATCGTGTCGTTCCGCTGCTCCGCCACGGCGCCGAAGCGTAGCGGCAGGGCCTGGACGGATCGCGCTTGACAACCCGCCGCCTCGGCCCGTAGATACGGGACTCCCCGTGACACAACAGCCGTGCGGGCCCGCCGAGCGCGAGCCGCGCGCGCTCGACAAGGAGGCAGCCGGTGGCGACGGACCTGGAGCGTTTCGTCGACGCAGATGGTCGGAAGGAGCTCGTGAAGGAGGTCCGCCAGCGCATCGACGCCGAGGGGATCACCTACGTCTACTACCAGTTCCCCTCGGTCACAGGCCGGATCATGGGCAAGGGCGTGCCCGCCGACCACTGGGAGACGATCGCCGCCAAGGGGTTCCAGCTCGTCTACGGGGCGACGGCGAACCTCTTCGTCGACCGCCACGGCAACTACATCGGCTACGGGCCGGAGGCGGCCGAGCTCGTCGGCATCCCCGAGCCCGAGACCTTCATGCAGCTCCCCTGGGACTCCCGCGTCGCGCGGGTCTGGTGCACGTGCTTCCGCAACCGCGAGGAGCGCGAGGCCCCCGGCGCCTTCCTCACCTCCGACAGCCGCGGGAACCTCAAGCGCATCCAGGCCGAGTTCGAGCAGGAGACGGGCCTCCACCTCCGCGCCGGCACCGAGCCCGAGATGATGTGGCTGAAGCTGGACGACGACGGGACGCCCTCGGTCGAGGGCAAGACCAAGCCCTACTGCTACCACATCGACCAGTTCTCGGAGCTCCAGCCGATCATCCACAAGGTGATCGAGTACGGCCAGAAGCTCGGCCTCGACATGATCCAGGGCGACCACGAGGACGCCCCCGGCCAGATCGAGCTGAACTTCGGCTTCGACCGCGCCGAGCAGACCGCCGACAACCTCTCCACGTACCGCCAGATCTGCAAGCAGGTCGGCCGCGAGCTCGACGCCTTCCCCTGCTTCATGCCGAAGCCGTTCATGGGGGTGTCCGCGAACGGGTGCCACCACAACATCTCCCTCTGGAAGGGCGACGAGAACGCCTTCCTGCCGGACACGAAGGACCCGCAGAAGCCGGGCAAGACCGGCCTCTACGCGATCGGCGGCATCCTCGAGCACCTCGGCGCGCTGACCGCCGTGACGGCGTCGACGGTCAACTCGTACCGGCGGCTCTGGGACACCGGCTTCTGGGCGCCCGTGTTCGCCGACTGGGGCTACCAGAACCGCACGACGGCGCTCCGCGTCTCCGCCCCGGGCCGGTTCGAGTACCGCTCGGTCGACTCGGCCGTCAACCCGTACCTCTCGATGGCGGCGCTGATCATGGCGATGCGGGACGGGATCGAGCGCAAGCTCGACCCCGGCGAGCCGGAGGAGCGGAACATCTACGAGGCGCTGGAGGCGGGCAAGGACGTCAAGAAGATCCCGATGACGTTCGGGGCGGCGCTCGACGCGCTGGAGGCCGACGAGGTGGTGAAGAAGGCGCTGCCCGGGGACATGTACCGTGTCTTCATGCACTACAAGCGCGACGAGTGGGAGCGCTACTGCGCCCAGGTGAGCGACTGGGACGTGAAGGAATATCTCGACGTCCTGCCGTAGGGCGCGAGCGCGAAAGGACGGCCAAGCATGTGTGGGATCGCCGGGATCATCTACCGCGACGGCGCGGCGCACCCGATCGGCGACGAGATGACGCGGATGCTGCAGTCGATGAAGCACCGCGGCCCCGACTCGACCGG
>DATBMD010000282.1:0-2131 GCA_036555085.1 Gaiellaceae bacterium
CAGGCGTCGATCGACCGCTTCCTCGCCGGCGAGGCGCCGAAGTATCCGCACCTGCGCCTGCGTGGCACCACGGACGTGCGCACCGCCGTCGACGGCGCCGACGTGATCGTCACCGGCACCCACGCCCGGGGCTGGATCGTCGACGACGCCTGGGTGAAGCCGGGCGCGCACGTCGCCGCCCTCGGAGCGGATCTCGCCGGCGAGCAGGAGCTGCACCCGGGCCTGCTGCAACGCGGGCGCGTCTTCGTCGACGACATCCGCCAGTGCCGGGAGGACGGCGAGATCAACGTCCCGCTCCGCGACGGCCTGATCACGGAGGACGACGTCGCCGGCGAGATCGGCAAGGTGATCTGCGGTGAGCTCGACGGCCGCCAGTCGGACGACCAGGTCACGGTCTTCGACTCGACCGGGATCGCTCTCCAGGACTCGGCGACTGTGCCGCTCGAGGTCGAGCGCGCCTACGCGGCCGGCGTCGGGGTCGAGAAGAAGATGATCTCGACATAGGGTCGGCCCCGTGCCCGTGGGTATGATGCGGCGGAGCTAGAGCGAGTGGTTGAGTGCGTTCCGGTTGGAACCCTCTCTTGCCCGTTCACGAGTTGGCAAGGGAGGTGAAGAGATATGGCAACTGGAACCGTCAAGTGGTTCAACAGCGACAAGGGCTACGGGTTCATCACGCCGAGCGACGGCGGGAAGGATCTGTTCGTGCACTTCAGCGCGATCCAGGGCGAGGGCTACAAGTCGCTCCCGGAGGGCGCGAGCGTGGAGTACGAGGCTCAGGAGGGCGACAAGGGCCCTCAGGCAGCGAATGTCGTCGTCGTCGCGTGAGCGGCGCGTGATTCGGCGGCGGCTCGCGTGCACGCGACCCGCCGCCTTCAACCCCCGGAGGTGTAGTGGCCAGACGTAGCCCGCAAACCGTTGGCAAGCGTGAACGCGAACAGGCCAAGCGTGAGAAGCGCGAGCGCAAGGAGCAGAAGCGGGCGGCCGCACGCTCCGGCAAGACACCTGCCCCGGAAACCGATGCACCGTCCTCGGACCCCGTGCCGGGAGAACCCGCGCCCTAGCGCGGGCAGGCACTCGATGCAACGGGCCCCGGTCGGCTAGACGTCCGGGGACGGGGTCGTGTGGTCGAGCAGCAGGTCGGCGGGAACCCGCACGAGCTCGACGCGGACGCCGTGTCCGTTGACGCTCGTCAGCTCCTGCGTGTCGCCAGCGCGAAGCAGCTCCTCCGGCGTGAGACCGGTCAGGCGCTGCACGTCCTTGCGGGCGACGAGCCTGAACTCGCGCCGCTTCTGATTCCAGGGCACACCTCTCAGCGTACGAAACGACGCGAGCTTGTCACCCCGCGTTCGCAGGCCCAGCCGCTTTGACCAGGCCGATTCTCCGTGGACGAAGCCGGGGCCCGCGAGCCCGTCCGACCGGTTCGCTACGCTTGTTGTCAATGGAGACGACGGTGGAGATGACGCGGGAGCTGGTGGAGGAGCGCTGGCGGGAGTCGGAGCGTCGTGACGAGGAGTTGGCTGCGCTGTCGGCGCACTTGAACGCGGCGACCGCACGCTGGTTGGAGCTGGCGTGGGAGCTGCGCGGCGAGGTCGACGATCCGGGGCGCTATCTGGCGTTTCGCTGCGGGATCACGGTGCGGGAGGCGCGTGAGTACCTGCGGGTCGGGGAGGCTTTGCGGGAGCTGCCGCTCATCCGGGCGGCGTTCGCCCGCGGCGAGCTGACCGTCTCGAAGGTGCGGGCGCTGACGCGGGTCGCGACGGCGTCCTGCGAGGAGAGCCTGCTGGGGCTGGCGGGCATGTTGACGGCTTCGCAGCTAAAGCGGGCGCTGCGCGCTTTCCGGCGGCTCGCGTCGGAGGATGCGCGCCGCTCGCACGAGCTGGAGTTCGTCAGCTGGCACTTCGACGAGGACGGCTCGCTCTATCTGCGCGCGCGGCTGCCGGCCGAGGACGGCACGCTGCTGGTGAAGGCTTTGGAGGCTGCGCGCGAGCGACTGTACGAGCGCCGGCGCGAGGAGCGCGCCGCCGCTGCCGACACGAGCGGGGTAGAAGCCACGACGGTCGTCGAGCCTGCGCGCTCGGCGAGCGTGGAGGCGCTGCTGCAGCTGGCCGAGAGATCGCTCGCCGCGTCGGAC
>DATBMD010000291.1:0-17226 GCA_036555085.1 Gaiellaceae bacterium
CCGGCATCGCGCAGGTCGTCGCGGCGTCGGGCCGCCGCGTGTCGCTGCACGACGCGGCGCCCGGCGCGGCCGAGCGTGGGCTGGCGGGGATGCGCGCCAGCCTCACGCGTCTCGCCGAGAAGGGCGGCCCCGACCCGGACGACGTGCTCGGCCGGGTGACGCTCGTGGACGGGCTCGTGCCCGCCGAGCTGATGGTCGAGGCCGTCGTCGAGGACGCCGCCGTCAAGGAGGAGATCTTCCGCGAGGCCGACGCGGCCCTGCCGGCCGACGCGATTCTCGCGTCGAACACCTCGTCGATCCCGATCACCTCGCTCGCCGCTGTCACCGGCCGGCCCGACCGCGTGATCGGCATGCACTTCTTCAACCCGGTGCCGCTGCTGAAGCTCGTCGAGGTGATCCGCGCGGTGCAGACGTCCGACGAGACGGCGGCGACGATCGTCGCGCTCGCGGAAGAGCTCGGGAAGGTTCCCGCCGAGGCGCGTGACTTCCCCGGCTTCGTCTCGAACCGGATCCTGATGCCGTTCCTCAACGAGGCGGCGTACGCGCTGATGGAGGGCGTGGCGGAGGCGGAGGCGATCGACACGATCGCGAAGCTCGGCTTCGCGCACCCGCTGGGCCCGCTCGCGCTCGCCGACCTGATCGGGCTCGACACGTGCGTCGCGATCATGGAGGTCCTGCACGAAGGCCTCGGCGACCCGAGGTACGCGCCGTGCCCGCTGCTCCGGCAGTACGTCGCGGCCGGCCGGCTCGGCCGCAAGACGGGCCGCGGCTTCTACGTCTACGACGAGGGCGGGCGGGTCGCAGCGGGCTAGGCGATCAGGACCGGGAAACGGTCGCGGCGCTCGACCCCGGCCGGCCGCTGGTTCCAGACGACGACCCGGTCGCCGGCGTGCTTGGCCTCGGCGAGGGCGAGGTTCGCCCGGCGCTCGACGGTGTCCGGCGCGGTGGCGCCGTCGAGCAGGGCGGCGCCGACGGAGACGGTGACCGGGATCACCGCGCCGTCCGCGCCGAACGGGATCGAGCGGACGAGCAGGCGGAGCTGCTCGGCGAGGCGCCGCAGTGCCGCGGCCGAGTCGATGCTGGAGGCGACGACCACGAACTCCTCGCCGCCCCGCCGGGCGAGCAGGTCGGTGTCGCGCAGCGCCCGCGACAGGCGGTCGACGAGCTCGCGGAGGACGACGTCGCCGCCGTCCCACCCGTGCCTCGAGTTGATCTGCTTGAAGCGGTCGATGTCGAGGACGAGCAGGCCGACCGGCCGCTCGCCCCGGACGACGCGGGCGTGCGCGCGGCGGAGCTCCTCCTCGAGGGCGCGCCGGTTCGGCGCGCCGGTGAGCGGATCGGTGCGCGCGAGCAGCTGCTCGCGCTGCAGGGCGGCCCGGTTGCGCCGGGCCGTCTCGGTGGCGAGCCACAGCGCCACGAGCAGCCCCGCCGCCGTGAGCACGACGAGCATGGCGCCGCCCGACCGGTAGCCCTGCAGGAGCAGCGCCAGCACCGGCACCGCCACGATCGCCTCCAGCCCGTCGACCAGCAGCCCGCGCCGGAAGACCCTCGCCTGCTCGACCGCGCGGGCCTGGTGGATCAGGCGCAGCCCGCCCGCGTTGAGCGCGAACGCGCAGGCGACCGCCAGCGCCGCGTGCAGGACCGCGCCCGTCGGCCCGGCGGCGGGCACGAGCCCGACCAGCCCGGCGGCGAAGCCGCGGACGGCGTCGAGCCCGCCGAACGCGAGCCGCCGGCGCCACGCGCCCTCGGGGTCGCCGACGGCGGTGACGGCGCCCGCGACGGCGCCGGCGATCGGCCCCCCGATCAGGCCGGTGAAGACGACGACGGGCGTCGACGGCGTGTACCAGCCCCGGTGCGACAGCGGCAGCGCGATCCGCTCGGCGACGAAGGCGGTCGCCAGCAGCGTCGTGAACAGGAAGGGCGTCAGCGACGTCCCCGGCTGCATCGCCACGCCCCAGCAACCCGCCACCGCGACCGCGGTCAGCGCATAGCCGATCGCGACCCAGGTCCCGCGCGCGGGATCGACCGGCTCGGCCGGCACGTGCGCCAGACGACTCTGCCCGCTGATGACGAGCGTCCCCCCTCGAGAATGACTCCTGCAGCCGACGCGATCATCGAGGCGGCGGCTTTCCGTCGCAATCCCTCACTCGGGGTACAGAAGGCCAGGGTTTTGCGGAACGTGCGGCTCAGACCGTGGCGCCGTCGCCTCGCGCGGGGACCTCGTGCCAGAGCACGATCTGCCCTTCCTCGACCCGGACGATCAGCCCCGTGCGCCGGCCGGGCCCCTCGCAGCGCCGCCCCGGGCGGCTCGTCAGCTCGAACGTCGCCTCGACGCGGTTCCCCTCCGCCTCGGCGTGGACGATCTCGCGGGCGCAGGGAAGCGAGCGGGCGAAGGCGAGCGCCTCGTCCGCGTCGTCGATGCGGAACGAGCGCACCCCCTGCACGACCTGCGCCCCGGTTGCGAAGTACGCGGCCGCCCGTTCGACCTCGCCGGCGTTGAACGCCTCGCTCCAGGCGCGGACGACCGCCTCGGCGGTCGGCTCGCGGCTGCCGCACCCGGCGACGAGGAGGCAGGCGAGGAGGGCGAGCGGGAGGCGGGTGGGCACGGGACTAGTATTGCCCGACGATGGACTTCGGCCTGTCGCCCGATCAGCGGGAGATCCGGTCGCTCGCCCGCGAGGTCGCCGAGGCGGAGATCGCGCCCCACGCGGCCGAGTGGGATCGCGAGCACCGGTTCCCGGCGGAGCTGTTCGCGCGGCTCGGCGAGCTCGGTCTCATGGGCGTCTGCGTCCCGGACGAGCTGGGGGGCGCCGGCGCCGACTTCCTCTCGTACGTCCTCGTGCTCGAGGAGCTCTCGCGGGCGGACGCCGGCGTCGGGGTGACCGTCGCGGTCCACACGAGCGCGGCGACCCTGCCGATCCTCGCCTTCGGCACGGAGGAGCAGCGGACGCGCTTCGTGCCGCCGCTCGCCCGCGGCGAGGTGCTGGGGGCGTTCGCGCTGACCGAGCCCGACTCGGGCTCGGACGCGGGCTCGCTGCGCACCACGGCCGTCGCGGCCGGGGACGGGTTTCGCATCACGGGCACGAAGCAGTGGACGACGAACGGCGGCCACGCCGGCACCTTCCTCCTGTTCGCGCGCACCGACCCGGCGACCGAGGGCGCCCGCGGCGTCACCGCGTTCCTGCTCGACCGCGAGCACGTGGAGGTCGTGCGCGAGGAGGAGAAGCTCGGCCTCAACTCGTCGTCGACGGTCGACCTCAGGCTCGACGGCTCCTTCGTGGAGCGGGATCGGGTCCTGCACGAGGAGCGCAAGGGCTTCACCGTCGCGATGGCGACGCTCGACGGGGGTCGGATCGGCATCGCCGCCCAGGCGGTCGGCATCGCGCAGGCGGCGTTCGACACCGCGCGGGCGTACGCGCTCGAGCGGCGGCAGTTCGGCAAGCGGATCGCCGAGCACCAGGCGATCCAGTTCAAGCTCGCGGACATGGCGACGGAGATCGAGGCCGCCCGCCAGCTCACGTACCGGGCCGCCTGGCTGAAGCAGCAGGGGCTGGCGCACACGGCCGAGGGCGCGCAGGCGAAGCTGTTCGCGTCCGAGGTCGCGCGGCGGCAGACGGCCGAGGCGATCCAGGTGCTCGGCGGGTACGGCTACACGAAGGAGTTCCCGGTCGAGCGCTACTACCGGGACGCGAAGGTCACCGAGATCTACGAGGGCACGAGCGAGGTGCAGCGGCTGGTGATCGCCCGGTCGATCCTCGCGCATGCGGAGCGGTCGCTTGCCACGGCGCGCTGACGAGCCGGTCCGCCTGACCCGCATCTACACGCGCGGCGGCGACGCCGGCGAGACCTCGCTCGGGGACGGCACCCGCGTCCCCAAGCTCGACCTGCGGATCGCCGCCTATGGCACGTCGGACGAGCTCAACGCCCACCTCGGGGTCGTCCTCGCCGGCGAGTGCCCGGACGCCGTCCGCGCCGTGCTCGAGCGCGTCCAGAACGAGCTCTTCGACCTCGGCGCCGATCTCTCCGTGCCGATGGCCGTGCCGGACCGGCTGCGCGTCGCCCAGTCACAGGTGGACGCGCTCGAGCGCGACTGCGACGAGCTCAACGCCGGCCTGCCGGAGCTCAGGAGCTTCGTGCTCCCGGGCGGATCGCCCGCCGCCGCCGCGCTCCACGTCGCGCGCACGGTCTGCCGCCGCGCGGAGCGCGAGGCGCTCGCCGCGGCCGCTGTGAACGACGTCAACCCGCTCGTGGCGGTCTACCTGAACCGGCTCTCCGACCTGCTCTTCATCCTCTCGCGCGCGGCGAACGCGACGAGCGGGCATGAAGAGCCCCTGTGGAGACCGGGAGCATCTCGCTAGAGCCTCGCGGCAGCGCCGGCGAGGTCTTGCTCGCGGCGCTCCGGCTGGGGACGACGTCGTTCGGCGGCCCGATCGCGCACATCGGCTACTTCCGCGAGGAGTACGTCCGGCGGCGTCGCTGGCTCGACGACGCCGCCTTCTCCGAGCTCGTCGCGCTCGCGAACGTCCTGCCCGGGCCGTCGAGCAGCCAGCTCGGGATCGCGATCGGGGCCCTACGGGCCGGCAGGCTCGGGGGCCTCGCGGCCTGGGTGGGCTTCACGCTGCCGTCGGCCGTCGTGATGACGGCGCTCGCCTACGGCGTCGGCCGCGTCGACGTCGCGGACGCCGGCTGGCTCCACGGCCTCGAGCTCGCGGCGGTCGCGGTCGTCGCAACCGCGGTCGTGCAGCTCGCACGGTCGCTGACGCCGGATCTGCTGCGGGCGTCGCTCGCCGTGCTCGCCGGCGCCATCGTCCTCGCGGTCGGAGGCTCGGCGATCCAGGTGGTCGTCATCGCCGGCGGCGCCCTCGCCGGCGTCGCGCTCCTGCGCGGCGGCGCCCGGCCGGCGGGCGTCCGGATCCGGTTCCCGGTCGGAGGGGGGCTCGCGGTCGGCGCGCTGGCGGGCTTCGCCGTCCTGCTCGTCCTGCTGCCGGTCCTCGCCCGCGCGGGCGGGCACGGGCTGGAGACGGCGAGCGCGTTCTACCGAGCAGGGGCGCTCGTGTTCGGCGGCGGCCACGTCGTGCTGCCGCTGCTGGACGCGGCCGTCGTGGCGCCGGGCTGGGTGTCGCAGCAGGAGTTCCTCGCCGGCTACGGCGCGGCGCAGGCGCTGCCGGGGCCGCTGTTCGCGTTCTCCTCGTACCTGGGCGCCGTGCAGGAGCCCGAGCCGAACGGCGTCGCGGGCGCGGCGATCGCGACGGTCGCGATCTTCGCGCCCTCGTTCCTCCTGCTCGCCGGGATCGGCCCGCTCTGGAGCACCTTCAGGGCGCATCCCCGGGTGCGGGCGGCGCTCGCCGGAGTCGGCGCGGCGGTGGTCGGGCTGCTCGCCGCGGCGCTCTGGAACCCTGTCCTGACGAGCTCCGTCGACTCGGTCTGGGACGTGCTGCTCGCGCTCGTCTTCGTCGCCGCGCTGCGCGTGGCGCCCGCGTGGCTCGTCGTGGCCGCGGCGGCGGCTGTCGGCGCCGCAGTGCTGTGAGCGGCGCTAGACGGCCTCGGCGGCGGCGCGGCCGGCGACCCAGTCGAGCAGCTCGTCCGGGGGCAGCGCGGGCGAGATGAACGACCCCTGCGCCAGGTCGCAGCCGATGCGTACGAGCTCGGCGAGGGCATCGGAGCTCTCGACGCCTTCCGCCGAGAGCGCGAACCCGAGCTCGCGCCCGGCCTCGACGAGCGCCCGCACGATCGTCGCGTCGGTCGGCGAGCTGACGAGGCCGCGCACGAACGTCGCGTCGATCTTCAGCTCGTCGAGGGGAACGGAGCGGAGCGCGGCGACGGAGGACGAGCGGACCACGTCGGCCAGCGCGATGCGGACGCCGAGTCGCGCGATCGATCCGACCGAGTCTCCGTCCGGCCCCGCCGCGGCGGGGTCGCCTGCGCCCAGCTCGATCGTGAGCACGTCCTCCGGGGCGCGGGTCTGGTTGAGCAGCCTGGCGACGCCGTCCACGAACGTGTCGTCGTGGAGCGCCCGCAGCGGCACGCCCACCGAGACGCCCAGCGGGCAGCCGGCCTCGCGCCACGCCTGTGCGCGGCGCAGGGCGTCGGCGACCGTGTTCAGCGCGAGCGCCGCGGCGAGCGGCGTGCGCTCGACCGTCCCGACGAGCTCCACCGGCGTCAGCAGCCCGCGGGAGGTCGTGCAGCCGCGAACGAGCGCGTGCGCTCTCCGCGCCGCGCCCGACCGTAGGTCGATCACCGGTTGGTAGTGGACGACGAGGCGGCCCTGGTGGAGGTCCTGCTCGAGCGAGCGCAGCACCGCCATGCTGGGACGCCGCCCGCGGCCCTTCGCCGCGACGACCGTGTCCCGCTTGGTCGCCAGCATCTGCTCGTCGGCGCGCATCAGCAGCTCGTCGGTCGAGTCGCCGTCGGCCGGGTAGATCGCCCAGCCGATGCTCGCGTCGACGGTCACCTCGGAGCCCCCGGCGTCGATCGGGTCGCGCAGCGCCTGCCGGAGCCGGCCGACCAGCGCGGCGACCTCGTGCTCGTCCCGGGAGCCGAGCGAGAGGACGACGAACTCGTCGCCGCCGACGCGCGCCACCGTGTCGCTCGTGCGCACGGTCTCCCCGAAACGCTGCGCGAGCGTGCGCAGGACGGCGTCGCCCGCGGCGTGGCCGCGGTGGTCGTTGACGTTCTTGAAGCCGTCCAGGTCGACGATCACGAGCGAGAAGGGCTCGCCGCTGCGCCGCGAGCGGCGCAGCGCCTGCTCGACGCGGTCGGCGAGGAGGACGCGGTTGGGCAGGCCGGTGAGCGCGTCGCTGAGCGCGGCGATCTCCGCCCGGCGCAGGTGCGAGAAGAGCCGGAACATGCCGATCGCCGCTCCGACGGCGAGCACCGCCCCGAGCTGGATCGCGGTCCTGCGGTCTCCCTGCTGGCCCAGCACGACGCCGGCGGCGACGGCGAGGGCGACGACCGCCGCGGCGGCCAGCGGCCACGCGATCTCCCGTGCTCCCCCTATCCGCCTTCGCGCAGTCTTCACAGCTTCGGTTGACTCGTGCCCGGGCCGCCGGCCCGGGCGTGCCGCCAGGTGCTCAGACCCTACGGTCGCGCCTCCCGGTCCGCAGCCCCTCGATCGAGTGAAACGACGCTGTCCCGCACAGCCCGCGCGCGGCCCCGGCAACCTCAAGACGGCGCCTGCAGGTGCCGATCTTGAGCGGGATGAGCACGCTTGCGCCTGCGCCCCCGTCGAAGGGGATGGAAGCTGCCCGGCTCGCGGCCGCCTGCCGTTGCGCGGTGGCCGCGGTCGCGTCGAGCGAGGATCCCTCCGCGGCCGCCGAAGCCGCCGTGACGGCGCTGCACGCGACGCTCGACGGCGTCTTCGTGTCCGCGTTCGTCCTCGAGCACGACCGGCTCTGGATCGTCGCGCAGCGCGGCTACACGATGGTCCCGGACGGCGTGTCGGTCGAGGACGGGGTGATGGGGCGCGCCGTCCGCCAGCGACGCGCGCAGGTCGTCCGGTCCGTCGCCGCCGACCCCGACTACGTGCCGGCCATGCGCGGCGTCACCGGCGAGATCGCCGTGCCGCTCCGGCTGGACGACGAGGTGGTCGGCGTCCTCAACATCGAGAGCGTGTCGACGCCGCCCGCGGAGGCCGCGCGCCTGCTGCGCCCGCTCGCGCGCGCCCTGGTCCCCGTGGTCGAGCAGCTGCGGTCGGGCCGGGCGCTCGACCTCTCAGCGCTCGCGCGCCTCTTCGTCTACGTCAGCTCCCTTCGCGACCCACGCGCGATCGCCGAGCTCGCGGCGGGGTCGCTCGCCCGCGTGCTGCCCGTCGAGACGACGCAGATCAGCCTCTTCACCGAGGAGGGGGCCCTCGAGCAGCTGGCCGTCTGGCGCTCGGGCGAGGCCGGCCCGTCACCGCTCGCCGACGCCGAGATCGAGCGGATCCGCGCCTCCGTCGACCCGGCGGCGGTCTTCGAGCTGCTCGCCCTCGAACGCAGCGAGCGCTGGCTGGAGCCGCGCTCGGCCGTGTGGCTGCCGCTGCGGGCGGGCGCGGTCGAGTTCGGCGTGCTCGTCGGGACGAGCCGCTGGACGCGCGAGTACGACCGCGGCCAGGCCGAGGTCGCCGCCCTGCTCGCCGCGCACGCCGCCGCCTCGCTGGATGCGGCGCTCGCGCTCGGCCGGGAGCGCCAGAGCGCGCTGACCGACCCGCTGACCGGGCTCCTCAACCGCCGGGGCTTCGAGCAGCGACTCGATGCCGAGCTCGCGACCGCCCAGCGCGACCGGGAGCCGCTCAGCCTGCTCGTGCTCGACTGCGACGACTTCAAGGTGGTCAACGACCGGGCCGGCCACGAGTTCGGAGACGCGCTGCTGCGGGAGACCGCCCGCGCGCTCGACGCGCTGCTCCCCGAAGGCGCGAGCTGCGCCCGCGTCGGCGGCGACGAGTTCGTGATCCTGCTCCCGCGCACGGACGGCGGGGCCGGGGAGGCGGCCGGAAACGGGCTGCGGGTGGGCCTCACCGCCGAGCTCGCCGACGCCGGCTTCCCGCTTCGCGTCAGCGCCGGAGTGGCCACGTACCCCTTCGACGGCGGGCAGGGCTCCCAGCTGCTCCGCGCCGCCGACCAGGCGCTCTACGCCGCCAAGGATCAGGGCAAGGACCGCGTCGTCGGGTTCCGGGACGCGATGGGAGGGCAGCCGGCCTCGCGCTCGCCGGCGCGGACGCGCGACCGCCGGCGGACGCCGAGCCACGCCGAGCTGCCGGTCGTGTCGGACATGGCCGAGGCGGCGCAGGCGCTCTGGGCCGAGGCGACGGTCGACGGCGTGCTCCAGCGCCTCTGCAAGACCCTCACGTTCGTCGTCGGCGGTACCGGCTGCCTCGCGTCGCGTGTCGACGGCGACGTCGTCTACGACGTCGCCCGCCACTCGCTCCGCGATGTCCACCTCGGCCACCAGGCCGCCTACCTGATCGACGACTTCCCGCTCACCGCGGAGGTGCTCCGGACGGGCGAGAGCCGCGGCGTCTCGTTCCTCGACGGCGAGGTCGATCGTGCCGAGGCGTTCGTGCTGCGCGAGCTCGGGATGAGCTGCGTGCTGCTGCTGCCGCTGCTCGTGCACGGCGACCCGTGGGGGCTCGTGGAGCTCTACGACGTGCGCCTGCGCCACTTCCGTGACGTCGATCGCTCGATCGCGGAGTTCCTCGTCGGCCAGGCGGCGCGGCGGCTGGAGACGCTCGGAGACGAAGGAGCCCCAGGCGACCAGGCGCCGCCGGTCGTGCGGGTGCCGAGCGGCGCCCGGCCGCGCCGGCGGGCGCTCGCCGACCGGGGCTAGTGCGGCGTCTCGTGATGATTCACCGGTTCTCGATCGCCAACGACTCTGTCCACGCGCCGCAGTAGGGGCCGGACCTGTCCGGCCTTGACCGGGCCGGACAGGTCCGGCCCCTACCGGGTTTTCCGGTGCAAGGCTTGGAGAGGGCGCACTAGGGCTCGTCCGCGGGGGTCGGGCCTGCGGCAGGCTCGAGGTACGCGCACCGCCTGGGGTCGCCGGGCAGCGGCGACGGGCCGACGCGGGTCACCCGGTACGCGACGCCGTCCGCGTCCACGGTCTCGCCGGTCGACGGGGGCGCGCCGTCCACCTCGACCAGCCGGTACGCGTCTCCGGCGGGCACGAACAGGATGTGTGCCTGTGCCGCCTCGCCGGTCGGCGACGGCGCTTCGAGCCCGAGGCCGGCGGAGGCCGACGCGACCGCGCCGGCAAGCTCCTCGCGGGCCCGCTCCAGCGACCGTCGCTCCTCATCGAGCGCCGCCTCGCGGGCTGCGACCTCCGTCTGGCGCCGGTCGAGCAGCCGAGCCCGCTCGGCCGTGTCGGCAAGGGCGCGCGCCCGGCTGGTCAAGCTCGCCTCCTGCGCCGTGAGCTCGCGCCGCAGGGCCGCCGCCTGCGTGCCTGCAGCCTCGACGTGCCGGGTGCGGAGCTCGAGCTCGCCGGCGAGGGCCTCGAGCCGGGCCTCGCGCGCCGCCAGCTCGCCGTCCGCGGCCGCCGTCTCCTGCTCGCGCGCGGCGAGCGCTCGTTCGCGCTCCTCGAGCCGCGCGGCCTGGTCGGCGAGGTCCCGTTCACGCTCGACCAGCTGCCGCCAGCGCTCTTCCGCAGCCTCCTCGCGCCGGTCGACCGCAGCCCGGTGCAACTCGACCGCGCCGAGCTCCTGCTTCCGCCTGGCGAGGTCCTCCTCGCTCTCGCGCAGCCGTGCCTCGCGCGCGCCGAGCTCCTCGGTGAGCGCGTTCAGCTCCGTGTGGCGCTCGTCCAGCTCCGAGGAGCCGCGCCGCAGCATCTGCTCGACGGCGCTGCGAAGCTCGCGCGTCCGCTCCTCGCGGTGCTCGAGGTCGGCGATCGTCTCGGCCAGCCGTGCCGCCTGCAGCTCCAGCTCGCGGCTGCGCTCGGTGATCATGCCCTCGATCGCGGCCTCCTGGTCGCTCGTGGTCGGCGTGAAGAGATGACGCAGACGGCGGCGCAGGCCGTCGTCCAGCTTCCTGTCCTCCGGCCAGTGCTCCCAGTCAGGCTCGCGGTTCGGTCGTTCCATGCTCTCCCTGCCGCCGGCGGCGCTCGCGGGCGTCGGCGATCGTCTCAGCCGTCGAATTCGGACGCTCGCCGACGCCCGCGCACCGCTTCGACGATTGGTGCGTCCCTCCTCCACCGTAAACGGTCGCGGCGCTGCGGGCGACCCCTGCGGCGGCGCCGAACGAGGCGGCGCCGGGCGGTTGCGCCGATCGGGTGACGCACACCCCTCGAACGAGCGATATCGCCTCCCCCGGAAGGGTCATACAGTCACTGGGATGGGGATCGTCTCGGCAGCGCGCCTGACGGCCGCCGTGCTCGCCTGCGGCGCCGCCGTCGCCTTGCCGGCGGTGGCCCACGCGAAGCCGCAGGCGCCGGCGCAGGTCGTCGGGGCCGGCGCCATCTACGTTCCCGAGCTCGCCGTCCACGCCGGCCCGGTGCCGACCGCGCGGGTGATCGCGCGGCTCACCGAGTTCCGCCCGCAGGACTTCCGCCCGCGGCTCGTGCTCGCGATCGACGTGCTCGAGGGCGCCGCCGGCCGGCCCGCCTGGTACCGGATCGTCGTCCCGGGCCGCCCCAACGGCAGGACGGGCTGGGTGCGCGCGTCGCAGGTCCGGATCAAGCCGGCGCCCACGCAGATCGTCGTGCGCCGGGAGTCGCGGCGCGTCGAGCTCTGGCGCGGCCGCGACCGCGTGTTCTCGACGAGGGCGGCGGTCGGCGCGCCGGGCATGGAGACCCCGCTCGGCCTCTACCAGGTGACGTTGCGCTTCCGGCCGGTCCGGCAGCCGTTCCTCGGCACGTTCGCGTTCGAGACGAGCGCGTACTCCCGGCTGTCGGAGTGGCCCGGCGGCGGCGTCGTCGGCATCCACGGCACCACCCAGCCCTGGCTCCTCGGCCGGGCGGTGTCGCACGGCTGCATCCGGATCTCGAACGCGGCGGCCGACTTCCTGAAGCGGCGCGTGCCCGTCGGGACGCCGATCCGGATCGTCAGGTCGTAGCCCCGTCCCGGGGGCGGGCCGACGCGACGAACCCGAACCGCCCGGCACCCGTCGAGGGCGTCACCCGGCGAAGCGTGAAGCCGGCGTCGCGGAAGCTGCGGCCCGGCACGAATGGGCGCCAGGCCGAGGCGAGCAGCGCGACGTCGTCGAAGCGGAACGCGAACGCGTTGCAGGCGCGGGCGCCGCCGTCCCACGACTCGGCCGTCGCGATCGGCGGCAGCAGCCCGGCGGGCCCCGCGAGCCGGATCGGCTCGGTGACCGGCCGGCCGTCCACCCACGCGCGCCACCAGCCCGGCCTGCCGCTCACCTCGCGGACGGCCAGCGTGCGAGCCGCGCCGGCCGCGCCGTTCGCGCCGAGCAGGCGGAGCTCTGGCTTCCGGCCGGCAAGCGCCACCTCGACGTACAGGACGAGCGGCGAGCCGGGGATCCAGGCGAGCCCGACCTGCAGCCACTGGTCGCCTCCACCCGGGGCCGTGCCGCGGCCGCCGACGCCCACCCAGCCGGCGACGTGACCGCGCCGGAGCCGCGGCCGGACGAGCGGCGTCACGGTGGCCCGAACGCCGCGGGCGCCGTGCGCCGCCTGGTGCCCGGCGTAGCCGTAGCCGCGCGGCCCGTGCGCGCCGGCGCTGCAGTGCGCGGCGCCCGCGGCGGGCGCCCCCGCCGCTGCCAGGAAGCACCCGGCAGCCGCAGCGCAGGCGGCGACGCCGGCGAGCCGAGGGTGCCGCAGCCACCCGCCTACAATGACCCGGGATGGCGACCACCGAGGATCGGGGCACAGCCGGGTCCGGCTCCCTGCGGTCGTGGCGGGGTCGCTACGACGCGGTGCCCGAGCGCGGCGGCGAGCTGACGAGCACGATCTCGGGGCTTCCGAACGAGCCGCTGTACGCGCCCGAGAACGTCGGCGTCGACTACGCGAGGGATCTGGGCTATCCAGGCGAGTACCCTTTCACGCGCGGCGTCTACCCGTCGATGTACCGCGGCCGGTTGTGGACGATGCGCCAGTTCGCGGGGTTCGGGACCGCGGCGGAGACGAACGAGCGCTTCCGCTACCTGCTCGAGCACGGGCAGACGGGGCTGTCGACGGCCTTCGACATGCCGACGCTGATGGGCTTCGACTCCGATCACCTGCGCTCGCTGGGCGAGGTCGGGCGCGAGGGCGTGGCGGTCGACTCGCTGGAGGACATGGAGACGCTGTTCGCCGGGATCCCGCTCGGCGAGGTGTCGACGTCGATGACGATCAACGCGCCCGCTGCGATCCTGCTCGCCTTCTACCTCTGCGTCGGCGAGCAGCAGGGGGTGGGGCGCGACCGGCTGCGCGGGACGATCCAGACCGACATCCTCAAGGAGTACATCGCGCAGAAGGAGTACATCTTCCCGCCCGAGCCGTCGATGCGGCTGGTGACGGACATGGTCGAGTTCTGCACCCGGGAGATGCCGCTCTGGCACCCGATCTCGATCTCGGGCTACCACATCCGCGAGGCGGGCTCGACCGCCGCGCAGGAGCTGGCGTTCACGCTCGCGGACGGGTTCACGTACGTCGAGTGGGCGATCGCCCGCGGGCTGGACGTGGACGAGTTCGCGCCGCGCCTGTCGTTCTTCTTCAACGCGCACGTCGACTTCTTCGAGGAGGTCGCCAAGTACCGGGCGGCGCGCCGGATCTGGGCGCGCGAGCTGCGGGACCGCTTCGGGGCGACGAACGACCGCTCGCTGCTCCTGCGCTTCCACGCGCAGACCGCCGGCGTGTCGCTGACCTGGCAGCAGCCGCTCGTGAACGTGGCCCGCACCGCGATCGAGGCGCTCGCCGCCGTGCTCGGCGGCGCCCAGTCCCTGCACACCAACTCCTTCGACGAGGCGCTGGCGCTGCCGACCGAGGACGCGGTCCGGATCGCGCTGCGAACGCAGCAGGTGATCGCTCACGAGACCGGGGTCGTGAACACGATCGACCCGCTCGGCGGCTCCTACTACGTCGAGCAGCTGACGAACACGCTCGAGGAGGAGGCCTACGAGATCTTCCGCCGGATCGACGAGGCCGGCGGGATGGTCGAGGCGATCAAGCAGAACCTGCCGCAGCGGGAGATCGCCGAGGCGAGCTTTCGCTACCAGTCGGAGGTCGAGGCGGGCGAGCGCGTCGTGGTCGGCGTCAACCGCTACCAGGTCGAGGACGAGGCGCCGATCCAGACGCTCAGGATCGACCCGGCGCTGGAGCGCCGGCAGATCGAGCGGGTGCGTGAGCTGCGGGGCCGCCGCGACGCGGCCGCGGCGGAGGCCGCGCTCGCACGGCTGCGGAACGACGCCGCGCGGGCGGACGTGAACGTGATGCCGGCGATCGTCGAGGCGGCCGGCGCCTACGTGACGATGGGCGAGATGTGCGACGTGCTGCGCGAGGTGTGGGGCACCTGGCGCGAGACGCCGGTCTTCTGAGCTGCGCCGCCGGCGGCGGGGAGGGTGTCAGAATGGTGCGTCCCCCGCACAAGGAGCGACGGCATGAGCGAGAGCGTGTATCGCGTCACCGAGGTGATCGGCGCCAGCGAGGAGTCGTGGGAGGCGGCTGCGAAGAACGCGGTCGAGACGGCGGCGCGCACGGTGCGCGACCTGCGTGTCGCGGAGGCGACCCGCTTCGACGTCACGATCGAGGACGGCAAGGTCGCGAGCTACCGCGTCCGGCTCGACATCTCGTTCAAATACGAAGCGGACTAGGTGTAGACGCGGCCGGGCGGCAACGTCCGCCTAACCTCGGATTAACAGCCGTCGTCTACCCTGTTCGAGAGATGTCGCGGCGATCGATCGGCAAGCTGTTTCCGTGGTTCGCGGGCCTGGTGCTCGTCGCCGGCGTCGTCGCCTTCGGGACCGTCTACGTGTTCGACACGGGCGAGTCGGTCGAGTCGAAGATCGTCGACCGCGAGACCGGGCCGGCCATCGTGAACGTCCCGCGACAGAACGTCGCGCTCGACCCCGAGGCTCGGCGCGTGGCCGGCGAGTTCATCCTCACGGCGGTCGCGCGCGACGACCTGGCGAAGTCGTACACGATCACCCATCCGGACCTCCGCCAGGGGCTCTCCAAGCAGGAGTGGGTGCGCGGCAACATCCCGGTGCAGTTCTACCCGGCCGAGGCGATCGACACGGCGACGTTCAAGATCGACGAGTCGTACGCCGACGAGGCCGTGCTCCAGGTCGCCCTCGTGCCGAAGGACGGCACGGAGGTGAAGCCGCAGATCTTCTACATCGGGCTCAAGAAGGTGGAGGGCAAATGGCTCGTCTACTACTGGGCCCCTCGCTCCGGCATCGCGATCCCGTCCGTCGGAGGGTAGGTCGGCTCCAGCAGTGGCGGGCAGGCTCTCGTCGCCCCGCTTCCGCCGCCGCCTGACCTGGGTCGGCGTCGGGCTGGCCGCGGCGGGCGCTGCGGCCGTCGTCTCGATCCTCTTCTGGGACACCGGCCGGGACCTCGACCTGCCGCTCTCGAACAAGCCGGCGGTCGTCTACGAGCCGCCGCCGCAGGTGCAGCTGACGCCCGCGGAGCGGAACGGCGCCATCGCCGTCGCCAGGAGGTTCGTCGACACGGCGGTCCGTCGCGAGCGGACGCACGAGTCGTTCGACCTCGTCAGCCCGAGCCTCAGGCAGGGCCTGAGCCGCTCGCAATGGGCCAGGGGTGACATCCCGGTGCAGCCGTACCCGGTCGACGCTGCGCGGTGGAAGCTGGACTACCAGTACGCGAACGAGGTCGGCCTGCAGGTCTACGTGGTGCCCGAGCGCGGGGAGCAGCTGCTCCCGATGGTGTTTCTGCTGACGATGAAGCGCGGCCCGCAGGGCCGCTGGCTCGTCGACTCGTGGGTTCCACGGCCGGGCTCCGGCGGCTCGACTGGCGGCGCCGCGCCCGCGCAACCCTCCGCGTCGGGGATCGTCCCCCAGATCGAGATCCAGCGCGGCGAGGGCAGGATCCCACGCGTCTGGTTGCTCGTCCCGCTCGGCATGCTCGCGCTCGTGTTCGCGATCCCGGCCTTCGTGATGACGCGGGAGCGCGTTCGCGGGCGGCGCGCGGAGCGGGCCTACGCCGCCGAGTCGGCGCGGCGGGACTCGAGCTCGAGCTCGAGCCCGTCGTAGGCGAGCTCGAGGTCGGGGTCGGTCGGCAGCTCGGCCGGCCTGTGCGTGAGCAGGAGCCGGCTCGCCGCCGAGGCGCGGTAGGCCTCCAGCGCCTCGGGCAGCGAGAGGTGGCCGCGGGGCAGCCCGTCGTCCTCGCCGCGCATCAGCGTCGCCTCGCAGACGAACAGGTCGGCCTCGCGCGCGAGCTCCACCAGCCGCTCGCACGGCGCCGAGTCGCCCGAGTAGGCGAGGATCGTGTCGTCGCGGGTGACCCTGAACCCGTAGGTCTCCAGCGTGTAGTGCTGGAGCCGGAGCGGGTGCACCTCGAAGCCCGCCGTGACGAACGGCTCGTCGTCGCGGTACTCGCGGACCTCGAAGATCCGCTCGAACATGTCCGGAAAGCCGAGCCTGGCGCCCATCCCCTCGAGCCGGCCCCGGCCGCCCTCGTGGACCCACAGCTCAGGCCGGTTGACGACGCCGTTCGCGGCCAGGTACATGCTGCCCCAGACCCACGGGACGAGGTCGCCCCAGTGGTCGAGGTGGAAGTGCGTGATCGCGATCGCGTCGATCTCGGGCCAGAGCGATTCCTCCCGCAGGCGCGAGAGCACGCCGGGCCCGCAGTCGAGCAGCAGCCGCTCGTCGAGGCACTCGACGAGGTAGCCCGAGTGGGCGCCGCCGGGGTTCGGCCAGGCGGGGGAGCTGCCGATCACGTTGAGCTTCACAGCCATATACTTGCCGTTCGTGCAACGAAAGATTCGCGTCGTGATCGCGAAACCCGGCCTCGACGGTCACGACCGCGGCGCGAAGATCATCGCCAGGGCGCTCCGCGACGCGGGGATGGAGGTTATCTACACCGGCCTCCACCAGACGCCGGAACAGATCGTCGAGACCGCGATCCAGGAGGACGCCGACGCGGTCGGGATCTCGATCCTGTCGGGAGCGCACATGACGCTCGTGCCGCGAATCGTCGACGGGCTGAACGAGCACGGCGCGGGTGACGTCCTGGTCGTGGTGGGCGGCACCATCCCCGACGACGACGCGGCCGAGCTGAAGGAGCGCGGGGTCGCGGAGGTGTTCACGCCGGGCGCCCCGACGAGCGCCATCGTGGACTTCCTGACGGGCAGCGTCGCAACCGGCTAGCCGACCTGCGTGATCCGCGCGGCCGTCAGCGCCCCGGGCTCGCCCGTCAGGGCCTCGGGCGTGACGAGTGCGGGGACCGTGACGGCCGTGAGTCGCGTCACCTGACGGCTCTGCAGCTCGCGGCGCTCCGGCAGCTCGACGAGGTCGAGCACGGCCCGGTCCATCGAGGCTTCCTGCGGCACCGCGAGCTCGACCGGGCGCGGGTCGATCGCCAGCCAGCGTCCGCCGGGCCACCAGCGCACCGCGTCCACCTTCAGCTCGAGGCGGCCGTTGCCCGCAGCGACCGCTGCGCCGCGGAGGCCGAGCGCGAAGCGCTGGCCGAGGCGCGCCGGGAAGAGATGCCGTACGGCCGCGTTCAGGGTCGAGAACGGGCTCACGGCCGCGCCGCCGCCCGGGTGCACCTCGAAGTGGAGGTGGTAGGTCCCCTCGGCGTCGCCGGAGTCGCCGTTGTAGGCGATCTGCTCGCCGGCCTCGACCTTCGCTCCGTCCT
>DATBMD010000320.1:0-2667 GCA_036555085.1 Gaiellaceae bacterium
GCGCGAAGATGATCTTCGGCCGGCGCGGCACGTTCGACTGGCGCGATGCCTGCAACCTCTGCCTCCAGCACCCGCGCCACCCGCGCTTCGTCGTCGAGAAGCTCTGGAGCTACTTCGTCCCCGTGCCCCCGGACGACGCGACCCGCGCCGAGCTCGAGCGGCTGTACCGCGCCGACTTCCGCGTGCGCCCGCTGCTCGACGCGATCCTCCGCCACCCGGCGCTCTACACCGGGCCGCGCATGGTCAAGCCGCCGGTCGTCTACCTCGCCGGGCTGCTGCGCGGGCTCGGCCGGGGCGTCGACACGTCCTCGTGGGCATGGCTGGGCGACATGTCCGGGCAGCGCCTCTTCTACCCGCCCGACGTCGCCGGCTGGGACGACTCGCGGTGGCTCGACACCGCCACGTTCCGCGGCCGCTGGGCGGTGGCGAACTACGCGCTCAGCCCCTACTCGCTGTCCGACCGCAAGGGGCCGAAGGTCCCGAACGACCCCGAGGCGATCGTGAAGGGAGCGCTGAAGGTGCTCGCCGACCCGACGATCCGCCCCCAGACCCGCGCGCTGCTGCTCCGGTTCGCCCGGCAGTCGCTCGCGGGCGCGCAGACCGGCTGGAAGGCGAAGGCGTACCCCCCGCTCGTCGCGAACGCCGTCCGGCAGCTGCTCGCCACGTCCCCCGACTACCAGACCTGCTGAGCCGATGAGCCGAGCCCGCTGCTGCGCCGACTTCACCCGCACCGCGCTCATGCGCCGGGGGATCGCGGAGGCCGGCCTCGGTCTGCCGGCGATCGAGCCGGGCATGCCGCTGCCCGCCGGGAGCGGCCTCTCACGCCGGAGCTTCGTCGCGCGCTCGCTCGGCCTCGCGCTCGCCGTCTACGGCGGCACGTCGATCGTGCCCGAGGCGCTCGAGGAGGGGATCGAAGCGGCCGCGGCCGCCGACCCGCGCGGCCGCGTCCTCGTCTCCGTCTACCTCGACGGCGGCGCCGACTCGCTCTCGATGCTCTTCCCGGCCGACGATCCGCTCTACCGCTCCCTGCGGCCCCGGCTGGGGATCCCGGCCGACCAGGGGACGCCGTTCGGCGAGGACGCGCGCCTGCGCTGGCACCCGTCGCTCGCTGGCCTCGCGACCCTGCACGGCGAGGGGAAGGTCGGCGTCGCGCCCGGGATCGGCTATGCCAGCCCGAACCAGTCGCACTTCACGTCGCGCCACTTCTGGGAGGTCGGCGCGACGAGCGCCCGAGCCCGCACCGGCTGGCTCGGCCGCTACCTCGACCGCGCCGGCCGCCCCGACAACCCGCTCCAGGGGCTCTCGCTCGACAACCGGCTGCAGCCCGCCCTCGCCACCGCGACGATGCCGACGGCGGCGATCGACGGCCCCGACCGCTACGACTTCTGGTCGCGCGGGGTCTGGGGCGAGGTCGCCGACCGGATGCTCGCGGCGATGCGGGATCTCGGCAGCCTGCCGCACGGCGGGGACGCCGGCCTCGCGGTTGCCGCGGACGTGGCGCTCCAGTCGCACCGGCTGTACGGGCAGCTGCTCCCGTTCCGGCCGAAGGAAGGCTCGGAGGGCATCCCCTCCCCCGTTCCCTATCCGGCGTCCGACGACGCGTTCCCGCGCAGGCTGGCGGGCCTGGCGGCGATGCTCGCGGCGGGCCTGCCCGTGCGGGTCGTGGCCCTGCGGGCGCCCGGGATGTACGACACGCACGACAGCCAGCCGGACGAGCTGGCGGAGTCGCTGAAGCTGACCGCCGACAGCCTGCTCGCGTTCCAGCGCGACCTCGAGACGCGGGGGCTCGCCGACCGCGTGCTCGTCCACGTCTGGTCGGAGTTCGGGCGGCGGGCGCAGGAAAACGGCTCCGACGGGACCGACCACGGGGCTGCGGGAGCGTCGTTCGTGATCGGCACGCGCGCCGCCGGCACGCTGATCGGCGAGTACCCGGGCCTGCAGAAGCTCGACCCGCAGGGCAACCTGCGCGCCACGAGCGACTTCCGCGGCCTCTACTGCGCGCTGCTCGAGCAGTGGCTCGGCGCCGACGCGGAGGCGATCGTCCCGGGCGCGAAGAGCTTCCAGCGGCCGCAGCTGCTGAAGGCGTGACCTCCCGCTGCCTCGTGACACTGTGTCACGAGGCGGGGTCGGCGAGGTCGGCCCGGAGCAGGTCCATCAGCAGCCCGTCGTGGAAGCGGCCGTTCGCCCCGAGCTCGTACTGCCGCATGACGCCGACCGGCCGGAAGCCGGCCTTCTCGTAGGCGCGGATCGCTCGGTGGTTCGAGGCCGCCGGGTCGATCGTGAGACGGTGATGGCCGCGGACGTCGAAGAGGTAGCCCGCCACCAGCCGGATTGCCTCGGGGCCGAGGCCGCGACCCTGGCAGCGCTCCGAGAGGAAGAGGTCGATGCCGGCGTGGCGGTACTCCGGGTCGGTCTCCTCACTGACCTCGATGCCGCCGGCCGTCTCGCCGTCGACCTCGATCGCGAGCAGCAGGCTCCCGCCGGCGCCCGCCAGCTTCGCGCGCAGGTCGTCGGCCGAGTACGGGATCCCGAACCAGCGCGCGACCGACGGCTCGGCGAGGATCTCGAGCAGCGCGTCGACGTCGTCTTCCCGCGCACGGCGGACGACGAGCCCGCGCCCACCGAGCGTCGGCCCGGCCTCCACGCCTACGCCTCGCGGAGCCGTTC
>DATBMD010000054.1:0-9752 GCA_036555085.1 Gaiellaceae bacterium
CGGCGAGGGCGGCGTGGTCGCGCTCGAGCTCGAGTTCGTGCAGGCGGCGGCCGAGATCGCCCGCGAGATCGGCGCGCTCCTCGTCGCCGACGAGGTCCAGGTCGGGATGGGGCGAACCGGCCGCTTCTTCGCGTTCGAGCATCTCGGCGTCGAGCCCGACCTCGTCACGCTCGCGAAGGGGCTCGCGAACGGCCTGCCCGTCGGCGCCCTGCTCGCCTCCGACGCCGCTCCGGACGGGCTCGGGCCGGGCGACCACGGGTCGACGTTCGGCGGCAACCCGGTCGCCTGCGCGGCCGCCGCCGCGGTCGTGCGCGCGATCGACGACGACCTGCTGGAGAACGTCCGTGCGCGCGGCGACCAGCTCGCCGGCGGGCTCGCCGGCCTGCCGGGCGTCGTCGAGGTGCGCGGGCGCGGCCTGCTCGCCGGCGCCCTGCTCGACCGTCCCGCCGCGGACGTGGTCGAGGCGTGCCGGGAGCGTGGCCTGCTCGTCCTCTCGGCCGGGCCGGACGTGCTGCGGCTGACTCCTCCGCTCACGATCGGCCGGGCCGAGGTGGACGAGGCGCTCGCCGTGCTGGCCGCGACGCTCGAGGCTTAGCTCGGGAATCAGCACCGTAGGCTCCGCGCCATGGCGACCCAGCCGGCGGGGACTGTCACCCTGGTCGGGATCCACAGCGGCGAGCTCGCGCTGGAGACCGCGCGCTCGCTCACCGGCTTATTGCATATTCTGCTAAGCTTATGCATACTATGAATCGCCACGAGCGCCACTCGAGGATCTTCGAGCTCGTTCGGGAGCGGGCGATCTCGACCCAGAGCGAGCTCGCCGACGCATTGCGCCAGGACGGCTTCGACGTCGTCCAGACGACCGTGTCGCGCGACGTGCACGAGCTCGGGCTCGTCAAGGTCCGGGCGCCGAGCGGCCGGCTCGTCTACGCGGCCCCCGGGGCCGGCGACGCCGACCGGTTGCGCGCGATCGCCGCCGCGATGCGCCGCTACGCTCTGAACGTCGAGGCAGCCGGCAACCTCGTCGTCGTGACGACCCCGTCTGGGTACGCGAACGCACTCGCGCAGGCGATCGACGAGGGCGCGCATCCGGGGATCGCCGGGACGCTCGCCGGCGACAACGCGATCTTCGTCGCCGCGCGGGACGGCACGAGCGCATCCTCGCTCCGCGCCGAGCTGGCCGGACATCTCGTGGAAGGAGCTGCATAGGTGGCCAGAACAGCCGTCGTCGCGTTCTCGGGCGGCCTCGACACCAGCTGCATCGTCCTGCGTGGGGGAACCCCTGGTTCCCCCACGAGCCCCCTCCTCTGTCGCTCCGCATGGGTGTTCCGTCGAGTGGGCCTCCCGGCCGGCAGAGCCGGCCTCCGGCCGCGACCGGCACGTCATCGGAGCGACGGACCTACGGGGGTCGGCTGATGCCGAAGACCGCAGTCGTCGCGTTCTCGGGCGGCCTCGACACGAGCTGCATCGTCGCCTGGCTGAAGGAGGACTGGTACGGCTACGACGAGGTCGTGGCCGTGCTGGTGGACGTCGGCCAGCACTTCGACCTCGAGGAGTCGATCGCGCGCGGCAAGGCGGCCGGGGCGGACGACGTGCTCCTGGTCGACCGCAAAGACGCGTTCGCGAACGACCAGTGCGCGAAGGCGATCGCGACGAACGCGCTCTACGAGGGCAAGTACCCGCTCGTGTCGTCGCTCTCGCGCCCGGTGATCGCGCAGGCCACCGCCGAGGTCGGGCTCGAGGTCGGCGCGGAGGCGCTCGTCCACGGCTGCACCGGCAAGGGCAACGACCAGCTGCGCTTCGAGCTCGCGTTCAAGGCGATCGACCCCGCCGCCAGCGTGATCGCGCCGCTGCGCGACCGGGTGTGGACGCGCGACGAGGAGATCGCCTACGCGCTCGAGAAGGGGATCCCGGTCAAGCAGACCGCGGCGTCCCCCTTCTCGATCGACGAGAACCTGTTCGGCCGCGCGATCGAGGCCGGGGTGCTCGAGGATCCGTGGAACGCGCCGCCCGAGGAGCCGTACGACTACACCCGGGACCCGGCGGCCGCGCCGGCGCCGGCCGAGGTCGTGATCGGCTTCGAGCAGGGCCTCCCGGTCTCGATCGACGGCGACGAGCTCTCGCTCGCGCAGCTGATCACGAAGCTGAACGCGCTCGCCGGCGTGTACGGGATCGGGCGGATCGACATGATCGAGAACCGCGCCGTCGGCATCAAGAGCCGCGAGGTTTACGAGGCGCCGGCTGCGATCGCGCTGATCGTCGCGCATTCTGCGCTCGAGGACGTGATCCTGACCAAGGACGAGGCGCGGCTGAAGCGGCCGCTCGAGCAGCGCTGGACGGAGCTCGTCTACGAGGGGCTCTGGTTCCACCCGGCGCGCGAGGCCATCGACGCGTTCGTCGCGAAGACGCAGGAGCTCGTCACGGGCGAGGTGCGGCTCGAGCTGCGGCCGAACGCCGCGGTCGTCACCGGCCGCCGCTCCGAGCACATGCTCTACGCCGAGCAGCTGGCCTCCTACGGGACCGGCGAGACGTTCCCGCACGACGCTGCCGAGGGATTCATCAGAATCACGGCATTGGAGACCGAGCTTCTCGCAGCTCGCGCCCGGGCGAAGGCCAGGGCGTGACCTCGTGGGCCGGCCGGGTCGAGGGCGGCCTCGACCCGGCGGTCTGGCGGTTCCTCCGCGCCGACGACGCGGAGCTGCTCCCCTACGACTGCGAGGCGACCGCGATCCACGCGCGGCGCCTGCACGAGGCCGGCATCCTCGACGCCGCCGAGCTCGAGGACGCCGAGACGCGGCTCGCCGCGCTCGCGCACGACCGCGAGGCGATCCTGGACACGGACGAGGACGTGCACACGGCGATCGAGCGCGTGCTCGGCGACGTCGGCCTCAAGCTCCACGCCGGCCGCTCCCGCAACGACCAGGTGGCGGCCGCCTTTCGGCTCTACGTGCTCGACGCCTGCGCGGAGGCGCGGCGCGAGCTCGAGGCGCTGGCGCTCGTGACCCTCTCCTTCGCCGAGGTCGAGGCGGACACCCTGATGCCGGGCTACACCCACCTCCAGCGAGGCCAGCCCGTCACGCTCGGCCACCACCTGCTCGCGTGGGTCGAGATGCTCGACCGCGACCGCGGGCGCTTCGCGGCGGCGGCCGAGGCTGCCGCCGAGAGCGCGCTGGGGGCGGGTGCGCTCGCAGGCTCGACGCTGGGACTGCCGCCGACGCCGGGGCAGATGCGCAATTCGATCGACGCCGTCGCCGATCGCGACTTCGCGCTCGACTACCTCTACGCGGCGGCGCTCGCGTTCGTGCATCTCTCCCGGATCGGCGAGGAGCTCGTCCTCTGGTCGTCGGCCGAGTTCGGCTTCGCCAGGCTGCCGGAGCGCGCCGCGACGGGCTCGTCGATGATGCCCCAGAAGCTGAACCCTGACGTCGCCGAGCTGGTTCGCGGCAAGGCCGGGACGGCGATCGGACGGCTCGCCGGCCTGCTCGCGACGGTCAAGGGGCTGCCGCTCGCCTACGATCGCGACCTGCAGGAGGACAAGCCGCCCGTGTTCGCGGCGCGGCACGACCTGCGCGCCGCCCTGCAGGCGCTGACGGTCCTGGTCAGCAGCCTCGAGGTCGATCGCGAGCGGCTGACGGCCGCGGCCTCCGACCCGCTGCTGCTCGCGACCGACGCGGCGGAGGCGCTCGTCCGCGAGGGCGTGCCGTTCCGGGACGCCCACGAGCGTGTCGCCGCCAGCGTCCGCGCGGGGACGTTCACGCCGGCGGGCAGCGCGGCGGAGAGCGTCGCGGCCCGGCCGGCGCCCGGCCCCGGCGGCGTCGCCGAGGCGATCGCGGAGGCGCGCAGGCGCTTCGGCGACAGCCTCTAAACCCTGGCCGATCGGGGAGTCTTAGCGGCGCAGGCTCGACGCGCGGCCGCCGATCCCGTCATATGGCTCGTAGGGGAGGGGGACGGAGAGGCGGGGCCGCCGAGGGGTGCCCCGCCTCTCTCGATTCGCGGCCTACGCGGGCTCGGGCACCGGCTGCGCCTCGCCGTTCGCGGCGACCACGGCCCGCGGCTTGACGGCGTGACCGTGGTGCGCCACCTCAGTCCCGTACCCGCCCGGGACCGGGATGTAGAGCTCCGGATAGCCCCACATGCCGTGCTCGGAGACGTCGAGCCCGGCCGCCTCGACCGCCGGCTCGGTCCGGATCCCGAAGGTCGCCTTCATCGCCCACAGCACGACGAACGACGCGGTGAACGTGAACGCGCCGACGGCCGCCAGGCCGAGGGCCTGAACGCCGAGCTGGTGGAGCCCGCCCCCGTAGAGCAGGCCTGCCTGCCCGGTCTCGAGGTTGGCGGCGAGCGAGGGCACGGTCAGGAAGCCGAGCGCGAGCGTGCCCCAGACGCCGGCCATCCCGTGCGCGGCGAGCGCGCCGATCGGGTCGTCGATGCGGAGCCGCTCGACGAGCAGGACGCCGAGGACGACGATCACGCCGGCCACGAAGCCGATCACGAGCGCCGCCCACGGGGCGACGAACGCGCACGCCGCGGTGATCGCGACGAGGGCGGCGATCGCGCCGTTCAGCATCATCGAGAGGTCGGGCTTCTTGATCACGACCCACGAGGTGACCACCGCTCCGACCACGCCCGCGGCCGCCGCGAGGTTCGTGTTCAGCGCGACGTACGCGAAGAAGCCGACGCCGCCGAAGTCGACGCTCAGCGTGGAGCCGGGGTTGAAGCCGAACCAGCCGAACCAGAGGATGATGACGCCCAGCGTCGTGAACGCCATGTTGTGCCCCGGGATCGCGTTCGGCTTGCCGTCGGGGCCGAACTTGCCGATCCGCGGCCCCAGCAGCAGCGCCCCGGCGAGGCCGGCGAGCGCCCCCTGGTAGTGGACGACGGTCGAGCCGGCGAAGTCCTGCATGCCCTTCGCGAACAGCCAGCCGTCCGGGCTCCAGACCCAGTGGGAGACGACCGAGTAGACGATCGTGAACGCGATCCCGAACGCGAAGTACACCCACAGCTTCGTGCGCTCGGCCATCGCGCCCCAGACGATCGCCAGCGAGACCGCGCAGAAGACGACCTCGAACAGGTAGCCCGCCGCCGCCGGGATTGCGCCGAACCACGAGTACGGCTCCGCGCCGACCGCGAGCAGCTCCTCGACCGTCGGCAGCGCGGCGCCCAGGTTGCCGATCAGCCCGTTGCCGCCGTCGCCGAAGGCGATCGCGAAGCCGACGACGTAGTAGACGATCGACGCGAGCGCCAGCACCAGCACGTTCTTGGCGGCGATGTGCCCGACGTTCTTCATCCGCGTCAGGCCCGCCTCGAGAAACGCGAACCCCGCTTGCATGAACATGACGAGGAAAGCCGCCAGCAGCACCCAGATGGTGCTCGCCGCGATTCCGAGCTCTTCGGTGCTCATGACGAGCTCCTTCCGGTCGGCCGACTGAGCCGTGACCGCCAGTTCCATGCACGCGGCCTTGCCGGCGAAGCCGGGCTTTGCCCGGCGGGAGCCGCAGCCGCGTCACTTCCTTGCGCCGCGGGGAAGGAGGGGGTACGTGGGGGAACCATGGGTTCCCCCACGCTGTCGACCTCCTCGAGACGCTGCCCGGTGCGGTTGTGAGTGACGCTCAGGACCGGCGTCAGCCAGCAGATCCCGTCGCCGTTGACGTGGCCGGTGCGCGCCGCGTCGACGATCGCGTGCACGACGTCCTCGGCGATCTCGTCGCGGACGATGAAGGTCAGGTGCGCCTTCGGCAGGAACCGCGACTCGAAGACGCGGCCGCGGTACTCGTGCGTGATGCCCTTCTCGCGCCCGTGCCCGACCGCCTCGATCACCGTCACGCCGACGTGTCCCGTGTGCTCCTCGACCGCCTCCATGACCGTCTCGACGCGGTCTCTCACGACCACGGCCTCCACCTTGATCACCCTTCGCTCACCGCCTCTCGCTCCTGGACCACGAAAAAAGCCCCACCTCTCGCGATCCGAGAGATGAGGCGCCGTTGCCTCGACCCCGGCCTTCGTCGGCCGGTGCCTGCCCACACCTTAGGCGAGCGCCCGGCCGGCGCGCAAGTCCAGTCCCACTGGTCAACCCGCGTCGGGGCTGCTAGCCTCGTTGGCCTGATGCTCGCCCACGTCTAGGACACCCGTTGTCGCGGCCCACCTCACCGGGCCGCCCTTTCCGTGTCCTGGTGCAGTTCGTGGTCTTTACGCAAGGAGCATCCGATGACAGAGATCCAGTTCGAGGCGACGACGGCCGTGCCCGCGGTCCCCCAGGCCGCCGTCGCCGTCGACCGGCTTCGCAAGGACTTCCGCCGGCGCGACCCGAAGGGGGGCCGGTTCGCCCGCCGGCGCGTTCCCGCGCTCGACGGCGTCACGTTCACGATCGCGCGCGGCGAGTGCGTCGCGATCCTCGGCCAGAACGGCTCCGGCAAGTCGACGCTCGTGCGGCTGCTGTCGACGCTGCTGCTCGGCGACGGCGGGGAGGCGCGCGTGTTCGGGCACGACGTCTTCGCCGAGCAGAAGGCCGTGCAGCGGCTCGTCAACCGCGTCTCGGTCGACGCGTCGTTCTTCAAGAAGATGTCCTCGGCCGAGAACCTGCACTACGCCGCCCGGTTCTACGGGATGACGCCGTCGGAGACCCGCGAGGCGATCCCGCGGATCCTGACGAAGGTCGGCTTCCCGGCCGAGCGGCGCGGCGAGCCGATGGAGAACCTCTCGCGCGGCATGCAGCAGAAGGTCGCGCTCGCCCGGGCGCTCCTCACCTCGCCGGTGCTGCTCTTGCTCGACGAGCCGACGACCGGGCTCGACCCGCGCTCGAAGCTCGAGGTGCAGAGCTTCATCCGCGAGGTCCGCGCCACCCACGACGCGACGATCCTGCTGTGCACGCACGACCTGGTCGAGGCCGAGGCGCTCGCGGAGCGCATCGGCATCCTCGACCGCGGCCGGCTGCTCGCGCTCGAGCCGGCCGGCGACCTGAAGGAGCGCTACGGCGCCGAGACGCTCGAGGAGGCGTTCTTCGCCGCCACCGGGCGGACGTTCGAGGACGAGGCGGACGAGGACGACGAGGACGACCGGGAGGTGTACGCATGAGGGCCGTCGCGCTGACGATGAAGCACGAGCTGATCGGGCTCGCGGGCGTCGTCGAGCGGAACGTCTACCTGACGCGCCGGTACTTCTACTGGGACCTCGCGTTCTTCCTCTGGACGGTCGCGAACACGCTGACGGTCGTCTTCATCGCCGAGGGCTTCGAGGCGACCGGAGGCGAGATCGACGTCGACCGGGCCACGACGACGCTGCTGATCGGCGCCGTCGTCTGGGCGTATCTGGGGATCATCTTCGAGTTCCTGACCGAGACGGTCGCCTGGGAACGCTGGGAGGGCACGATCGAGTACACGTTCATGGCGCCGCTCTCGCGGGCGATGCACCTCGGCGGCTCGGGCGTCTTCGCCGTCCTCTACGGGCTCGTCCGGGCGATCCTGCTGTTCGTCGTGGTGGCGCTGTTCTTCGGGCTGACGATGCCCGACGCGAACTTCGCCGCGGCCCTGGCGATTCTCGTCGTCGCCTCGATCTCGTTCTTCGGGATCGGGATGATGACGTCCGTGCTGCCGCTGATCTCGCCCGAGAAGGGCGCGCAGCTCGGCTTCATCGCGCAGGGGATGCTGCTCGTCGTCTCCGGCGTCTACTACCCGGTCTCGGTGCTGCCGCAGTGGATGGAGTGGCTCTCGACGATCTCGCCGGCCACGTACGCGCTGCGCGGGATCCGCGCCTCGGTGCTCGACGGCGCCGGGGTCGCCTGGGCCGACCTGTGGCCGCTGCTCGTGATCGGCGCCGTCTCGATCCCGCTCGGCCTCTGGGTGTTCAACCGCGGCGAGGTCTACGCGAAGCGGCACGGAAAGCTGAAGCGGTCGGGATGATCGAGCTCAGGACGGCGGCGAACGACGGCGACCTGGAGGCCTGGCGGCACGTCCGCGCCGTCGTGCTGCCGAACGAGCGGGTGGCGACGGTCGCGGAGATGCGCCGGTCGGCAACGCCCGATCAGCTGCTCCTCCTCGCGGAGCTCGGCGGCGAGGTGGTCGGGTCCGGCGCCGCGGGACGGTCGGACACCGGCGGACGCGGCTTCGTCGCGCCGCGCGTGCTGCCGCACGCGCGACGACGGGGAATCGGGACCGCGTTGCTGCGGGCGCTCGCCGAGCAGGTTCGATCACGCGGCTTCGCCGAGGTGGGCGGCAGCGTGGAGGACCCGGGGTCGCTCGCGTTCGCGGAGCGCTTCGGGTTCCGCGAGGTCGACCGGCAGGTCGAGCAGGTCCGCGTGGTCGGGCGCGAGGAGCCACCGGTGTGCGTGCCCGGCACGGAGATCGTCCCGGTAGGGGTGCAGCCGGAGCTCTGGCGGGCGGCATACGACCCGCTGGCGCTGCAGGCGTTCTCCGACCTCGCTCTCGACGCTCCGGTCGAGGCCTCGCTCGAGCAGTGGGAGCGGGACTGGCTGACGTGGCCGGAGGGCACGTTCGTAGCCCTGGCGGGCGGCGAGGTGATCGGCTGCGCGGGCCTGCAGCGCGACGCCGACCAGCCCGATCGCGCCGAGCACGCCCTGACAGCCGTCCGGCGCGACTGGCGTGGCCGCGGCGTCGCGTCCGCGCTCAAGCGCGCCACGCTCGCGTTCGCGGCCGCGAACGGGGTGCGCGAGGTATACACATGGACGCAGCGCGGAAACGACGACATGCGGCGGCTCAACGAGCACCTCGGCTACGTCACCCGGGCGTGGAGCATCACGGTCCGGGCGTCGGTCGACGACGTGCGGCAACGCGTCGCCGCGCGCGGCGCGTGAGACGTCCTGTGTCACCCTCTTTCGCGGAGGTAGTCCGCGCCGGCCGCGCTAGCGGCTTCAGGGGTTGTCGCGAGCACGGATCTGCTTTCGCAGATTCGTGCTCTGCGGGGGAAGGCGCGTGACCGAGGTCGAGATCTCGGAGCTGGTGCCCGGGGACCGCCGCGGGTTCGAGGGCTACGCCGCCGTGTGGAACACCGTCGTGCCGCGCGAGCCAGTGACGGCGCAGGAGATCGAGGCGCGCCGCAGCCGCGAAGGCGATCGCAGCTTCGCTGCGCGCGTCGACTGGGCGATTGCCGGCTGCGCATCGGCGGTCCGCTCGCACCTGCCGGGCAGGACCTACGTCGCGATCGCCGTGCTGCCCGAGTTCCGCCGCCGCGGTGTCGGCTCGGCGCTCCTCGCCCGCGCGCTTGACGTGGCGCGCGCGCACGGCAGCCAGCTGATCTCGCTGGAGGTCGAGGAGGGCGATGCAGCCGGCGCGGCGTTCGGGGCGCGGCTCGGGCTCGTCCCGCGCATGCGGGAGGTCGAGGAGTCCCGTCGGCTGCGGGGTGACGAGCCGGAGCCGGAGCCGCCTGCCGGGATCGAGCTCGTCGTCGCCGCGTCGAGGCCGGGGCTCGTCGAGGCCGCGTACGAGGTGGCGCGCTCGGCGCTGGCCGAGCTGCCGCTGCCGGCGGCCTACGAGATCTCGCCGTTCGAGCGCTGGGCGGCCGAGGAGGCGACCGGCGACGGCGTGATCGCCGAGGCCACGCTCGTGGCGCTCGACGGCGACCAGGTGGTGGGGTTCGCGGGGCTGCTGCGCCGCCGCGCCGACCCCCGGCTCGCCGAGCACGGCATCACCGTCGTCGCCCCGACGCACCGGAACCGGGGGATCGCGACGGCGCTGAAGCAGGCGCAGATCGCCTGGGCTGCGCGCCACGGCTACCGGGAGCTGATGACGTTCACGCAGGAC
>DATBMD010000346.1:0-3207 GCA_036555085.1 Gaiellaceae bacterium
GGTGCGGCTGCTCACACGCCGCTCCTACGGCTTCCACTCCGCCACCGCCCTGATCGCGCTCGTCTACCTCTGCTGCGGCGGCCTCGAGATCGAACTCCCACTGAAATGACTCCAGCCACACAAACGACCGGAGACCCACCCATGGTTCCCCCACGGGCCCCCTCCTTCGCCGCAGCGCAGAGGACGACCCGCAGCGGGCCTCCCGGCCGGCAAAGCCGGCCTCCGGCCGCAATCGCGGATCCACTGGAGCTCTCCTGCGGACCCTCCCACGAGTGCTCGCGGCCAAGAAGAGCTCGCGGCAGTGTCCGAAACGGACGTGTCCCGGTGCCTGGCACGAGGACACGGCCGTTCGGGTCAGGCGGCGGCCGCCACGAGCGGCGCCAGCAGCGGGGCGTCGAGCGCGGCGAGGAGCGCGCGTGCCTGCTCCTCGCCCACGTCGAGCGCCCGGCGCGAGCCAGCGCCCTGACCGAGGTGGAGCATGACCGTGCAGAGCCCGGCCCGCTTCTGACCGGGTGAGCGCCGGACCTCGTAGGAGACGACCGCAGCCGGGTCGAGCACCGTCCAGCGCCGGAGCAGGCTGCCCCCGCGGACGACGAGCAACCGCCCGTCGAACGCGTGGCCGAGCTGCCGGTACCGGTCGAGCGCGAGCGGCACCGCCAGCGCCAGGAGGGCGAAAGCCGCCCCCGCGACCCACCACCAGCCGAGCGCTGCCGCGGCGACGAGGCCCGCGAGCGGCAGCGCCAACGCGCGCACGAGCCGCCGGGGCAGCGCGGCCGGAGGGTGGGGCTCGAGCGGCGAGCCCGGGACGGGCGCGGCCGGCTCGAGCGCCCGGACGAGCGCCGCCACGCCGGCTGTGCGCACCGCGGGCGCGAGCGTCGCGCGCCCACCCTCGCGACCCTGGATCCCGCCCGCCACCGCTCCTACGGAGGCGATCCCCACGCAACGGCTCAGCGGCGTGTCCCGGACGTCCGCGCCCTTCACGCGCGCACGGTCGATCGAGACCGTGCGCCGGGTCAGCAGACCGCGGGTCGCCGACAACCGCTCGCCCTCGTCGAGCAGCGTGAACTGCCAGTCGACCACGAGCGAGCCGGCCGCGCCGAGCGCAAGCGCCGCCGCCAGCACGGCCAGCACTGCCAGGAGCACGCCGCCGAGGCTCGTCGGCGCCCGGTCGGCGAGGTCGCCGAGCAGCTGCTCGCCGAGCCCGCCCGGCAGGTCGTCCACGACGTTCGCGAGCAGCCCGATCACCGCCAGGGGCGCGAGCACGTACCGCCAGCTCGTCATCCCTCCGAGTGCCAGCAGCCCCGGCGTCGCCCGGTAGAGGACGGCCGCCGGCTCCGGCTCCTCCTCCCCCGCGCGCGAGGCAGCGGCGACGACCCGCGCCCGCAGCGCCTCGGCCTGGGCGGGGGTCACGGCGGCGAGCCCGAGCTCCGCGCGCTTCGATCCGCCGGACGCGGCCTCGACGTCCACCTCGACGAGGCCGAGCAGCCGGTGGAGGACGGGCTGGCGGACGTCGACGCCGCGGATCCGGTCGAGCGGCACGATCCGCGTCCGGCGGCTCAGGACGCCGCGCCGGACGACGAGCCGGTCGGCCTCCACCGTGTACTCGAAGCGCGCCCATTCGAGCGCGAGGTAGGCGCCGGCGAGCGGCAGGCCGACGACGAGCACTGGCACGATCACGCGCGGCCCGGCCGCGAATAGGAGCACGACGAGCGGCAACAGGCTCTCCCGGAGGAGGCGCCGGGCGAAGACGACGATGGCGAGCGGGTGGAGACGGCCGCGGAGCTCAGCCTCCCCGGCGGTCACGTCCCTTCCTCGACGTCCGCGCGGCGGGCGAGCTCGTGTACGAGCCGATCGGCGATGTCGGGCGCCAGGCCGGGGATGCCGGTGCCGCCCTCGGCGGAGGCGGTCGTCACCCGCACCTCGACGAGCCCGAACGCGCGCAGCAGCGGCCCGGACTCGACGTCGACCGTCTGCACGCGCGCATGCGGCACGACCTGCCAGCGCCGCCAGAAGCGCCCGTGCGCGACGTACAGGCCGAGCTCCGTCACCTCGTAGCGGTAGCGGGCGTACGCGAGCCGCGGCGCCACCATGACGCCGCCGAGCGCGAGCGCGAGCACGGCCGCGCCGCCCAGAGCGCCGACCAGGATCGCGCCACCGGTCGACCAGGTCAGCGCCGCGAGCACCGTCCCACCGACGACGAGCGCTCCGAGGACGGCGGCGGCGACGAGCGCCTCCGCCGCCCACAGTCGCTGGACGCGCCGGTCGAGCTGCAGGGCCGGGTCTCGCAGGATCACGGTCCCAGGCTAGATTGCCCGGCGCCTGCCGCGGCTACTCGGCCGGGACCCGCGCGGTGGCGAGATAGGCCTCCAGCCACTGGGGCCGATCGACGTCGAGGCCCGCCGCGAGGCCGAGCTCGGCCGCGAGCGCGACCGCGGCGGGAAAGGTCGTCAGCGGCGTGAGCCGCGGCTCGGCCAGCTCGCCGCCCGGCGCGCGCAGGGTCGTCGCGCCCGAGCGGGCGCACGTCTCCTCCGCCTCGGTCAGGAGCGGGTCGCCGCCCGCCGGCAGGCTCAGGGCGATCTGCCCCGCGCCGAGCGCGTACATCCCGGACGTGGCGCCCTCGCGCGTCTCCACTCCCTCGGCCGGCACGCCGGCCACCTCCTTGAGCAGCAGCGCCGCCTCGAGAGCCGCCGCCCAGCCCACACCGGAGCCGAAGACGACGGCGGCGCGCGGACGTTCGACGAGAACCGCGTCGACGGCCCAGGCGTCCGCCCCGACGCACGCGGCCTCGACCGCCTCCGGGGCGCCGGCAAGGGCCCGCGCGAGCGTCTCGTCCGAGGCCAGCCGGGCGAGCAGGGCGAGCGCGGCCGCGACGTTGCCGCAGTACGCCTGCGTGTGCGTCGTCGCCTCCTGGGACTCGACCTCGACGAGCGCGCACGCCTCCGCACCCCGCGCGATCGTCGAATCGGGGCTCGAGGTGATCGAAACGTACGGCCGCGGCGCCCCCGACTGCAGGGCCTCGATCGCGTCGCGAAGCTCGCCGGAGCTGGAGACGACGAGCAGCCGGTCGCCCTCGCGCCACGCGAAGCGCCCGGCGGCGAGCACGCCGGCGGGAATCGCGACCAGCTCGAGCGGCTGCTCTCCTACCGGCGGTGGCCCGGACAGCGACGCGAGCCACAGCGCCTGCGCGGCGTAGAGCGCGGCGCCGTT
>DATBMD010000012.1:0-20503 GCA_036555085.1 Gaiellaceae bacterium
GGGCGCTGACCTCGTCGGTCTGCCAGAGGATCGTGATCTCCTCGGCGAGCTCGTCCTCGAGCTCCGCGGCCCGCGTCGGCGGCAGCGCGGGGTCGTCGAGCCGACCGAGCCGCGCGGCGATCCGGCGATGCGCCTCCAGCACGGTGCGGCGGGTCGCCTCGGTCGGGTGCGCCGTCACGACCGGGCGCACGTCGAGCCGGTCGAGGGCAGCCCGCAGCCGGTCGTCGCCCACGCCGGCGGCCCGGAGGCGCGCGACCGCGTCCGCGAGCGACTCCCGCGGCGTGCGGCCCTCGTGCTCGTACTCGCGCCGGCGCCGCAGGCGGTGGTGCTGCTCGGCGATGTTGGCGAGTTGGAAGAAGAGCGCGAACGCGCGCTGCACCTTCCCCTGCGACTCGACGTCGAGCTCGGCGACTGCGGCGCGGAGGGATCCCGGCTCGCCCGTGCCCGCCCGGGCATCGCGCGCGAGGGCCCGCACGCGCTCCTCGAGCTCGTAGAACGCCGCTCCCTCCTGCTCGACGAGCACGCGGCCGAGCAGATCGCCGAGCAGGCGGACGTTCGCGCGGAGCGCGGCGTCCTGCGGCGCCCGGCTCACGGCCTCGCGTCGGCCGCGAGCATGCGCTCGAGCAGCGTCCGCGCGCCGGCCTTGTCGAGCAGCTCGTTCAGGTTCCCGCACTTGGGGCTCTGCACGCACGAGGGGCAGCCGCTGCGACAGGGGCAGCCGGCGAGCAGCCGCGCGGTGTCCGCAGCCCAGCCCTCGAAGCGGTCGTAGCCGCGCTCCGTGATGCCGGCGCCGCCGGCGTGGCCGTCGTAGACGAAGATCGTCGGCGCGCCGGTCTGGAAGTGGACGTTGGTCGAGAGGCCGCCGATGTCCCAGCGGTCGCACATCGCCCAGAGCGGCAGCAGGGCGATCAGGGAGTGCTCGGCGGCATGGAGGCTGCTGAGCAGCGTGGGCATCGCCTCGAGGCCGTCCAGGAGCTCGCCGGGCGGGGAGAACCAGATCGCCTCGGTCTCGAACGCCGTCTCGGGCAAGAGCAGCGGCACCGTCTCGATCGTCGTGCCGTCGGCGATCGCCCTCCGCTGGTAGCCGATCACCTGCTCGGTGACCGACACGCGCCCGAACGCCAGCTCGACGCCGAGCGCGGGGCGCCGCCGGAGCGCCTCCTCGATAGCGGTCTCCGTCTCCTTCCTGGCCTGCGTGTACCAGTTGGCCGTCGTCGGCGCGACCAGCGCCGTGCGTGCCTCGAGGTCGAGCGACCCGACGAGGTACTGCTCGCCGAGGTGCAGGTAGACGGCGCCCTCGTGGACGGTCGAGTACGCGCGCTCGCGCTCCACCAGGCCCAGGACGGCGCCGGTCGTCTCGTCGACGACCGTGAACGCCGCCGTGTCGCCCGAGCGGAGCGAGATGCGCGCCGCCGGATAGTCGCGGCCCGTCCAGACCCAGCCCGCCCGCGAGCGCTCGAGCTCGGGCAGCAAGGCGGCACGCTGCAGCGCCTCGGGCCCGAGCGTCGCGATGTCGCGCTCGTCGAGCGGCGCCTCGAAGGCCGCGGCGAGCACGTGCGGGTCGAGGATGCGGGGGTTCGCGTGGTCGACGAGGGCGGCCTCCACCCGGCGGCCGAGCAGCGCCTCCGGCTCGCGCATGAAGAACTGGTCGAGCGCGTCCTCGCTCGCGACGAGCACCGCGAGGCCCCGGCTGCGCCTGCCCGCGCGCCCCCACTGCTGGCGGAGCGAGGCGACCGTGCCCGGGAAGCCGACCGAGATGGCGCAGTCCAGCAGGCCGATGTCGATCCCGAGCTCGAGCGCGTCGGTGGCCGAGACGCCGAGGAGGTCGCCCTCGACGAGCCTGCCCTCGATCGCCCGCCGCTGCGCGGGCGTGTAGCCCGCGCGGTACGGGGTGAGCCGGGCGGCCACCTCCGGCTCGACCCGCTCGCACGTGAACCGGTGGATCAGCTCCGCCGCCTTGCGGCTCTTGGCGAAGCAGATCGTTCGCAGCTCGCGCGAGACGAGGCCCGCGTACAGCCGCGCCGCCTCGCCGAGCGCGCTCGCCCGCTGGCCGAGCTCCGCGTCGAGCAGCGGCGGGTTCCAGAGGGCGATCTGACGCTCGGAGCGGGGCGCACCGTCGCGGTCGACGACGGTCGTCTCCCTGCCCGTGAGCGCCGCCGCCAGCTCGCCTGCGTTGGCGATCGTCGCGGACGCCAGCAGGAACTGCGGGTCGGCGCCGTAGATGCCGGCCAGCCGCCGGAGCCGGCGCAGGACGTTGGCGACGTGGGAGCCGAACACGCCCCGGTACGTGTGCGCCTCGTCGACGACCACGTAGCGGAGGTTGTGCAGCACGTCGCCCCAGCGGTCGTGGTGGGGGAGCACGCCGACGTGGAGCATGTCCGGGTTGGTCAGGATCAGGTTCGCCCACTTGCGGATCTGCCAGCGCCGCTCGCTCTCGGTGTCGCCGTCGTAGATCGCGGGGCGCAGGCCGGGCAGGCGCAGCTCGGCGAGTGAGCGCGCCTGATCCTGCGCGAGCGCCTTGGTCGGGTACAGGTAGAGCGCGCGCGTCCGCGGGTCGGCGGCGATCGCGTCGAGGACGGGCAGGTTGAACGCGAGCGACTTCCCCGACGCCGTCCCCGTCGTGACGATCACGTCCGCTCCGCCTCGGGCTGCCTCCCAGGCCCGCGCCTGGTGCGTGAACAGCGAGGTCACGCCGGCGTCCAGCAGGGAGGAGGCGAGCGCGGGGTCGAGGTCGTCGGGAAGCGGTGTCGCGGTCGCCTGCGTCGCCGGCTCGACCGTCAAAGACGCGAGCTCGTCGCCGTCGAGGAGCTCCGCCCAGGCGGAGGTTGCGGTCGCCATGCCGCCATTGAAGCGGCCGCGGCGGCCCGAGCGCGCACCGGGGTTGCAGACGCCGCGCCGGGGAGTCACCCTGCACCTGGGGTGCTGGGCTTCATTCTCAGGCGGCTCGTCTGGGCGGCGTTGCTGTTCCTGATCGTCACGCTCTACACCTACGTCCTCTTCTTCATGATCGGCTCGACGAGCGTGAACGTCGGCAGCCGGTCGAGCGAGGCGGCCTCGACGGTGAACGAGTCGGTCGGCGTCGAGGGCTCGTTCTTCGTCGCCTACGGGACGTTCCTGTCGAAGGTCGTGACGGGCGACCTCGGCCAGTCGTTCTACACGCGCGACGACGTCACGTCGCTCATCGCCGAGGCGGCGCCCGTGACGGCGTCGCTCGTCTTCGGCGCGGCGATCATGTGGCTGCTGATCGCCGTCCCGATCGGGATCCTGTCTGCGCTGCGGCCCCGGTCGCTGCTCGACCGCGCCGGGATGGTGTTCGTTCTGGTGGGAATCTCCGCCCATCCGCTCTGGGTCGGCTACGTCCTCGCATACGTCTTCGGGTACAGGCTGCGCTGGTTCCCGACGAGCGGGTACTGCGACGTCCTCTCGGCGAGCACCAGTTGCGGCGGGCCGGTCCAGTGGGCGTACCACCTCGTCCTGCCCTGGCTCGCGTTCGCGCTCGGGTTCGCGGCGCTGTACGCGCGCATGATCCGCGCGAGCGTGCTCGAGGCGATGCACGAGGACTACGTCCGCACCGCGCAGGCGAAGGGGCTGGGCGTCGGTGCCTCCGTCCGCCGGCATGCGCTTCGCAACGCCTCCCTGCCGGTGGTGACGATGCTCGGGATGGACGTCGGCCTCGCATTCGCGGGCGCGGTGTTCGTCGAGCGCGTCTTCGGGCTGCCCGGCGTCGGCAGCCTCCTCTACACGGCTCTCGGCCGGCGCGACATGCCCGTGATCCTCGGGATCGTCGTCCTGGTGACGACCGCGATCCTCGTCTTCAACCTGATCGTCGACCTCGTCTACGGTGCGCTCGATCCGCGGGTGAGGACCGTGTCGCACCGCCCCCGGCGCGCCCGGGCCGAGGTACCCGCGCCGGCCGGCGCGAGCCGCCCCGCGCCGGCGACGTCGACCTAGCCGGCGAGCTGAGTAGGGGCCGGACCTGTCCGGCCTGCTGGTCGGAGCGCAGACAGCGCTAGCCGGCGAGCCAGTCGGCGAACGCCTGCTCGAACCGCCGGCGGGAGGCGGCGCCGGTCACGGTCGCCCGCGGCGACCCGCCGTCGAACAGGATCACCGTGGGCAACGCGAGCACGCCGTAGCGCGACGGGACGCCGGCGTTCTCGTCCACGTTCAGCCGGACGAGCCGCACGCGGCCCTCGGCGGCGTCGGCGATCGCCGCCAGGATCGGCTCGATCGCCCGGCACGGCCGGCACCACGGCGCCCAGAAGTCGACGATCACCGGGGTCGCGGAGCCCAGCACCGTCTCCGCGAAGGTCGCGTCGCCGACCTCAGACGCCGGCATGCCCGCGGTAGCGCCGGTACGCCCGCCGGCTGCGAATCGCGTGGCGCACGAGCAGCACGACCGCGGTGCCGAGCAGCAGCAGGACGATCCCGGCCGGGACGAGCAGCCAGCGCGCGTCGAGGCGGCCGCGCGAGTACGGCGACTCGACCTGCTCGGGCGCTGCTGCCGCCGCGGGCGGTGGGGCCGTGCCGCCGCCGAGCGTCGCCTGCGGAGCCCAGGCGGCGACCAGCAGCCTGCCGTCCTCCTGCACGAGATCGGTCTGGTAGACGATCGTCTGCTGCCCCGAGCCGGGCTTGGCGACCACGAGGACGTCGATACCGACGCGCTCGGGCGCGCGGTAGACGACCTTCCACGAGACGTCCTCGATCGCGGTGGCGTCGAAGGGCAGGACACCGGGCAGCTCGCCGCGGTTCCAGGCGTCGCGCGGGACACCGCTGTGCATGGACGCCGAGGCGAGCTCCCACGCGGCGGCCGGATCGCGGCGGGTGACGGCCGTCTCCGTGAACCGGTGGACGAGGCGGTCGATCTCGCGGCGCCGGGCCGGCGTGATCTGCAGCGGCGGGAGCGCCTCGGCCCTGGGGCCGGTGTCGGTGGCGACGTCGCTCTCGGCGAGCCGCTCGCCGCGCGGCATCAGGCCGATCGCCAGGCCGACCGCCACGATCGCGGCGAGCGCTGCCGTCCCCCACACGAGGCGGCGGCGCCGGCGAGGCGACTGGGGCAGCAGGGCCATGTCCCGAGCTTAGTGGCGCTCGAGCCTGCCGGCGATTGCCCGGAGCCGGAGCGCCGGCACGCGCCAGGCGGCCTCGGTGACGACGCCGCGGCTCATCTTCGAGCTGCCGACCCTCCTGTCGACGAACCGGATCGGCACCTCGAGCACGCGAAAGCCGGCCCGCAGCGCCCGGTACGTCGTCTCGATCTGGAACGCGTACCCGTGCGCGGTGAGCGTGTCCAGCCCGATCTGCTCGAGCACCTCGCCGCGGATGCACTTGAACCCTCCCGTCAGGTCCCGGATGCCGACGCCGAGGAGAACGCGGGCGTAGAGGCAACCACCCGCCGAGATCGCCCGGCGCAGGAGGCTCCAGTTGGCCGTGCTGCCGCCCGCCACGTAGCGCGAGCCGAGCACCAGGTCGGCCTCGCCCGCCGCGACCGGCGCCAGCAGCCGCGGGAGGTCGGCCGGGTCATGGGAGAAGTCGCAGTCGATCTGGGCGACGGCGGCGGCGCCGGCAGCGAGCGCGTGGCGGAAGCCGGCGACGTAGGCCGGGCCGATCCCGCGCTTCCGGTCGCGGTGCAGCACCTCGACCCACGGCAGCTCGCCCGCGAGCCGGTCCGCGATCGCGCCCGTGCCGTCCGGCGAGGCGTCGTCGATCACGAGCACGCGGTCACGCTCGAGGTCGAGCACCTCGCCGAGCGCCCGCACCATCCGCTCGATGTTGCCGGCCTCGTCGTACGTCGGCACGCAGACGACCGCCCCGACCGCGCTCGGCATCGCGGGATTGTGCCTGAAGCCGCGGCCTATGATCGACCCGATGGCAACGCCGCTGCCCCGGAACGCGGAGCTCGCGGACCAGCTCGACCTGCTGGCCGACCTGTCCGAGATTCTCGGCGACCAGGGCTTCCGCGTGCTCGCGTATCGCCGCGCGGCGACCAGGATCCGCGAGACGCCCGCCTCCGTCGCGGAGCTGGCGCTCGCGGGCAAGGCGAAGGAGCTGCCGGGGATCGGCAAGACGATCGAGGAGAAGATCGTCGAGGTCGTCGAGCTCGGCGAGATGCAGGCGCTCGCACGGCGGCGCGAGATCGTCCCGGAAGAGGTCGCCATGTTCATGCGGCTCCCCGGGCTGGGGCCGAAGACGGCCGCGCGCATCTGGACCCAGCTCGGCGTCACGAGCCTCGCCGAGCTGAAGGAGGCGGCCGCCTCGGGCCGGCTGCGTGACCTGCAGGGGCTCGGCGCCCGCAGCGAGCAGAAGATCCTGATCGCCCTCGAGCAGGGGACCGGGGAGGAGGTGGCGAAGCGCGGCCTGCTCGGAGTCGGCCTGCCCGTGGTGCGCGAGGTCGTCGAGGCGCTGCGGGCCCATCCGACGGCCGACGAGGTCTCCGAGGCCGGCAGCGTCAGGCGCCGCAAGGAGACGTTCCGCGACCTCGACGTGATCGCGACCGCGTCGGACCCCGCCGCGCTGACCGCGGCGTTCGTCTCGCTGCCGTGGGTGCTCGAGGTCGCCGCGCACGGAGAGACGAAGGCGACGGTCGTCTCGCAGCAGGGGCTGCGCCTGGATCTCCGGGTCGTCCCGCCCGAGAGCTACGGCGACCTGCTGCAGCACTTCACGGGGTCGAAGGAGCACAACGTCGCCCTGCGCGAGGCCGCCGTTCGCCAGGGCCTTTCGGTCTCCGAGTACGGCGTCACGGCCGTCGAGACGGGCGAGGTGCACGCGTTCCGCAGCGAGGAGGAGCTGTACGCGTTCCTCGGCTACGCGTTCATCCCGCCCGAGCTCCGCGAGAACGCCGGCGAGCTCGAGGCCGCGCGCGACGGCGGGCTGCCGGCGCTCGTCGCGCTGGAGGACCTGCGCGGCGACCTGCACAGCCATTCGACCTGGTCGAGCGACGGCAAGGCGACGATCGAGGAGATGGCGGAGGCTGCCGCCGCGCGCGGCTACGAGTACCTGGCGCTGACCGACCACTCGCACTACCTCCGCGAGGGCCGCCTCGAGGCCCAGCTGCAGGAGATCGCGGCGCTGAACGAGCGGCTGGCCCCCTTCCGGATCCTGCGCGGCATCGAGGTGAACATCCGCGCCAACGGCACGCTCGACGTCGCCGACGAGCAGCTCGAGCAGCTCGACTGGGTGATCGCCTCGCTGCACACCGCCTTCGACACGAGCCCGACCGACAGGATCCTCGAGGCGATCGAGAACCCGCACGTCGACTGCATCGGCCATCTCTCGGGCCGCCGCCTGTCGCGGCGGCGCGGCGCCGACCTCGACGTCGAGCGCGTCGTCGAGCGTGCGTGCCGCACCGGCACCTGCCTCGAGATCAACTCGCAGCCGGACCGGCTCGACATGCGGGACACGCACGCACGGCTCGCCGGCGAGGCCGGCGTCCTCGTCTCCGTCTCGACCGACGCGCACTCGGTGGCGGCACTCGGCTACGTCGAGCTGGGCCTGAGCCAGGCGCGCCGCGCCTGGCTGACGCGCGAGCAGGTGCTGAACACGCGCTCCTGGCGGGAGATCGAGCAGCTGCGCTCGTGAGCGAGGCCCACGCCTCCACCTTTCGCGCCGACGGCGCCGCGGCGGTCGAGTGGGTGGCCGGCTACCTCGAGCGCGTGCGCGAGCTGCCGGTGCTGTCGCGGGTCGAGCCGGGCGACGTCCGCGCCGCGCTGCCGGCTGCCCCGCCCGACCGGCCCGAGCCGTTCGGCGCCGTCCTCGACGACCTCGACCGCGTGCTGCTGCCCGGCCTGACGCACTGGCAGAGCCCGCGCTACTTCGCCTACTTCGCCACCACGGGCTCGGAGCCCGGCATCCTCGCCGAGCTGCTGGCGGCCGGGCTCAACCAGGTCGGCATCCTCTGGCGCACCTCGCCGGCGCTGCAGGAGCTGGAGGAGGTGGCGCTCGACTGGCTCCGCCAGCTGCTCGGCCTGCCCGGGGGCCTGCACGGCCACATCGAAGACACCGCCTCGACGGGGCTCGTCACCGTCCTCGCCGCCGCGCGGGCCGCGCGGCCGGGACGGCGCGTCGTCCTCTGCTCCGAGCACACGCACTCGTCCACCGCCAAGGCCGCGCGCCTGCTCGAGCTCGAGGCGCGGCCGCTTCCGACCGACGAGCGGTTCCGCCTGCGCCCCGAGCTGCTCGAGCTCGACGACGCATGCGCCGTGGTCGCGACCGTCGGCACGACCTCGTCCGCCGCCGTCGACCCCCTGCGGGAGATCGCCGCGCGCTGCGAGCGCGCTGGCGCCTGGCTCCACGTCGACGCCGCGTACGCGGGCTCGGCGGCGGTGTGCCCCGAGCTGCGGCACCACTTCGACGGCTGGGAGCGCGCCGACTCGATCGGCGTCAACCCGCACAAGTGGCTGTTCGTGCCGATGGACTGCTCGGCGCTGTGGACGCGGCGCCCCGACGACCTGCGGCGGGCGTTCAGCCTCGTGCCCGAGTACCTCCGGACGAGCGAGGACGCCGTCAGCCTCAGCGAGTACGCCGTGCCGCTCGGGCGCCGGTTCCGGGCGCTCAAGCTCTGGGCGGTGCTGCGCTGCTACGGGCGCGAGGGGCTGCAGGCGGTGATCCGGGAGCACGTCCGCCTCGCGGCGGCCTTCGAGAGCTGGGTGCGCGAGGACCCCGACTGGGAGATCTGCGCGGAACGGCACTTCTCGCTCGTCTGCTTTCGCCGGCGCGGGAGCGACGAGCTCAACGAGGCGCTGCTCGAGCGCGTCAACGCCACGGGGGAGCTGTTCATCTCGCACACGCGCCTGGACGGCCGCTACGTCCTCCGCCTGGCGATCGGGAACGCGCGAACGACCGAGGACGACGTGCGGCTCGCGTGGGACGTCCTCCGCCGGGAGGCCGATCGGATCTAGTGCGCCCTCTCCAAACCGTGCACCGGAAACCGCGTAGGGGCCGGACCTTTCCGGCCCGCTAGTGCGGCGCGCGGATCGAGAAACCGGTGAATCATTACGAGACGCCGCACTAGACGCTCGCCGGCAGCGGCGGCGGCGTCGGGAGGGCGCCGAGCAGGCCCTCGAGCAGCGCCCGGTCGCCGCTCACCTCGACGCTGTCGAGGTCGCCGTCGACGAGCAGGTGGTAGAGGCCGACCGGGTCGGCTTCGACGATCGTGTCGGGCTCGCCCGTCGCGGCGGCGACCACGTCGCCGTCGACGACGAACGCCACCTCGCCGCTCGCCCGGAACTCGATCGTCCCTGCGAGCGCCACCGACCAGAGCGCCATCTGCAGCGCGCCCCGGAGCCAACCCGGCTGCAGCACGACGTCGGCCGGGGGCGGCCCGAGCGTTCGCAGGCCCCACCAGCCGAGCGCGTGCAGGACGGAACGGAGACCCTCGCCCGAGGCGGTCAGCTCGTACACGGTGGAGGCCGCCGGGGGCGGCAGCTTGCGCTTCTGGACGACGCCGCCCCCCTCCAGGTCGCGTAGCCGGGCGGCGAGGATGTTGGTGCCGCAGCCGAGCCGCTCGTGGAGGTCCGTGTAACGCAGCGGCCCGTGGTTGAGCTCGCGGACGATCAGCAGCGACCAGCGCTCGCCGACCACGTCGAGGGCGTGCGCAACCGGGCAGTACTGGTTGTAGCGCTTCGCCACGCTTCGGATTCTACAGCGGGAACTACAAGTACGGAAAACCGTACTACGAAAACGGAAGTCAGTGCTGTAACCTCGGAAGCCTTGCGAAGCGAAGAAGGGACTTTCCAAATGGTTGCTTCCGAACGCACCAAATGGCTTGCGCTGGCGCTGCTCTGCGTCACGCAGTTCGTCGTCGTCCTCGACATCGCGATCGTGAACGTCGCGCTGCCGTCGATCCAGGCGGACCTGGGCTTCTCGCAGGAGAATCTGCAATGGGTGATCAGCGCCTACGCGCTGGTCTTCGGCGGGTTCCTGCTCCTCGGCGGCCGTCTGGCGGACATCCTCGGACGCCGGGTCGTGTTCATGACCGGACTCGTCGTGTTCTCGGTCGGCTCACTGCTCTGCGGACTGGCGTGGAGCGACGAGTCGCTGATCATCGCCCGCGGCCTGCAGGGGCTCGGGGCGGCCACGATCACGCCCTCGGCCCTCTCGATCCTGACCACGACCTTCAGCGAGGGCCGGGAGCGGAACATCGCGCTCGGCGCCTGGGGCGCGGTCGGCGGCTTCGGCGCCGCCGCCGGCGTCCTGGCGGGCGGGATCCTCACGGATCTGCTCTCCTGGGAGTGGATCTTCTTCGTGAACGTGCCGGTCGGCGTCGCCGCGTTCGCTCTCTCTCCGATCCTGCTCAGGGAGAGCAAGGACGCGCACGGGCAGTCGCACGACATTCCGGGCGCCATGCTCGTCACGTCGGGCCTCCTGCTGTTCGTGCTGGGGATCACCCAGGGCCGGCAGTGGGAGTGGCTCTCGGCGGCCACGATCGGCGTCTTCGCCGCGTCCGCGGTGTTGCTGCTGGCGTTCGTCGTCTGGGAGCAGCGGCAGAAGGAGCCGCTGGTGCCGTTCTCGATCTTCCGGCTGCAGACGCTCACCGCTGCGAACGTGGCCGGCTTCATCATGGGCACGGCGATGTTCTCGATGTTCCTGATGCTGACGCTCTACATGCAGCAGGTGCTCGGCTACTCGCCGATCGAGACGGGCGTCGCGTACCTCGCCGTCGCCGGGACCGCGGTGATCTGGGCGAACTTCGCCGCGGTCGCCGTGAACAAGGTCGGCGTCAAGCCGGCGCTGATCCTCGGGATGAGCCTGCTGACGATCGGGCTGGTCTACTTCACGCAGGTGTCGGTGGGCGGCTCGTACTGGGCCGACCTGTTCCCGGGCTTCCTCGTCCTGGGCGTCGCGATCCCGTTCGCGTTCGTGCCGATCACGATCGCTGCGCTCGCGGGGACGAAGCCGCAGGAAGCGGGCCTCGCCTCCGGGCTGATCAACACGAGCCAGCAGATCGGCGGCGCCGTCGGCATCGCGATCCTCTCGACGATCGCCGTGTCGACGACCGACGACAAGCTGGCCGGCGGCACCGCGATGCCGGTGGCGCTGACGGACGGGTTCGTCAACGCCTTCTGGGTCGGAGCCGTGATCGCGTTCGTCGGCCTCCTCGTGTCGATCTTCATGGTGCGAGGACGGGACCTGGCGCCGCAGCAGCAGCCCGCCCTCGAGCCGGCGCTGGACGCCGCCTGAGCGGCGCTGCCGCGGGCTAGAGCGCCCGCAGAAGCTCGAGCAGCTCGCTGGGGCCGCCGACCACGAGGTCGGCGGCCCCGCGCAGCTCGGGTGGCCCCTCCTCCGTGACGACCCCGACCCGCACGGCGAGCTCGAGCTCGTCGAGCGCCCGGAACGCATCCAGGTCGGTGGTGTCGTCGCCCGCGTAGAGCGCCCGCCGCAGGCCGTGCTCGGACAGGAGCGCTCGGACGGCCGTGCCCTTGCCCGTCTCGAGCGGCGGGCGAATCTCGAGCACCAGCCTGCCCCAGCGCGGCACGAGGCCAGCGCCGCGGGCGCGCTCGGCGGCCTCCGCGAGCACGCGCTCGGCATCGGCGCGATCCGCCGCCGTGCGGTAGTGGAACGAGACGGTCAGCGGCTTGCGCTCGGCCGGCCAGTCGACCGAGTCGGCGAAGGCGGCGATCGCGGCCGCCCACGCTTCCGCGGCGGGGTCGAGCTCGAGGCCGTGCTCGCCGACGTAGCGGAGCTCCGGCACGCCGACGACGCGGGCCGCGTCCTCGGCTGGCCGCCCGCTGATGCAGGCGACCAGCGCGTAGCGGGCGTGCAGCCGCCGGAGCTCGCCCCGCGTCGCGTCGGGGACCGCGGCGTCCTCCGGGCGGGGCACGATCGGCGCGAGCGTCCCGTCGACGTCGAGGAGGATCGCCGTCCCGGCCGGGTCGTCGGCGAGCAGGCGGGCGAGCGGGACGGTGTGCACGCGATCGTAGGATAGGCCGGTGCTCAGGCTCGTCCTGATCGGCCTCGCCGCGGGCGTGCTCAGCGCGCTCTTCGGGGTCGGCGGCGGGCTCCTGATCGTGCCCCTGCTGATCCTCGCGGCCTCCTTCACGCCGCGGGAGGCGACGGCCACGTCGCTCGGGGCGATCGGGCTGACGGCGCTGGCGGGGGCGGTCCTCTACGCCCTGCGCGGCGAGGTGGACGTCGCGTACGCCGCGCTGATCGGCCTGCCCGCCGTCGTCGGCGCGCTCGGCGGGACGGCGCTGCAGCAGCGGGTCTCGAACCGGGTGCTGACCGCGGCGTTCGCGGCGTTCGTGGCCGGGATCGGCATCTGGTTCCTCGTCGTGTGAGACGTCCTGTGTCAACCTCGCTCACGCCGTTCGTCGGCGCCGGCCGCGGTAGCGGCCGCTTCAGGGGTTGTCGCGAGCACGGATCTGCTTTCGCAGATTCGTGCTCTGCGGGGGAAGTCGCGTGAGCACGATCCTGCTGGCGCTCGCGCTCGGCCTGGCCGCCGGCGTGCTCGCCGGGATGTTCGGCGTCGGCGGCGGCATCCTATTCGTGCCGACGCTCGTCTGGCTCGGGTTCGACCAGGTCGAGGCGGCGGCGACGTCGCTGCTCGCGATCGTGCCGACGGCGGCGATGGGCATCTGGCGCCAGAGCCGCTACGGAAACGCGCGCCTGCGCGCCTCGCTCCTGATCGGGGCCGCGTCGATCGCCGGAGTGGAGGTGGGGGTGCAGATCGCCACGTCGCTCTCCGAGGAGGTGCTCCGGCGCCTGTTCGGCCTCTTCCTGCTCGGCGTGGCCGCGCAGCTCGGATGGCGCGCGGTCCGGGCGCGCTGACGGCTCCTGTTGGCCGATCGTCTACCCTGGGGCGGGGTGAAGGCTGCGTACGCGATCGCCATGGCCGGCCTCGCCGTGCTCCTCGCGGCCGTCGTGGGGACCGCCGCTCCGGCCGCTCCCGCGACCACCGCCGCCGCCGTCGCGGTGCAGATCACGGTCCCGGGCCAGTCCGGCGCGGCCGCGCTGGCCGTGGCGGCGCCGCCGACGAGCGTGGAGTCCGCGGCCTGGGCGTACCCCGCGGACGGGTCGATCGTCCGAGTCGGCCTCGCCTCGACCAGCGTGACGGCCCAGCCCGGGGCGTCGGCCGGGGCGCAGGCGCTCGCGGACGCCGTCTCGGTCGTGCTTTTCGGCGGCGAGGTAGTCGCGGACTCCGTCGCCGTCCGCGTGAGCGCCGCGGCGGGGACCGCCAACGCGACCTCGGACGTCTCCTCGTCGACTGTGAACGGCCTGCGCGTGCTGGGCGTGCCGATCGCGGCGGCGGCCGGGCAGCAGGTCCCCGTCTCGGACTGGGGCGCCCTCGACGTGCTCGGAAGCTCGGTCGAGTCCAGCGGTCAGCCGCAGCCGGGCTCCCGCGGGTCGGTCACCGGGCTGCGCCTGCGGCTGCTGCTCGATCACGGCGGCCTGCCGGCGGGCAGCGAGATCGCGATCGCGGTGGCCGAAGCCGGCGCCGTTGCGGAGCTCCCCACGCCGGAGCCGGCGGCCCCGCCGCCGCCGCCGTCGACCGCGAGGACGCCGCGGGTGAAGCCGGCGCCGCCACCCGTCAGGCACACGGCCCCGGTCCGCGTCAGGGAGCCGGGGCACTCGCAGCCCGACGGCGCGCCCGAGGAGATCGTCAAGCCCGTGCCCGAGGGCGTGACGGCCAGGCTCTCCGCCGGCGGCTACGTCTTCCCCATCTTCGGCCCCGCGTCCTTCGGCGACTCGTTCGGGGGGCCCCGCGGCGCGTACGTGAGCGGGTGGCACCACGGCGAGGACATCTTCTCCGCCGAGGGGACCCCCCTGCTCGCGGTCGCCGACGGGACGATCTTCTCCGTCGGCTGGAACCAGTACGGCGGCTGGCGGCTCTGGCTCCGCGACGACCTCGGGAACCAGTTCTACTACGCGCACCTCTCGGCGTACTCACCGCTCGCGGTGGACGGGACGCGCGTGCAGGCCGGGGACGTGATCGGCTTCATGGGGAGGACCGGCGACGCGGAGCACTCACCGCCGCACCTCCACTTCGAGATCCATCCGGTCTCGCTGCTCGCGCTCGACTACGACGGGGTCGTCGCCCCGTACCCGTACCTGATCGCGTGGCGCCGCGCAGAGGACGTCTCGTTCGACGCCGGGCGGAAGTACCTGCCCGACGGCGGTCCCACCCGCGGCCACCCGGTGGCGCCCCGCGTGGGCGCCGTGCTGCTCGCGGCGTCGGACATCTCGCGCGCCAGCGGCCTCGAGCCGGGCGGGCTCGAGCGGGTGCTCGCCGGCAAGCGTGCCGGCGAGCCCTCGCTCGCGGTTCCGGGACCGGGCTAGTCCTTCGCCTTCTTGGCCGCGCTCGCGACCGCCTCGGCCGCGTCGCCGGTCGTGTCGGAGATGGTCGCGCCCACGGACTCGACCGTGTCGCTCGCGCTCGACTCCCAGGACTCGAGCGGCTGGAGATCGTCCGCGCCGGCGATCTTGTCCATCACCCACTGCCGGGTCTGCGGGCCCGTCCACGGGTTGTACAGCAGGCCGACGATGAAGCCCGCCGTGAGCATCGCGTTCCGGCCCTTGTGGGACTTCTTCTTCCCCTTCACCCGGTCGGACGCCTCGGCGAGCTGCGCGAACGCCTTGCGGACGTTCTCGTGCACGTCCTTGTCGCTCGCGAGCTTCGACGCCGACTTCGTCACGTTCCCGTTGCCCTTCGAGAGGTCGCCGTAGATGTCCTGAGCCGCCACGAGCGCCTGGCGCACGTTCTTGCGCACGTTCTCGTCCTTGAGCGCGCGCTCCACGTACGGGCGCAGCGCGTCGATGCTCTCGGTGACCTTCTCGGTCCGCTTCTTGGCCATCCCGGCCCTTCCTTTCCACTCGTTGATCCCTGACCGCTGAAGTATTACCGCCAGCGGTGCTCCGTGAACGCCTACCATGGGCCGCGTGGCGGCGCTGAAGCGGATTCTCCTCCTGCTGGCCGCGTTCGGGACCGCGTCGCTCTACCTCTGGTACGCGGCGGTGAGGGCGGCGCCCGACGTCAAGCGCCGCAAGGTGGAGCGTCGCCGCCGGGCCGCAACGCCCCGGCGTTGAGCGGATGGAGCGGTGGACAAGGTTCGTCCTGCGTCACCGCTGGCTCGTGCTCGGCGGGTGGGCCGTCGTGTTCGTGGCGGCGGCGCTGGCGTCGTCCCGGCTCTCGAGCCTGCTGACGAACCGGTTCACGCTGCCGGGCACGGACACGGAGCGGGTCGAGCGGATCCTCGACGAGCGCTTCGGCCAGACGTCGACCGGGTCGTTCACCGTCGTGGCCCGGATCGACGGCGACGCGGCCGGGTCGATCGAAGACGTCCGCGCCGCGGCCGCCGCCGCCGCGCGCGAGCTGCCGACCGGGCGGCTCGTCTCGGTTCAGGCCGTCGGCGACGACGTCGTCAGCGCGCAGATCGTCTCCGAGCTGCAACCGGCCGAGGCGAAGGGGCACACCGCTGCGATGCGCGACGCGCTCGGGAGGGTCGACGGCGCGACGCTGTACCTGACCGGCCAGGCCGCGATCGAGCACGACCTCGACCCCGTCTTCGAGGAGGACCTGCTCAAGGGCGAGCTGATCGCGATCACCTGCGCGTTGATCCTCCTGATCTGGACGTTCGGAACGCTCTCGTTCCTGGTGCCGTTCGCCTTCGCGCTGGTGACGATCCCGACCACGCTCGGGATCGCCTGGATCTTCGCGAACGCGATGGAGCTGACGACCTACCTGACCAACATGGTCACCCTGATCGGGATCGGCATCGCGATCGACTACTCGCTGCTGATCGTCTACCGCTTCCGGGAGGAGCTGCGGGGCGGGGCCGCCGGGGACGACGCGATCGTCCGGACGATGGCGACGGCCGGCCGGGCGGTCGTCTTCAGCGGGATCGCCGTGGCGATCGGACTGGCGCTGCTCCTCTTCATGCCGCTCCCGTTCATGCGGGGCTTCGGCGTCGGCGGGCTGATCATCCCGACGGTCTCCGTGATCGCGGCGGTGACGCTGCTGCCCGTCTTCCTCTCGCTGTTCGGGCGCGCGCTCGACCGCGTGCGGCTGCTGCCGAGGCGGTTTCTCGAGCGCCGCGAGGACAACGAGCGCGGCTTCTGGCCGCGGCTGGCGCGGACGATCATGCGGCATCCGAAGACGGTCGCGATCGGGACGACCTCGTTCCTCCTGCTGCTGGCGGCGCCGGTACTGACGCTGGAGCTCGGGCCCGGCTCGAACGAGGGGATCCCGCGCGAGCTCGAGTCGGTGCAGGGGCTCGACGTCCTGACCGAGATGGTCGGGGCCGGGGCGACCGCGCCGACCAACGTCGTTGTGGACACGGGCCGCGCCGGCGGTGCCGCCGACACGGCGGTGACGGCGGCGCTCGGGCGCCTGGAGGCCGCCCTGGAAGCCGATCCGCAGGTCGCAGCGGTGGAGCTCGCGCGGACGCCGCAGCATGTCGACGGCTCGGAGCGGTTCCTCAACGTCGAGGTGGTCGGCCGGGAGGAGTACGGCAAGCCGGCCAGCCTCGACTTCGTCGACCGGCTGCGCGACGACCTCATCCCCGAGGCGGCCTTCCCGGACGGCGTGGAGGTCTTCGCCGGCGGCGGGCCGCCGGGCGGCCGGGACTTCCTCGACCTCACGTACTCGTGGTTCCCGTGGCTCGTGCTGGGCGTGCTCGGCGTCACCTACCTGCTGCTCGTGCGCGCGTTCCGGTCGCTGCTGCTGCCGCTGAAGGCGATCGTTCTCAACCTGCTCTCGATCGCCGCGGCGTACGGGCTGCTCTCGGTCGTGTTCAAGTGGGGCTGGGGCGAGCCGTTCGGCCTGATCGCCTACGACCAGATCGAGGGCTGGATCCCGGTGATGCTCTTCGCGATGCTCTTCGGCCTCTCGATGGACTACGAGGTGTTCCTCGTCAGCCGGATGCGGGAGGAGTGGGACAACGGCGCCTCCAACGAGGAGGCGGTCGTCGCCGGGCTGACGAAGACGGGACGGCTCGTGACGGCGGCCGGGTTGATCATGTTCGCGGCCTTCATGGGCTTCGTCGCCGGCTCGATCGTCGGGCTCCAGCAGTTCGGCTTCGGGCTCGCGGCGGCGATCCTGATCGACGTCACGATCGTCCGGGCCCTGCTCGTCCCGAGCGCGATGAAGCTGTTCGGGAAATGGAACTGGTACCTGCCGTCCGGCGTCGCGCGCGTGCTGCGCGTGCAGGCGTCGCCGCTCGGGGAGCACCGGCCGCGGCTGCGGCCGGCGGCGAGGTAGGAGCCCACGCGTAAGCTCCGCCGGTGCTCGCAGCGCCCGCGATTCGCGGCGGCGTGGCCGTCCGCGTCGTCTTCCTGGTGCTCGGCCTGGCGCTCTTCGCGGCCGGGATCGTGCTGCTGCTCGAGTCCGGGCTCGGCCTCTCCCCGTGGGACGTGCTCAACCAGGGCGTCAGCGACCGCACCGGGCTCAGCTTCGGCACCGCCAACGTCGTCGTCGCCGTCCTCGTGCTCGGCATCGCGTGGCTGCTGGGAGCCCGCATCGGTCCGGGCACGGTCGCGAACGCCGTCCTGATCGGGCTCTTCGTCGACGGTCTCCTGCGGGTCGACGCCGTGACGCGGCTCTCGGACGGGTCGTTGCCGGCCCGCGTCGTCATGCTCGTCGCCGGGATCCTGATCATCGGCGTCGGCTCGGCGCTGTACATCGGCGCCAACATGGGCGCCGGCCCGCGCGATTCGCTGATGCTCGTGCTCGCCCGGAGAACGCGGACGCGGATCGGGATCGTGCGGGGGCTGCTGGAGACGGGGGTGACGGTGCTCGGGTTCGCGCTCGGGGGCACGGTCGGCATCGGCACCCTCGCCTTCGCGTTCGGGATCGGCCCCTCGATCGAGCTCGCGTTCCGGCTGCTCGACCGGTCGCCGCTCGCCGAGGGCGAAGTAGCATCCGCCGCGTGAGCCGCTCCGTGTCAACCTCGCGATCTGCGAAGCCGGCGTGAGCGATCGGGCGAAGGGGCTCATCTGCGCGGGCGGCGAGGCGACCCGCCTCGGCGAGCTCACCCGCGTCGCGAACAAGCACCTGCTGCCCGTCGGACGGTGGCCGATGGTCTACTACCCGCTGCAGCTGCTCCAGCTCGCGGGCATCCGGGACGTGCTCGTGGTCACCGGCAAGGGGCACGCCGGCCAGATGATCGACCTCCTCGGCGACGGGAGGATGGCCTCGCGCGACGGCGGCGAGCCGCTGTTCGAGCTCGATCTCACCTACAAGGTGCAGACGCAGCCGGGCGGCATCGCCGAGGTCGTCGGGATGGCCCGCGACTTCGCCGGTGGGGCCAAGCTCGTCGTCGTGCTCGGCGACAACGTCTTCGAGCACTCGCACGCCGGCGAGATCCGGGCCTGGGCCGAGACGGGGACCGGCGCCCAGATCTTCGTCAAGGACGTGCCCGATCCGGAGAACTTCGGGGTCGTCGTCTACGACGGCGACGGCCGGGTCACCGACGTCGTCGAGAAGGCCGGGATCGTGGACACGCGCTACGACGCGCCGCCGACGAGCGAGGCGGTCGTCGGGCTCTACTGCTTCCCGCCCGACGTGTTCGACGTGATCGCGTCGCTGCGGCCGTCCAGTCGCGGCGAGCTCGAGATCACCGACGTCAACCGCCACTATGCCCGGCGGGGCGAGCTGGAGGTGTGCGAGGTGCGCGGCTGGTGGGAAGACGCGGGCAAGCACTGGCAGCACCTCGCCGAGATCGGCCGGCTCGTCGAGCAGACCGGCGTCAACAAGTGATCGCCGGCCTCCTCCGCCTGCCGCTCGAGCCGCGCGACGACGCGCGCGGCTGGTTCGTGGAGCTGCGCCGCGAGAGCCTGCTGCCGAAGCGAACCGTCCAGACGAACGTCTCGTTCTCCCGGCGCGGCGTCATCCGCGGGCTCCACTACCACGAGCGGGGTCAGGACGACCTCTTCGCCTGCCTGCAGGGGACGGCGCGCGTCGTCGTCCTCGACCGGGCCAGCGGCGAGACGTACACGGAGGACATCGGCGACGCCAACCCGGTCGCGATCTACGTGCCCGGCACGCTCGCCCACGGGTTCGAAGCGCTCACGGACCTGCTCTTCTGCTACCACGTGACCGAGGAGTACGACCCGGACGATCCCGACGAGCTCGGGGTTCCGTGGAACGACCCGCGCGTCAGGCACCTGTGGTCGACGACCTCGCCGATCCTCTCGCCCCGCGACGCGTCCTGATCACCGGCGCCGGCGGCCAGCTGGGCCGGGCGCTGGCGAGGGCGTTCGCGGCTGACCGCGTGCTCGCGCTGAGCCGGGCGGACTGGGACGTGACGCTGCCCGCGCCCCCGCTCGGCCCCGTCGAGCTGGTGCTGCACGCTGCTGCGTGGACGGACGTCGACGGCGCCGAGGCCGACCCGCAGGGCGCGGCCGCGGTCAACGTGGGCGGGACGGCGAACGCGGCCGCCCTCGGCGCGCCGCTGGTCGCGTTCTCGAGCGACTACGTCTTCGACGGCAGCAAGCGTTCCCCTTACGTCGAATCCGACGCGCCGAGCCCGCAGTCCGCCTACGGTCGCACCAAGCTGCACGGCGAGGGAGCTGCGGGCGACCGAGCGTGGATCGTGCGCAGCTCGTGGCTCTTCGGGCCGACCGGGAACAACTTCCTGCGGACGATGCTCCGGCTCGGGTCGGAGCGCGAGGAGGTCGCGGTGGTCGACGACCAGCGCGGCTGCCCCACCTACGTCGGTCATCTCGCAGCCGCCGTGCGAGAGCTCGTCGACGGCGGCCTGCCCGTCGGGCGTTGGCATATCGCCGCCGGGGGCGACTGCACCTGGGCGGACTTCGCCGAGGCCGTCTTCGTCGAGGCCGGGCTCGCCTGTCGCGTGCGGCGGATCACCTCCGCCGAGCTCGGCCGCCCGGCGATCCGCCCGGCGTACTCGGTGCTCCGCAGCGAGCGCCCCGCCGCACCGACGCTGCCGCACTGGCGCGACGGGCTGCGCGCCTGCCTCGAGCGGATCTGACCCCGCCGCTCGCCGCTCGCGGGGTACCGTTCCGGAGCATGGGACGGAGGGTGCTCGTGGTGACGACGGTGGGCCAGGCCGAGGACGAGCTGCGACGGCAGCTGGGCGACGACGTCGGGGAGATCCGAGTGGTCGTCCCGGCGCGGCAGCAGCAGTCGGTCTTCGACCGGCTCACGCACGACGAGCAGGCGCGCGCCGAGGCCCGGAGCGTCGCGGGGCAGGCCGCCGGAGCGTTCGAGGCTGCCGACCCCACGCCGGCCGTCCGGGACGCGCTCGCGACGTTCGAGGCCGACGAGATCGTCGTCGTGACGCGACCGGAGGATGCCGCGCGGTGGCTCGAGCAGGGCCCGGACGCGTCGCTCGACACCTTCCTCGGCCTGCCGGTGCGGCGGCTTCACGTGCCGGGCACCTAGTGCGCCCTCTCCAAACCGTGCACCGGAAACCCCGTAGGGGCCGGACCTGTCCGGCCCGCTAGTGCGGCGCGTGGACAGAGTCGTTGGCGATCGAGAAAACGGCGAATCATTACGAGACGCCGCACTAGCGGCGCTCGAGCGCCCGCAGGGAGCCGACGCGCAGGACCTCGG
>DATBMD010000055.1:0-17637 GCA_036555085.1 Gaiellaceae bacterium
GAGGGTGCCCTTCCTGAGGGTCACCGTCCAGCGCTTCTCCCCCTTGAACGCGACAGTCGTCTTCCGGTCGATCCCGGCGCCCGTCAGGTGCACGTTGTGCGCGGCGGAGCGGTCGCGGGCGACGATCAGGTAGCGGCCGGGCTTCAGCCGCTTGACGAGCTTGCCGGCCGCGTTGCGGAGCGCGATCGTCGCGCCGGGGCCGGCGGTGACGACGAGCCGGACCGCAGGCGCAGCCGCCGGCGGCGGCGTCGCAGGCGGGGGCGGCGGCGAGCCGGCGCCCACCTGGAAGGTCCCGCGCATGACGCTCGAGTGCGGATCGCAGACGAACCGGTAGACGCCGTCCTGCAGGTTGAGCTGGAAGCTCCTCGTGCCGGTCTCGACGACGTCGGTCGAGACGTCGACGTTGGGGCCGGTCAGGTGAAAGTTGTGCTCCTCGGAACGGTCGGTGACGACGAGCTCGAACGGGCCGGGATCGAGCTGCGTGACCCGGTTGCCCGCCGCGTCCGCGAGCGAGATGACGGCCTCGGGGCCGACGGTCCCGGCGAGCTGCGGCCCCTCGGCGCCCGCCGCGCCGACCACGATCAGCCCTGCGGTGCCCAGGGCGAGTAGAGCTGTCCGACGGCCCATCGACCTCTTCCTACGCGGTCGCGGCAGGTCCGGTTTGCTGATATCTGCCCTGCAGATCCCGGATCTGCGAAAGCAGATCCGGGATCGCAACCTCGACACAGGGCAGCTCACGTGCGCAGCTCTGCACCGAATCGCTCCCCCAGGGCGGCGACGATCCGCGCGCGGAGCGCCGCCGCGTCGTCGTCGGAGAGCGTGCGCTCCGGCGACTGGAACGCGAGGTGGAGCGCGACCGACTTGCGCCCCTCCCCCACCTGCTCGCCCCGGTAGACGTCGAACACCCGCACGTCGCGAACCTCGGCGCCCCCCGACTCGCGCGCGACGGCGACGAGCGCGCCGGCCTCGACGTCCTCGCCGACGACGACCGCGATGTCCTGGCGCAGCGCCGGGAACGTGATCACGTCCTCGTAGACGATCCGCTCGGGCACCGGCTCGAAGAGCGTCGCCAGGTCGAGCTCGAACACGCCCCACTCGCCCTCCAGCTCGGCGGGGTGCAGCTCGCCCAGCCAGCCGGCGTCCGTCTCGGCCGCCTTGCCCGGATGCAGGAACGGCTGCGAGCTGCGCCTGACCGCGAGCTCGAGGTGCAGCGCGGCATGGACGGCCTCGACGGCGCCCTTGGCCGCCGCCAGCCCGCCCTCGACGATGCCGCCGGCGTGCCAGCGCTCGTCGGGGAGCTGCTCGCCGCTCGGCAGGTAGACGCGGGCGATCTCGAACAGCGCGATCGGCTCGTTGCCCGCGTCGACGTTCGTGCGCGCCGCGTCGACGAGGCCGGGCAGCAGCGTCGTCCGCAGCACCGCCTGCTCCGAGGTCATCGGGTCGGGCAGGCGAATGGCATTCGGGTGCGGATCCTCCGGCTGCAGGCTCCAGGTGTAGGCCTCCGAGAAGCCCGCGCCGGCGAGCACGTCCTCCACCAGCCGCCGCAGGCGCTGCTCCTTCGTCAGGCGGCCGCGGACGTGGCGGCGCAGCGGCAGCGTGAACGGGACGCGGTCGAGGACGGCGCGGGCGACCTCCTCGACGACGTCGATCTCGCGCGTGACGTCGCGGGCGCGCCACGTCGGCACGGTCACGGCCCAGTCGTCGTCGACCTCGAAGCCAAAGCCGGCCAGGATCTCGCGCTGCCGCTCGGGCGGCACTTCGAGGCCGACGATCGTGTCGGTGCGCGCAGGGCGCAGCGAGACGACCGGCCGGCCGGGCAGCTCGCCGTGGACGTCGGCCGCGCCCGTCAGCTCGCCTCCTGCCAGCTCGACGAGCAGCTGGCTCGCGTAGACGGCCGCCTGCGGCGCCAGGTGCGGGTCGACGCCCTTCTCCCAGCGATTCGAGCCCGCCGTGCGGAGGCCGAGCCGTTCCGACGTCCGGAGCAGGCCGATCGGCTCGAAGTTGGCCGCCTCCAGCAGCACGTCGGTCGTCTGGTCGGTGACCTCGGTGTCGAGGCCGCCCATGATCCCGGCCAGCGCCACCGATTGCTCGCCGTCGGCGATCATCAGGTCGCGCTCGTCGAGGCTGCGCCGCTGGCCGTCGAGCGTCCGCAGCTCCTCGCCGGGCGCCGCGCGGCGGACGACGATCTTGCCGCCCGCCAGCTTCGCGAGATCGAAGGCGTGCAGCGGGTTCCCGAACGCGTGCATGACGTAGTTCGTCACGTCGACGACGTTCGAGATCGCGCGCAGGTCGGCGGCGTGCAGCCGCGCCCTCAGCCAGAGCGGCGACGGCCCCATGCGGACGCCACGGAAGACCCGGCCGATGTACCGCGGGGAGCCCTCCGCGTCCTCGACCGTGACGTCCACGAACTCGGGGTGCAGGATGGGCGGGTCGACGCCAGGCATCGGTCGCAGCTCGCCGTCGAAGAGGGCGGCGACCTCCCGCGCGATGCCGTACACCGAGAGCAGATCGACGCGGTTCATCGTCGGCGTCACCTCGATCACCTGCTCGCTGACCGTCAGCACGTCCGCGAGCGGCGTGCCCGGCTCGGGCCCCTCCTCGAGCACGAGGATGCCGGCATGATCGGCCCCCAGCTGGAGCTCGCGCTCGGAGAGGATCATCCCGTGCGAGGTCTCGCCGCGGAGCTTCGCCTCGCGCAACGGCGCGTCGGAGCCCGGGAGAACGGCCCCCGGAAGCGCCACGGCGACCGTCGCACCGGCGCCGAAGTTCCAGGCGCCGCAGACGATCTGCCGCGGCTCGCCCTCACCCACGTCCACCCGGCAGAGCTGGAGCTTGTCGGCGTTCGGGTGCTTGCCGGCCTCGACGACCCGGCCGACGAGGAAGCGCCCGAGGTTGCCGTCGACGTCGGGCGGGCCGAGCTCGAGCACGCGGTCGACCTCGAGCGACGAGATCGCGAGCCGGCGCGCGAGCTCCTCGGCGCCCACGTCGACCTCGACGTACTCGCGCAGCCAGGAGAGCGGCACCTTCATCAGAACTGCCTCGCGAGGCGCAGGTCGTTCCGCCAGAGCTCGCGCAGGTCGGGGATCCCGTGGCGCAGGGCCGCGATGCGCTCGAGGCCCCAGCCGAACGCGAAGCCCGTGTGGCGCTCCGGGTCGTAGCCGACGAACTCGAACAGCTTCGGGTCGACCATCCCCGCGCCGCCGACCTCGATCCAGCCGGAGTGACGGCAGACGGAGCACCCCGAGCCGCCGCACACGTGGCACGAGACGTACGCCTCGATCGACGGCTCGGTGAACGGGAAGTAGTGCGTTCGGAACTCGGTCCGGCGCTCCTCGCCGAACAGCGCCCGCAGCAGGTAGTCGAGCGTCCCTTCGAGATCGCCGAGCGTGATCCCCTCGTCGATCGCGAGCCCCTCGACCTGGTGGAACGTCGGCGTGTGGGTCGCGTCGGGCGTGTCGCGCCGGTAGCAGCGCCCCAGCGAGACGATGTAGACGGGTGGCTCCTGCGCCTCCATCGTGCGGATCTGCGACGGCGACGTCTCCGTTCGCAGCACGATCTCGTCGTCGAGGAAGAGCGTCGCCTGCTTCGAGCGGGCGGGATGCCCCGGCGGGAAGTTGAGCGCGTCGAAGTTGTAGCGGGTCGTCTCGACTTCCCGGCCGTCGACGACCTCGTAGCCGAGACCGAGGAAGATGTCCTCCACCTCCCGGCGGATCTGCGTGATCAGATGCAGGTGCCCCCGCGGGTACGCCGTCCCCGGCAGCGTCACGTCCGCCCGCTCGCCGGTCAGCCGCCGGTCGAGCTCGTCCCGTCGCAGCGTCTGCTCGCGCGCGTCGAGCTCCTGCTCGAGCCGCTCGCGCACGGCGTTCAGCGCCATCCCCGTCTCGCGGTCGCGCACTTCGCGCAGCGCCTGCTTGAGCGTGCTCTTGCGGCCGAGGTACTCGACGCGCACGGCCTCGATCTCGTCGGTCGAGGCGGCCGCGGCGACCGCCGCCAGGGCCTCGTCCTGCAGCGCCCGTGCGTCCATCAGGAGCGCGACACTACCATCGTCCCTCATGAGCTCCAGCCGCCCGTTGTACGACTCGATCGCGCGCATCTACGACCCCTGGAGCCAGAGCGTCACCGAGGACATCGGCTTCTACGTGGGCGAGGCGATCGCGAGCGGCGGGCCGGTGGTCGAGCTCGCGGTCGGCACCGGCCGCATCGCCGTTCCGATCGCGAAAGCCGGCATCCGCGTCATCGGCGTCGACGAGTCCGCGGCGATGCTGGAGATCGCCCGGGCGTACGCCGGCTCGCTGGGCGTCGAGGCGCTCGTCGACCTGCGCCTCGGCGACGTGCGCGACCCGCCGGTCACCGAGCGGGTCCCGCTCGTCATCTGCCCCTTCCGCTCGCTGCTGCACATGCAGACCGAGGACGAGAAGCTCCAGGTGCTCCGCGGCGCGCAGGCGCTGCTCGAGCCCGGCGGGCGCTTCGTCTTCGACGTGTTCTCGCCGAGCAGCGAGGACATCGCGGAGACGGACGCCCGCTGGCTCGAGCGCGAGCCCGGGATCTTCGAGCGGGCCGACTGGGACGAGGCTGCGCGGACGCTGCGGCTCTCGGTGCGCGGTGCGGACGCGACCGCGTCCTTCACGCTCCACTGGCTCGACCCCGACGACTGGCGGGGCCTGCTCGAGACGGCCGGCTTCCGGGTGGAGACCGTCTACGGCTGGTTCGACCGCCGCCCGTTCGAGGGCGGCGAGGACACGATCTGGGTCGGCGTGGCCGCCTGAAAGCGAGGAGGCGTCCGGCTACGCCACGGGCACGGAGAGGCCCCTCGGGCCGCAGCGGAGCGTCAGCCTGCCGGCTCCGATCCTCACGCGCCACGCCTTCCGCCCGACGAAGGCGACACCGGTTCGCCGGGTGACCTTGCCGTTGCGGAAGCGCAGCCCGCACCGGCTCGAGCTGTCGCGAACCCGCACGAGGTAGCCGCCGGGCTCCAGCTTCCTGACCTTCTTGCCGGAGGCTCTCCGCAGGGCCACCGCGCCGCGGGGCGTCAGCACCGCGGTGAGCCTCGTCAGCTGCTTCGACGCCCGCTCCGCGCGCTTGCCGAGCACCTTCGCGCCGTTGAAGCCGATGTCGAGCTGCGAGAAGAGCCCGTTCGGCGCCGTGGCCTTGATCCTGATCACGTAGATCTTCTTGCGCGCGAAGCCCTTGGCGGCCATCACGATCTTGACGGGGAAGGTGGCGGGCTTGGGCGCGTTGAGGCTGAGCGACTTCCGCGCCTTCTTCGCGACGGACTTGCCCAGCCTGCTTCCCTTCAGGAAGCGCAGCTTCTTCGTGCTGCCGTTGGGGGTGACGGTCAGCACCAGCTTTGCCTTGCCCGACACGAGCGAGAACCTCGTCTTCACGACCCAGGTCTTGCCGACCTTCTTGGCCCTGAGCTTCGCCGTCACCTTCTTGACGGCGCTCGTCGCCTTCTTGCCGACCGGCGTCGTCGTCGCCCTCGGGTCGGTCGTCGCGGCGGGGCCGCGCTCGCTCTGGACCGTCACGCGGGTGGACGTCGAGATGCTGTTGTTGGTCGGGTTGACGTCGGGCGAGGCGGAGGAGACGGAGGCGCTGAACGGATAGGTGCCGGTCTGGCTCGCGCGCGCCGTGATCTCGACTCGCGCCGAGCCGCCGGCCGCGACGTTCCCGATCGAGCAGGTGACACCGGCCGCGCAGGAACCGGCCGACGCCGTGGCGCTGACGAGGCTGAGCTGGGGTGCCAGCGTCGCCTTGACGCTGACGCCCTCGGCGGCCGCCGTGCCGACGTTCCGGAGGTTGAGCGTGTACTTGACCTGGCCGCCGGAGCTCGACTGGCTCAGCTGGAGCACCATGTCGCCGCCCGGCCCAGGCGGGCCGCCCGGCGGCGTCGTCACCGTGGTCGTCGGCTGGGAGAGGGCGACGCCGTCCGGCAGGACGCCGTTCTTGGCCGTCACGCGCACCCGCAGCGTGCTGCCGACGTCCGCGCCCGAGACGGCGTAGACGTCAGTGGTGGCCCCGCCGATCGCACTGCACGAGTCGACCCCTGCGCCGCTGCAGCGAAGCCACTCGTACGAGTAGGTCAGGCCCTCCATCGGGAACGCTGACCACGAGCCCGTCGAAGCGACGAGCGTCAGGCCGTGCTGCGCGGCGCCCGTGATCTCGGGCAGGAGCTCGGGGTTGGGCTGGCCGTTGACCTGCGGGATGATCGGCGGCCCGAGCACGACCGCGCTCATGGGCGTGATCAGCTGCGCGTTGCCGCCGCCGTTGGAGGCGGTGACGACGACGCGGATCCGGGAGCCGAGGTCGGCGTCGGTCAGCGGCAGGACGCTCGCGCTACCGCAGGGGGACGCCGTGGGAGGAGCGGCCCCCCCAGCCGGGCCCGGGCAGGTCGACGCGCCGGCCGGCGCGATCGGCGTCGGCAGCGGCGCGGCGATGTCGACGCAGCCGGCGGCGTTGCCGTCCGCGGGGCAGCGCTGCCAGGTGTGTGTGAGCGCGACCGGGGCAGCACCCACCGCCCAGTAGCCGGTCCAGAGCCCGGAGGTGGCGGTCATGGTCTCGCCCCGCTTCGGCGCCCCGTCGCCGTCCGTGAGCGTCGGGCTGCCGCCGCCGAGGTCGGCGCGGTTCACCGGGCCGCCGCGCACGGGCGTCGTCGCGGCGGTGGTGGCGAGCGACACCGGCGGGCCGAGCCCGTTCGCCACGGTCACCACGAGCCGCATCCTCGAGCCGAGGTCCGCGTCGGTCAGCACGTACTGCGAGACCCCCGTGAAGCTGAAGGGCCCCGTCGCCGCCGGCGTCACCGCGACCGGGTCGCCGACGGGGACGCACTGGTTGAGACCTCCGGTCGCCGGGCAGCGCTGCCACTGGTGGGCGATCGCGGTCGGCGCGGGGAACGCGAACCAGACGCCGGAGTCGCCGGTCAGGGTCTCGCCGCGCTGGACGACCCCGTCCCCGCCGTCGTTGATGAACGGCGCCTTCATCGGGTCGGCGCCGGAGTTCACCGGAGCCTGGCGCACCGGCGCACTCGTCACCGGCGTGAAGGCCACCACCCCCTCCGGCGGCACGCCGTTCTGCGCGGTCACCTTGACACGCAGATAGAAGCCCACGTCGGCCTGTTGCAGGGTGTACGTCGCGGCGGTCCCGCCGGTCGACTGGCACGAGGCGGGATCGGCGCTCACGCAGCGCAGCCAGTCGAAGAGGAAGCCGGTGACCGGCGGAGACGCCTGCCACGTCCCGGGCTGCACCGTGACGTCCCCGGGGAAGATCGGGCTGCTGTTGCTCAGGGCGGGCGGAGCGGTGTTCACCGGCGCCTGCCGGACTGCCTGCGCCGTCTGCACCCAAGCGGAGACGGCCGGCGGGGCCACGCCGTTCGTCCACGTCACCTGGACGCGAAGGAACTTGCCCGCATCGGCCGGGACGGCGGTGTAGGCGGCTCCCGTGCCGACCTGCGCGCAGTTGCCTCCCGCAGCGTTGTCGCAGCGCTGCCAGACGAAGCTCGGCGCCGGGACCGGGAAGCCGCCGGCCGTGCCGGGGGTGGCCGTGATCGTCTGCCCCACGAGCGGGCTCGCGTTGTCGATCGTCGGCTGCGTGCCGAGCACGGGCGGCCCCGTGACGACGGCGGTCTGCGCCGAGTTCACCGTCTGCGAGCCCGTGCTGTTCGTCCCGGTCTCGCTGGTGCGGATGGTGGAGCCGACGTCCGCTGCTGTCAGCGGGTACATCCCACCGGACCCGACGGCGGCGCAGCCGCCGCCGCCCTGATTGCAGCGCAGCCACTGCTGCGAGATCGCCGGCGCCGGGAAGCCGACCCAGGCGCCTGCGTTGTGGGTCAGCGACTGGCCGGCGGTAGCGGTGCCGGTGACCGTGGGGAGCGCGGTGTTGGTCGCGGGCCTCGTGACCGGGGCCGTCCCGTCGCTCGTCGCGATCACCGGCGCGCCGTCGCCGTTGTCGCCGGAGACCTGGAACCGGAGGATCTGGCCGGCGTCCGCCGCGCCGGGCGTGTAGCCGTTGTCCGTGTCGCCGGTCGCCGCGCAGGGCGCGCCCGACGGGTCGCAGCGCAGCCACGCACGCGACAGCGTCGGAGCGGGATCGCCCGTCCAGGTGCCGTCGTTACCGGTCAGTGGCTGGCCGAATGCCGCCGTGCCGGTGATCGACGGCCCGGGCTGCGGCGGATCGATCGCCCAGGCCGACACTGCGATCGCCAGAACGGCGCACGCGGCGACGGCAAGTATGAGAACTCGCTTCCCCAAAGCCCCAGATCCCCGCTGCATTGTGCCCCCCGTTCGAGGGATCCGCTAGTGGAGATTTTGTAAGGGAACGGAGAAGGCGCTCGCCGGCCGGTTCGCCGTTGACATCGAGGCGCCGGATCGTATTTCGTGTCGGGCGATGCTCGTCGTCTGGATCCTGCTCGGCGTCGTCGCGCTGATCGTGATCGCGCTGATCACGCTCTACAACCGGCTCGTCCGCTACCGGAACCGCGTCGACAACGCGTGGGCGCAGATCGAGGTGCAGCTCAAGCGGCGCTGGGACCTGATCCCGAACCTCGTCGAGACGGTGAAGGGCTACGCGGCGCACGAGCGCGAGACGTTCGAGGCCGTCACGCAGGCCCGCGCGGGCGCTCAGCAGGCCACGACTCCGGCCGAGTCGGCCGCTGCCGAAGGGCTCCTGGGGCAGGCGCTCGGTCGGTTGTTCGCGGTCGCCGAGGCTTACCCGGAGCTGCAGGCGGACGAGAACTTCCGCCAGCTCCAGACGGAGCTGGGCGAGACCGAGAACCGCATCGCGGTCTCCCGCCAGATCTACAACGACACGGTGCTGACGTACAACAACGCGATCCAGACCTTCCCCGGGCTCGTCGTCGCGGGGCCCTTCGGGTTCGACGAGCGCGAGTTCTTCGAGGTCGGGGACGAGGCCCAGCGGGAGGCCCCACGCGTCACGTTCTAGCCGTCGCCGCCGCGGCCGTCGCGACGCTCGCGCTCGCCGCCGGGGCGCAGGCCAAGTCCTACTCGCTCCCGCAGGCGGTCGTCGACGTCGCCGTGCAGCCCAACGGCGCGCTGCGCGTGACCGAGACGATCACGTTCTCGTTCAGCGGCAGCTTCGGCGGCGCGTTCCGGGAGATCCCGTACCGGAGCGGCGAGACGATCGACGACGTCTCGGTCTCGGAGGGGGGAACGCGCTACCGGCCGGGGGGCGCGACCGAGATCGGCTCGAGCGACGACCCCGGCAGGTTCGGCACGGCCGATCTCGGCGGCCGCGTGCGGATCGTGTGGCACTACCGCGCGACCGACGAGGCGCGCACGTTCACGCTTCGATACCGGCTGCGCGGCCTCGCCGTCGCCTACGACGACGTCGTCGACGTCAACCTCCAGGTCTGGGGCTCCGAGTGGCCGGTGGGCGTCGACCGGCTGCAGGCGACCCTGCACGCGCCGGGGCCCGTGCAGCGCGCCTGGGGCCACCCGGTCTGGGTGCGCGGGGACGTGGCCGTCCAGGGGCGCGAGGCGCTGCTGCGCGCCGTCTTCGTTCCGGCCGGGCAGTTCGTCGAGCTGCGGGCGCTGATCCCGCGGAGCGCGTTCGCGTCGACGGCCGCGATGCAGGTGCGGAGCGGCGACGGCCTGCCGGCGATCGTCGCCGAGGAGGCGGCGGACGCGGCCGCCTACCGGCGCGATCAGGAGCGCATCGACGACGCCAAGGCGCACCCGTGGCGCACGGCGTTGCTGCTGCTCGCCTTCGCCACCCTGCCGGCGTTCGGCGTCGCCGCCGTCGTCTTCTGGCTGTTCGGTCGCGAGCGCGGCACCGGCTACGACCGCGAGTACGAGCAGGAGCCGCCGACGGAGACCGAGCCCGCCCTCGTGCCGACGCTCCTGCGGCAGGGCGGCCACGCCGGCTCGTACGAGTTCACGGCGACCCTCTTCGACCTGATCCGCAAGGACGTCTACCGCGCGGAGGCGACCACGACCGAGCGCAAGGTCTGGGCGGGCCTGCGCACCGACACGGTCGCCGACCTCGAGATCTCTCCGGGCACGACGAGCGACTCCCTGACGCCCTGGGAGACGGCCGTGAAGGGCGTCGTCGACCACGTGCTCGACGGCGGCGCCGAGCGGCTCTCCCGCTTCCGCGACGAGATCGAAGACGAGCGGGCCTCGATGAGCAAGCGGTTCACGACGTTCAAGGACGCCGTCTCTGGCGCCGTCGACACGCGCGGCTGGTTCCGCTCGCTCGGGATCCTGCCGCTCGTCGCCGCGCTCGTCGCCTTCGCGGGCCTCGGCGCGCTGCTGCTGTGGATCGCGATCGACGGCTGGCGCGGCGTCTATCCGCGCTGGAGCGACGTCGTTCTGGCCGCCCTGGGCGTCTGCGCGCTCGTCAACGCGGCGATCGTGCTGCTCGTCCTGTTCCAGCGCCGGCTCTGGCGACGGCGCACGCCCACGGCCCAGGCGGAGGCGGAGCGCTGGCAGGCGTTCCGGCGCTACCTGAGCGACTTCCCGCGCCTGCACGAGGCGCCGCCCGCCTCGCTGGAGCTGTGGGAGCGCTACCTCGTGTACGGGATCGCGTTCGGCATCGCCGACCGCGTCCTCCAGGGGGCCCAGCTGCACATGCCGCCCGCGATCTACGAGGCGAGCGCGATCTACTGGATCTCACCGAACACGGATCTCGGCTCGGGGGCGACGCAGATGGCGATCGACGACCTCGCCTCCGGCTTCGGCGAGGCGCTCGCGCCCCCGAACTCGGGCGGCGGCGGCTTCGGCGGCGGCTTCTCCGGTGGTGGCGGCGGCGGCGGGGGCGGCGGCGGCGGGGGCGCCTGGTGACACGGCCGAAATGGCGTCTTGCGCGTGGCTGAGCGGTTAGCGATCCTGGCTTGGTGACGAGCGAGGACGCTATGCTGATTCTCGAGGCGCTGTTCGACATCCGGACGGAGTTGAGGCGAATTCGTCAACTGTTCGAGGAGGAAGCAGATGGCGAGCAAGGAGACGAAGAGGAAGATCCGTGAGGAGGTCGTAGCGGATCAGGCGCGCTACGACGACCTGACCCGCCGGCTGAAGGAGCGCATCGAGCGCGGCCTCGCCGAGATTCAGCGCAACAAAGAGCGCGAGAGCTCGTAGAGCGCGATCGCGCCGGCAGCGGCGACGTTCAGCGACTCCGCCCCTCCCGGCAGGTGAATCGTTGCCTCGTGACACTGTGTCACGAGGTCGTCCGGTAGCCCCGCGCGCTCCGCCCCCAGCAGCAGCGTCAGCGGCGGCTCGAGCCCGGCCAGCACGTCGTCGAGCGCTCGCCCGTCGTGCGCGACGAGCGCGACGCGAGGCTCCGGCGCGTTCCCCCACTCGACGAGCGGCACACGGAAGATCGCGCCGGCCGAGGCGCGCAGCGCCTTCGGTGAGAGCGGGTCGGCGCAGCCGTCCGACAGCGCGACCGACGCACCGAACGCGTCGGCGCTGCGCAGAAGCGTGCCGACGTTGCCCGGGTCGGCGAGCCGCCAGAGCGCGACGGTGACGGCACGTGCCCCGGTGGGCAGGTCGGCGCGACGGTAGACGCCGATCGCCCGCGCCGGATGCGGCAGCGTCGAGACCGCCGCGAGGAGCGTCGCGTCGACGGTCTCGCCGGCAACGAGCAGGTCGACCGGCTCGATCCCGGCGGCCGCCGCCGCCTCGACCAGGTCCTCGCCCTCGGCGGCGAAGAGCCCGGTCGCGTCGCGGTACTTGCCCGCCGACAGGAGCTTGCGCACCCGCTTCAGCCGCGGGTTGCCGCTCGACGTGATCACGACCGCCGGGGCCGCCCGCGCTGGAACGCCCGGTCCGCCTCAGGCCGCGTCGGCCTCGAGCGCCGCCTTCGCCCGCTCGACGACGGCCGCGAACGCCTGCGGGTCGCTGACGGCGAGGTCGGCCAGCGACTTGCGGTCGAGCTCGACGCCGGCCTTGTGCACGCCCGCGATGAAGCGGTTGTACGAGAGCCCGTGCGCCCGCGCGGCGGCGTTGATGCGCACGATCCAGAGCGAGCGAATCGTCCGCTTGCGATTGCGCCGGTCGCGGTAGGCGTAGACGAGCGAGTGGTCGACCTGCTCCTTGGCGTAGCGGTAGTGCGTGTTCTTCAGGCCCCAGTAGCCCTTGGCCTGCTCGAGCACCTTGCGCCGCTTCTTGCGAGCGTGGACGGATCGCTTGACGCGCGCCACTTCAGCCTCTTCCCAGCAGCTTCTTTGCGGCCTTCTGGTCGCTAGGCGCGACCAGCATGCCCTGCCGTGCGCGCTTCCGCTTCCCCGGGCGGCTCTTGATCAGGTGGCCCGGGGGCGTCGTCCGGTGGCGTCGGCGGCGCAGGATCTTGCCCGTGCCCGTCAGCTTGAACCGCTTCTTCGCCCCGCTGGCTGTCTTCGTCTTTGGCATCCGGTTTCACTCCTGCAGTCTTCGTCGGCCCCAGCACCATCACCATGTTCCGCCCGTCGAGGACCGGAGGCTGCTCGATCAGGCCGAGCTCCTTGACGTCCTCCGCGAGCCGCATCAGCAGGTCGCGACCGCGCTCCGGGTGCAGGTTCTCGCGCCCCCGGAACATGATCGTCACCTTGACCTTCGCCCGCTGGTTCAGGAACCGGACGACGTGGCCCTTCTTGGTCTCGTAGTCGTGGTTCCCGATCTTCGGGCGGAACTTGATCTCCTTGATGTTGATCTGCAGCTGGTGCTTGCGCGCGAGCTTTGCCTTCTGCTCCTGCTCGTACCGGTACTTCCCGTAGTCCATCACCCGGGCGACCGGCGGGTCGGCGTTCGGCGCGACCTCGACGAGGTCGAGGTTCTTCCCGTATGCGTACTCCCGAGCCTCGTCGGTCGACTTGATCCCGATCTGCGCCCCGTCCTCGTCGACGAGCCTGACCCTGGGGACGCGAATCGCCTCGTTGATCCGATCCTGATGGACGACTGGACGGGTCCGATCCTCAGGACGCCGACGCGGTCTCAAAGGCTGCTCACCAAGCCGAGTTTCTCCTCCTCATCGAACAACGAAACCGCTGCAGCAAGCAGCGGCCCGGATCCTCGTCTGGTCGACTCGGTTGAACCCCCGCGTGCGCGCTCGCTCGGGAGGTGAGGGGCGGGTTCGCTCCTGCTTCAGCAGACGAGGATCGTAGCAGCCGTCTCAGGCCACGGCGACCGCGGCCTCGGCGCGGAAGCGCTCGAGCAGCTCCGCGAGGGCGACCGTCTCCTGCCCGCCGCCGCGCGTCCGTACGGCGAGCGTGCCGTCCGACTCGCGGTCGCCGTAGACGACTATGTACGTCACCTTCTCGAGCTCGGCGTCGCGGATGCGCTTCCCAACCGTCTCGTCGCGCGCGTCGACCTCCGCGCGGAAGCCCGCGTCGCGGACGCGCCCCGCCAGCGCGGCGGCCGCCTCGCGATGCCCCTCGCCGACCGGTAGCACGCGCAGCTGCACCGGCGCCAGCCAGAATGGGAAGGCCCCCGCGTAGTGCTCGACGAGGATGCCGAGAAAGCGCTCGAGGGAGCCGAGCAGCGCCCGGTGGACGACGTACGGCGTGTGCTCGGCGTTGTCGGCGCCCATGTAGGTGAGCCCGAATCGGGCCGGCATCTGGCTGTCGAGCTGAATCGTCCCCATCTGCCAGGAGCGGCCGAGCACGTCGGCCATGTGCAGGTCGATCTTGGGCCCATAGAATGCCCCGTCGCCCTCGTTGACGGTGAACGCGATCTCCCTCCGCTCGAGCGCGGCGCGCAGCGCGCCCTCGGTGAAGTCCCACTCCTCGTCGGTGCCGAGCTTGTTCTCCGGCCGCGTCGAGAGCTCGAACCGAGCCTCCATCCCGAACAGGTCGTACAGGTAGGCGGCGAAGTCGAGGCAGCCGAAGATCTCGTCCTCGATCTGCTCCGCCGAGCAGAAGATGTGCGCATCGTCCTGCGTCACGTGCCGGACGCGCAGGAGGCCGTGCAGCGTCCCGGTCGGCTCGTTTCGGTGCAGGGTCGAGCTCTCGGCGTAGCGGAGCGGCAGGTCGCGGTAGCTGCGGAGCTGCGAGCCGAAGAGCAGCATGTGCCCGGGGCAGTTCATCGGCTTCAGGCTCGCGTGCGGCTCCTCGCCCTCGCCGGCGACCAGGAACATGTCGGCGCGGAACTTCTCCCAGTGGCCGCTCGTCACCCAGACGGACGTGTCGTAGATCAGCGGCGTCTTCACCTCGACGTAGCCGCGCCGCGCGTTCTCGCGGCGGCGGAGATCCTCGAGCGTGTTCCAGAGCACCATCCCCTTCGGGTGCCAAAACGGCGAGCCGGGCGAGGCCTCCTGGAGGTGGAACAGGTCGAGCTCGCGCCCGAGCCGCCTGTGGTCGCGCGCACGCGCCTGCTCGAGGCGCTCGAGGTATGCCTCGAGGTCGGCCTGTGAGTAGAACGCCGTCCCGTAGATCCGCGTCAGCTGCGTGTTGCGCTCGTCGCCGCGCCAGTAGGCGCCGGCGAGCCCTGTCAGCTTGAGAGCCTTGATCGGCCCCGAGTCCTGCAGGTGCGGGCCGCGGCACAGATCGGTGAAGTCGCCCTGCGTGTAGAGCGAGATGTCGCCCTCGGCGGTGTCGACAAGCTCGACCTTGTACTGCTCGCCCTCGGCCTCGAAGCGGGAGCGTGCGTCGTCGCGCGAGATCTCTTCCCGCGCCCACGCGCGCCCCTCGGCGAGCTCGCGGCGGATCTCGTCCTCGATGCGCTCGAGGTCCTCCTCGCGGATCGGCTCCGGGAACTCGAAGTCGTAGTAGAAGCCGTTCTCGACCGGCGGCCCGATCGCCACCTTGACGCCCGGATAGAGCCGCCGCACGGCCTCGGCGAGCAGGTGCGCCGCCGAGTGGCGCAGGACCGCGAGCGCGTCGGGGTCGCTCGCGTCTCGCGTCGTCAGGATCTGGATCTCCTCCCCGTCGGCGAGCGGTAGCCTCAGGTCGCGGACGGTCCCGTTCGTGCGGACGAGCACCGCCTGCTCGGCCAGCTTCGGGCCGATCGCGCGCGCGGCGTCGAGGCCGGTGGCGCCGTCCGGCAGCTCCAGCTCGCTGCGATCGGGGAGCACGACCTTCATCGCGAAGAGAATAGTCGCGGCCGGACGACGGCTCCGCAGCGCCCGACGGGCGCGCGAATCCCCCGTTTCGGGACTGCGCCGCGCGGCCCCGCGTTGCCGACGCTTCAAACATGCCGCTCCCCGTCTACTCGGGGCCGTTCGGGCCCCAGCAGGCCGAGCGCCTGCTCTGGCGCGCCGGCTTCGGCCCGCGCCCCGGCGAGGAGAAGTGGCTCGCGGCCAAGGGCCTCGAGGGAGCCGTCGAGTGGCTGACGCACCCGCCCAAGGGGGACAAGCTCGTCGGCCGGGACCCGCGCGTCGACGGACGCCGGCTCGCCCCCACCGACCGCTTCGGCCACGACCACCTTTGGTGGCTCGACCGGATGGTCCGCACCTCGCGGCCGCTCGTCGAGCGGATGACGCTCGTCTGGCACGACTGGTTCGCGACGTCGAACGACATGGTCGGCAACCAGCGGCTGATGATCCGGCAGAACCTGCTCTTCCGACGGATCGGGCTCGGCTCGTTCCAGGGCCTCGCGATGCGGGTCGCGATCAACCCGGCGATGCTGATCTACCTGAACGGGCTCAACTCGACGAAGGAGGGCCCGAACGAGAACTTCGCCCGCGAGCTGATGGAGCTGTTCACGCTCGGCGCCGGCGGCGGCTACACCGAGCGCGACGTGCGCGAGCAGGCGCGCGCGTTCACGGGCTGGACGGCCGACTACCGAAACGGCGTCGGCTGGGTGCGGTTCCGCTTCAAGCGCGAGTACCACGACGACGCGATGAAGGTCGTCTTCGGCAAGGCGGGGCCGTGGCACTGGAAGCAGGCGGTGCGGATGACGATCCAGCATCCCTCCCACGCGCCGTTCTTCGTCAACAAGCTCTGGAGCTACTTCGTGCCGGTGCCGCCGGACGAGGAGACGCAGGCGCTCCTCCAGACGGCGTACGTGCAGAGCGGCCACCAGATCCGCCCGGTCGTCGCCGCGATCCTGCGCCATCCCGCCCTGTACGAGGGCCCGCGGATGACCAAGTCGCCCGTCGTCTTCATGGCCGGCCTCCTCCGCGCCCGGAACGACCGGATCGCCCACGAGGACTGGACCTGGCTGGCCATCCAGGCCGGGCAGCTGCTCTTCTACCCGCCGAACGTCTCGGGCTGGAACGAGGCGCGCTGGCTGGACACGTCGACCTTCCGCGCACGCTGGGACATCGCCGGCCGCGCACTGCGCCGCTACGCGCTGCATCCCGAGCACGGGCGGGCGGGGGTCCCGAGCGACCCCGACAGGCTGGTCAACGACGCGCTCGGGTTCTGGGGCAACCCACCGGTGTCCGACGAGACGCGCGGGGCGCTGCTCGCGTTCGCGCAGAAGGCGATGGAGGCGGCCGTGGCAGACGACTACAGGCAGAAGACGTTCCCGGTGATGACGCTGAACGCGCTCCGCCACCTGATCGCCGTGAGCCCGGAGCTCCAGACGGCATGAGGCAGAAGCGCTGTCACCACTGCGACGAGTTCACGCGCGCGTCGCTGCTCCGGCACGGGGCTGCTCGCGCCGGCGAGGGCCTGCCGGCGATCGAGCCGGGAATGCCGATGCCGGCGGGGACGGGCCTGAACCGGCGCGCCTTCGTCGCGCGCAGCGTCGGCCTCGCCCTCACCGTCTACGGCGCCTCCGCCCTCCGGCCCGCGGCGCTCGACGAGGGGATCGCCCGCGCCGCCGTCTCCGGCGCCGGCAACCGCGTCCTCGTCAGCGTCTTCCTGCCGGGCGGCGCCGACTCGCTGTCGCTCCTCTATCCGGCCTTCGACGGCCGCTACCGCCGGCTGCGCCCCGACATCGCCCTGAAGGCGAGCGACGGGCCCGTGTTCCGCGAGGACGGGCGCCTGCACTGGCACCCGGCCCTGAAGCCGTTCGCCCAGCTCCACAAGCAGGGCAAGCTCACCGTCTTCCCGTCGATCGGCTACACGCACCCCGACCAGTCGCACTTCACGTCGCGCCACTACTGGGAGGTCGGAGCGCTCGACTACCGCGAGTCCACCGGCTGGCTCGGCCGGCTGCTCGACATCGTCGGCGACGAGGAGAACGCGATGCAGGGGCTTAGCCTCGACGGCAACCTCCAGCCCTCTCTGGCCACGGCGCGCGTGCCCGTCTCCACGCTCTCGAGCCCGACCGACTACGGGTTCGGCTCGCACCACGTCTGGGACGTCGTCGGGGAGCTGATGATGGACGCGATCGGCGGCCTCGGGGGCCTCGCGAAGAGCCCCGATCTCATGCTCGCGAAGGCGAGCGACACGGCCGCGCAGGCGACCCGGCTGCGGAAGCAGCTCGAGCGGCTCGTCGGCAAGGACGGCGAGGTGAAGACGAACGAGAAGGCCGGCTACCCGGACAACGACTTCGGCCGGCGGCTCGCCGGCCTCGCGGCCATGCTCGACCGCGGCTTCCCGGTGCGGGCCGTCGCGCTCACCGGCCCGGGGGACTACGACACGCATGCCGACCAGTCGGGAGTCCTGAATGACGGCCTGAGCACGGTCGCCGAGGGGCTCGCCGCCTTCCAGCGCGACCTCGAGCGCCGCGGGCTCGCGAACCGCGTGCTGACGCTCGTCTGGACGGAGTTCGGACGCCGGGCGGAGCAGAACGCCGACAACGGCACCGACCACGGCGCCGC
>DATBMD010000070.1:0-32876 GCA_036555085.1 Gaiellaceae bacterium
GAGCTCGCCGGAGGCGTGGTGCGTGGCGACGATCGGGGTCGTCGCGACGCTGAGACAGGACACGCAGATCGCCGGCGTCATGGGCTCGTGCAGGTGGAGCAGGTCGAAGCGCTCCCGTTCCAGTACCCGCCTGACGCGGACCAGCGAACGCGGGCTGAGGACGATGTTGGGCAGCGACCCGTTCGCGGGGACGATCACCGAGCGCCCGACGGGGATCACGTTGGGCGGCGGCTCGCCGTGGCGCCCGACCCGCGGATGCAGCGCGCGCGTGAACTGGCCCGGGGGATCGTTGCCCATGATCAGCCGGACGTCGTGGCCGAGCTCTGCGAGGGCTGCTGCCTGGAGCTCGGCGTGCTCGACGACCGCGCCCCAGAACGACCACGAGAACGGCACGACGATGCCGATCTTCACAGCGGCAGCCTACTCGCTCACCTCGAGGCGCCCGGCGCGACACGCTCCCGAAGCGTCCGCCGGCTCGTCCCGGCGGCCCTCCCGGCGCTTCGTCCGCGCACGTCGGCCGGAGATCGGCAATCCTGATCGGCGACGAACACGATCGAGCCAAATTCGAGCAAGGAGGCGCGATGCGCTTCGAGGGGATCCACCACATCACCTGCATCACCGGCGATGCGCCGCGTAACGTCGACTTCTACACGCGCGTCCTCGGCCTGCGGATGGTCAAGAAGACCGTCAACCAGGACGACCCGACCGTCTACCACCTGTTCTACGCCGACGAGGAAGGCAGCGCCGGCAGCGACATCACGTTCTTCGAGTACCCGGGCGCGCGCGGGGGACGCGCCGGCGCGGGGATGGTGCACCGGATCACGTGGCGCGTCGGCTCCGAGGAGGCGCTCGGCTTCTGGGAGCGGCGCCTCGCCGACAACGGAGTCGCGCGTCTCGAGCGGGTCGACGGGCGCCTTCGCTTCGACGATCCCGAGGGGCTCGGGCTGGAGCTCGCGGTGGTCGAGACGGCCGACCCGCCGCTCGTCGCCGAGCATCCGGAGCTCCCGGCCGAGCTCGCGCTCCAGGGGTTCGACGGCGTCCGCGCCTTCGCCGCCGAGCCGGAGGCGAGCCGCGACCTGCTCGAGCGCGTGCTGGGCTTCGAGCAGGCGGGCGCGTCGACCTGGGAGGCTCGCGGCGACCTGCGCGGGGGCCTCTACGCGTACGATCCGCCGCCGGCCGACCGCGGTATCGGCGGCGCCGGCACCGTCCACCACATCGCGTGGTCGTCGACGACCGAGGAGCACGAGGCGTGGCTCCGCGCGGTGCAGGAGGCGGGCCGCCATCCCAGCGGCATCATCGACCGCTTCTGGTTCCGCTCGATCTACTTCCGCGAGCCCAGCGGGGTGCTCTTCGAGATCGCGACGCTCGGGCCCGGGTTCGCGGTCGACGAGGACCCGGAGCACCTCGGCGAGGCGCTGACGCTGCCACCGGCGTTCGAGCACCTGCGCCCACAGATCGAGCGCGTGCTGACGCCGCTGCCGGAGCCGAGGCCGTGGGCGCGCACGTGACGACGCTCGAGGCGCTCGTCCGCGAGCCCGCGGGCGAGCCCGAGGGGGCGCTCGTGCTGCTGCACGGCCGCGGCGCCGACGAGCGCGACCTGTTCCCGCTGCTGGACGCCCTCGACCCGGAGCGCCGGCTGCTCGGCCTGACGCCGCGCGGGCCGCTGTCCCTGCCGCCGGGCGGAGCGCACTGGTACCGCCTCGGCGGCATCCCGACGCCCGAGCCGGCGACCTTCTTCCCGACGTTCGAGCAGGCCGCCCGCTGGCTCGACGGCCTGCCCCTGCCGATCGAGCGGACCGTGCTGGGCGGCTTCTCGCAGGGCGCCGTGATGAGCTGGGCGCTCGGGCTCGGCGCGGGCCGCCCGCGCCCGGCCGGGATCGTCGCGCTGTCCGGCTTCGTCCCCCGGGTGGAGGGGTTCGCGCTCGACCTGGACGGGCTCGAGGGCTACCCGGTCGCGATCGGGCACGGCTCGCTCGATCCGGTGATCCCGGTCGAGTTCGGCCGCGAGGCCGCGGCGCTGCTCCGCGGGGCGGGCGCCGACGTGCTCTGGCGGGAGTCGCCGGTGCCGCACACGATCGACCCGCGCGTGCTGCCGGAGCTGCAGGCGTTCGTCGGGCGCCTCGCGGCCTGACCGAGCCACGGCGGCGGGCGGGCGGACCCGCGTAGACTCGGGCCGATGAGGGGCGAGCACGAGGGCCTGGCCGAGCTCCACACGCACCTCGGCGGCTCGGTCGCGTCCGAGATCCTCTGGAGCCTCGCCCACGAGCAGGGGATCGCGCTCCCGGTGAAGGACTTCTGGGAGTTCGACGCACTCGTGACGGTCTCCGACCCGCGCGGTGTGGAGAACCTGGACGCGCTCGACGCGATCTACCACTGGACGGAGCTGATCCAGTCATCGCCGCTCGCCGTCGAGCGCTCCGTCCACGCCGCCATCGGCGGCGCGTACCGGTCGCAGGGGATCACGACCCTCGAGCTGCGCTTCAACCCGATGAAGCGCAACCGCGGCGGCGAGCGCGACCTCGATCACATCATCCTCGCGGCCGTCCGCGGGCTCGACCTGGCGAGCCTCGAGTACCCGCAGGTGCGTGCCGGCCTGATCCTGATGATGGACCGGACGTTCGACGCCCGCCTGAACGAGATCATCGTCGAGAAGGCGATCCGGTGGTCGGCGCGCGGGATCGTCGGCGTCGACATCGCCGGCCCGCGCCCCGGGGGCGCGCGCTACGACTACACGCAGATCGCCCCGATGGTGGAGACCGCGCGCGCGGCGGGGCTGGGCGTGACGATCCACGTCGGCGAGGAGGGAGCGACCGGCCGCGAGGAGATCGGCGACGTCGTCGAGCATCTGCGCCCGGATCGCATCGGCCACGGCATCCTGGCCGCGGGCGACGAGGAGCTGATGCGGCTGCTACGCGACGCCGGCGTCGTCCTGGAGATCTGCCCGACCTCGAACCTGCTGACGAAGGCGCTGGCAGACGAGTCGGCGGTCCGCGAGACGGTCCGCGCCTTCGTCGAGCACGACGTCGCCTTCACGATCGCGACGGACGGCCCCGAGATGATGCGCACGCACCTGCGCGACGAGCTCGCCCTGCTCGAGCGGATCGGGGCGCTCTCCGCCGCCGAGCTGCAGCAGGCAAACGCCCGCGGCCACGCCGCGAGCTTCGTTCGCGCGGCAGCGGTGGCGGTCTAGGTCTGCGGCGTGTCGGACGACGACCCGCCGGCAAGGTCCTTCGCCTTGTCGATCGCGTCGTCGGCGACGTCCTTCGACTTGTCGATCGCCTCTTCGGCGACGTCCTTCGACTTGTCGTAGGCCGCTTCCGCGGCCTGGCCCGTCTTGTCGGCTGCGGTCTCCGCCTTGCCGGCAACATCGGACGCCGTTTCCTTCGTCCGCCCCAGCAGCTTGTCGAGGAATCCCATGCGGCGACTCTACACCGTCACGCCTCGCGGCCGCGCTCGGCGTCGCCGTTGGCGGCCGGCGAGCCGGGGTCCTGGTCGAGGTGGAGCTCCCCGAGCAGGCGCTCGGCGCGGTCGTCCATTCCCTCGACGGCGTCGTAGAACTGGCCGTGCGTGGCCGTGTCGAGCGCGTTCTCGGCGCGGTGCACCTCGTCGAGCACCGTGTACTCCAGCTCGTTCGAGCCCTCCTCGACGCGCCAGATCCAGCGCCGCAGACGGTCGAGCCAGCTCATGGCGGGAACCGTACCGCACGGCCGCAGCCGGTCGGGCCCTCCAAGCCTTGCACGGAACCCCCGTGGGGGGCCGGACCTGTCCGGCCCTCCAAACCTTGCACGGAAACCCCCGTAGGGGCCGGACCTGTCCGGCCCGCTAGTGAACGGCGAGTGCGGCGCGCGCGGACAGAGTCGTTGGCGAATCGAGAAACCGGTGGATCATTACGAGACGCCGCACTAGCTGCCGATCCGCCCGCGCTGCTGGGCGAGGAACTCGAGCAGGTCGGAGCGCGTCAGGATCGCGGCCGGGCGGCCGGCCGCGCCGACGACGACCGCGGCGCTCGCGCCGGAGAGGTCGGTGAAGACGTCGTCGAGCGAGGCGCCGACGTCGACGATGGCGAGCGGCGGCTGCATCGCCACCGCGACGTCGTCGTTCAGCGCGTCCGGGTTCTTGAAGACGCGATCGAGCAGGCTGCGCTCCTGGATCGAGCCCACGATGTCGGTGAGCGACTCGGCCGCCTCGTGCCGGACGACCGGCAGCTGCGAGATCCCGTATCGGTGCATCAGGTCGATCGCCGCGCCGACCTTCTTGTGGGCGTCGATCGTGACGAGAGCCGGCAGGTCGGCGTCCTCCGTGCGCTTGAAGCGGAGCACGTCCTCGACGGTCGGCACGGGCGCGTGCCGCTCCATGAACCCGTACTGGATCATCCAGTTGTCGTCGAAGATCTTCGAGAGGTAGGAGCGGCCGGAGTCGGGGAGCAGGAGCAGCACCTTGGCCTCCGGCCCGAGCCGTTCCGCGACGCGAAGCGCTGCCCACGCCGTCGACCCGCCGGAGCCCCCGACGAGCAGGCCCTCCTCGCGCGCCAGCCTCCGCGCCGTCAGGAACGAGTCGCGGTCGGAGACGCGGATCCACTCGTCGACGGCCGCCGGGTCCATCGTCTGCGGCCACGCGTCCTTGCCGATCCCCTCGACCAGGTAAGGGCCGACCGGGTGCTGCTCGTCGGCGGTGTAGACGGAGCCCTCCGGGTCGGCGCCGACGACCAGGACCTCGGGCCTGCGCTCCTTGAAGTAGCGGCCGATGCCGGAGATCGTGCCGCCCGTCCCGACGGAGACGACGATCGAGTCGACCTCGCCGCCGGTCTGCTCCCAGATCTCGGGCGCCGTGGTCGCGTAGTGCGTGTCCGGGTTCGCCCGGTTCGAGTACTGGTCGGGCTTGAAGCCGCCGGGGATCTCCTCGGCGAGGCGCGAGGAGACGGAGTAGTAGCTCTCCGGCGAGTCGGGCTCGACGGCCGTGGGGGTGATCACGACCTCGGCGCCGTACGCCCGCAGCATCGAGATCTTCTCCTGGCTCATCTTGTCGGGCATCACGAAGATGCACCGGTAGCCCTTGAGCGCGGCGGCCATCGCGAGCCCCACCCCGGTGTTGCCCGAGGTCGGCTCGACGATCGTGCCGCCGGGCCGGAGCAAGCCGTCGCGCTCAGCTGCCTCGATCATCGCCAGCCCGATCCGGTCCTTGACCGAGCCGCCCGGGTTCAGGTACTCGAGCTTCGCGAGCAGCGTCGGCGCCACGCCGGCGCCGAACCGATCCAGCCTGACGATCGGCGTGTCGCCGACGAGGCCGAGAACGGTCGGGTACTCGCGGGCCATTCGGGCGGGAAGCCTAACGCCAGCCGGCCACCCGCCGGGCGCCGCCGAAGGCTGCGGCCAGGACTGAAGGCGCCGCGGCACCGGCCGCCCTACGATGCCCGTATGGCCGGCCCGACCAGATACGACGGGATCGCCGCATGGTATGACGACGAGGTGCGGAGCGGGCCGGCGGCCGGGGTCACGGCGGTCGCGGTGGCAACGACGGCCGAGCTGCTCGGCCCGGGGCCGGGCCGCTGCCTCGACCTCGGCTGCGGCACCGGCGTCGCGCTGCCGACGCTGACCGCGCAGGGCTGGGACGTGGTGGGCATCGACGTCTCCCTCGATCAGCTGCGGGTCGCGCGGGAGCGCGTCGGGCCGGAGACGGAGTTGCGGCAGGCGGACGCGGCGAGCCTGCCGTTTCCCGACGGCACGTTCGACGCCGTGGTCGCCGTGCTCGTCCACACCGACCTGGACGACGTCGGCGCTGCCTACCGGGAGGCGGCGCGCGTGCTCCGGCCAGGCGGCCGGTTCGTCCACGTCGGCACGCACCCGTGCTTCTGCGCCCCGGGGGTCGAGCGCCGGGACGGCTCCCCGCACCGGCTGCACGCCGGCTACCGAGCGCGCGGCTGGCGCGAGGACGGGCCCGGCTTCGGGGCGGGAATCCGACCGCGGGTCGGAGTCAACCACGTACCGCTGGCCGGGCTCCTGCAGGCTGTGCTCGAGGCGGGGATCGCGGTCGATGCCGTCGTCGAGCCGGGCGACGAGGACTACCCGACCCTACTGGCCGTCGCCGGATGGCAGCGCCTGGCGCGGATGCGCGACTAGTGCCGGAAATGCCGGCGGCCGGTGAGAACCATCGCCGCCCCCGCGGCCTCGACGGCGGCGACGACCTCGCGATCGCGCTTCGAGCCGCCGGGCTGCACGATCGCCGTGACGCCCGCCGACAGCCCCAGCTCCACGCCGTCGGCGAAGGGGAAGAACGCGTCCGAGGCGAGAACCGCGCCGTCGAGCGGGTGCCCGAGCGCGCGCGCCTTCTCGACGGCGATCCGGACTGCGTCGACGCGGCTCGTCTGGCCGCCGCCGATGCCGATCGTCTGGCCCTCGCGCGCGAGGACGACGGCGTTCGAGGACACGTGCCGGACGACCGCCCAGGCCAGCAGGAGATCGCGCCACTGCGCCTCGGTCGGCTCGCCGCAGACGATCTCCATGTCCTCGCGCCGGTCCGGCTCGAGGTCGCGGTCCTGCACGAGCACCCCGCCCAGCACGCGCTTGAGGTCGCGCTCGGCCGGGACGAACCGGCGCCGCTCGAGGTCGTTGAGGATCCGCGTCCCGGGCTTCTGCACGAGCAGCGGCAGCGCGGCGTCGTCGTAGCCCGGCGCGAACAGCACCTCGACGAACTGCTCGGCCAGCCGCTCGCCGAGCGCCGCGCTGACAGCGGCGTTGAGCACCACGACGCCGCCGTACGCCGAGACGGGGTCCGCGGCGAGCGCCCGCTCGTACGCCTGCTCGATCGTGTCCCCCACCCCGACCCCGCACGGGTTGGCATGCTTGACGATCACGCAGGCGGGCTCCTCGAAGGCGAGGCAGGCCTGGCGGGCGGCCGACAGGTCGTTGAGGTTGTTGAACGACAGCGGCTTCCCGTGCAGCTGCTCGACGCGCGAGAGCACGTGCGTCCGGATGCCTCGCTGCGCGTAGAACGCGGCGCGCTGGTGCGGGTTCTCGCCATAGGCGAGCTCGAGCGCGCGATCGAAGACCGGGGCGAACGTCTCCGGGAACGGCTCGTCGCGACCGAGCCAGGCGGCGATCTGGCCGTCGTAGGCGGCCGTCGTCGCGAACGCCCGCAGCGCCAGCCGCCGGCGCGTCTCGGCGGTGACGCCGCCGGTCCCGCGTATCTCGGCCAGCACGGGCCCGTAGTCCTCGGCCCGGCTGACGACCGCCACGTGCGCGTGGTTCTTCGCGGCGGCGCGGAGGAGTGCGGGCCCGCCGACGTCGATCAGCTCGACGGCCTCCGCCTCGTCGACCGCCTGGCCGGCGACCACCCGCTCGAACGGGTACAGGCCGACGCAGACGAGGTCGAGCCGGCCGATCCCGTGGGCCTCGAGCTCCTCGAGGTCGCCGGGGACGTCGCGGCGCGCGAGGATGCCGCCGTGCACGACCGGGTGGAGGGTGACGACCCGGTGACCCAGCATCGCCGGGTAGCCGGTCAGCTCCTCGACGGAGGTCACGGGCAGGCCGGCCTCGGCCAGGAGGGCAGCGGTGCCGCCGCTCGCGACCAGCTCGACGCCGGCGTCGTGCAGCCCCGCCGCGAAGCCGGCCAGGTCGCTCTTGTCGTAGACCGACAGCAGCGCCCGCTGGACGGTCACGCTTCGATCAGCTCCCGCACGACCGCGGGCAGGAGGCGGTGCTCTGCCTCGCGGATCCGCGCGTGCAGCGTCTCGGCCGTGTCGCCGGGGCACACCGCGACCGGCTCCTGTCGCAGGACCCGGCCGGTGTCGACGCCCTCGTCGACGAGATGGACGCTCGCGCCGGTCTCGGCGACGCCCGCCGCGAGCGCGTCCTCGACCGCGTGCGCGCCCGGGAAGGCGGGCAGCAGTGCCGGATGGACGTTGACGACGCGGCCGGGGAAGCGCGCGAGGAAGCACGGCCGCAGCAGGTGCATGTAGCCGGCGCAGACGACGAGCCCGACGCCCTGCTCCTCCAGCCACGCGGCCATCGCGGCGTCGCGCGCGTTGCGGTCGGGATAGTCGCCGAGCTCGAAGGCGGCCGTCGGCACCCCGGCCCGCTCGGCCCGCTCGAGCGCGACGGCGCCCGCCGCGTTCGATGCGACGGCGACCACGGGCAGCCGCTCGTCCAGCAGCGCCTGCAGGTTCGTGCCGGCGCCGCTGACGAGCACTCCGATCAGCGGTCGCTCCAGACGACGCCGTCGACGCCGGCCTCGACGCGCCCGATCACGACGTCGCCGTCCCGCACAGCCGTCGGCGGGATCACCGCGCAGAAGCCGATCCCGATGTTGAAAACGCGCCGCAGCTCGTCCTCGGGCACGCCGCGGTCGGCGAGCCAGGCGAAGACCGGCGGCCGCTGCCACGCGGCCGGGTCGAGCACGACGCCGAGGCCGTCGGGCAGCACACGGGCGAGGTTGCCCGCGATCCCGCCGCCCGTGACGTGCGCGAGCGCGCGCACGTCCGCGCGGGCTCGCAGCGCGCGGACGTCGTCGAGATACAGCCGGGTGGGCGGGAGCAGCAGGTCGGCGTCGAACGGGTCGTCGCCCACGAGGCGGCGCACGAGCGAGAAACCGTTGGCGTGGATGCCCGCGGAGGCGAAGCCGACGACGGCGTCCCCGGCCTGGACGCGCGACCCGTCGACCAGCGCAGCGCGCTCGACGAGGCCCACGCACGTCCCGCAGAAGTCGAGCTCCTCCTCCCGGTAGATCCCGGGCAGCTCCGCGGTCTCGCCGCCGAGGATGGCGCAGCCCGCCGCGCGGCAGACGTCGGCGGCGCCCTCGACCAGCTCGACGATCTGCGCCGGGTCGATCTCGTTCGCGGCGACGTAGTCGAGCAGGAACAGCGGCTCGGCGCCTGTGGTGAGCACGTCGTTGATGCAGTGGGCGGCGAGATCCATCCCGCACCAACGCAACCGTCCGGCGCGGCGTGCGAGGACGAGCTTCGAGCCGACCGAGTCGGTCGACGCGGCCAGCAGGCGGCGCTCGTCGAGCGCGTAGAGGCCGGCGAAGGCCCCGAAAGCGCCGGCGACCGCGGGCGTGCGGGTCGCCTCCACGGCGCTGCGCAGCCGCTCGACGATCGCGTCCGCCGTCGCGAGGGAGACACCTGCAGCGGCGTACGTCCGGTCCCCTGCGGCCACGGGTCGAGTCTACGCCGCCGCTCCGACGCGCTCGGCGACGAGTTGCGGCCGGCCCTCGGGCCCGCCGGCGACGAAGCGGACGCAGCCGCGGCCGAGCGTGACCGCACCGTCCGAGACCGGTGGGCCTACGAGCGCGGCGAGCGCGCCGGTCGCGTGCCCGGGGTCGGCCGTGGCGAGCGTCACCTCCCAGGGCGTCGCGGGCGGAGGGGCATCGGTGCGCAGCTCGAGCCGAAAGCCGGCGCCCGTCGCGACGAAGGTCCGCCGGCCGCCGCGGTCCTGGACGCGCAGCCCTGCCGCGCTCGCCCGCTCGAGGACGCGCTCCTGCTCGGGCGGCGTCAGCAGTACGCCGATATGGTCGACGAGCGGCTCTTCTGTGCGCCCGGGTTGCACGACGACGTTGAGACCGCCTCGCTCGAGCTCCGTCAGCCGGTGCCGGAAGCCGCCCGCATCGAGCTCGTCCCAGCCCTGCGCCGGCCCGGCCGCCACCTGCTCGCCGCCGAGCGTCCCGTACCGCGCGACGAGCCGGAAGCCGAGCCGCCGGTAGTGCTCCTCGCGCTCGCGGACGCCGCGCGTGAGCACGTGGTAGTGAAAGAGCTGCACACGGCGATCGTAGGGGCGCGGGCGCTACGGTCAGCCCGTGCTCGCCGTGTCGCTGCTGACGAGCTGGACGGCCGACCCGCTCCAGCTCGCCCCGATCGCCGCGATCGCGGTCGCGTACGGCGTGCGCGCCCGGACGCTCGCCCGGCGGGGGCAGCCGGTGCCGTGGTGGCGGATCGCGCTGTTCGCGCTCGGGATCGTGCTGCTGCTCGCGGCCGTGGCCTCGCCGCTCGCGGCGGTCGGCGAGGAGGAGCTCTTCAGCGTCCACATGGCCCAGCACGTGCTGCTCGGCGACCTGGCGCCGCTCTGCCTGCTCGCCGGGCTGAACGGCCCGCTTCTGCAGCCGCTGCTCGCGGTGCTTCCCGTCAGGCAGCTGCGCGCGCTCGCGAACCCGCTCGTGGCGCTGCCGCTCTGGGCCGCCAACCTCGCCCTCTGGCACCTGCCGTTCATGTACGAGGCCGCCGTCGAGCACTCGCTCGTGCACGCGCTCGAGCACGTCGCCTTCTTCACCGCCGGCATCGTGATGTGGCTGCCCGTGCTCGAGACGCTCCCCGCGCCCGAGTGGTTCGGCACCGGCGCGAAGCTCGCCTACATCGTCGCGGTGCGCCTCGTGGAGACGCTGCTCGCGAACGTCTTCCTCTGGGCGGGCGAGCCGTTGTACGGGGTCTACGACCGCGGCGACGAGTACCTGGGGCTCTCGCCGACCGCCGACCAGGCGCTCGCCGGCGGCGTGCTGATGCTCGTCGGCTCGCTCGTCACCGTGACCGCGATCGCCTGGCTGTTCCTGCGCCTGGCCGAGGAGGGCGAGGCGCGACAGCAGCTGCTCGAGCAGGGCCTCGACGAGCGGACGGTGCGGCGCGCGGTCCGCTACGGCCGCTGGCGCGAGCTCGGGGGCTGAGCGAGCGACGCGGCGACGGCGGCGAACTCCGCCAGCGCCGCCTCCAGGTCGTCGACGATCTTCTGCGCGATCACGTCGGGCGGCGGCAGGTTGTCGAGATCCTCGAGCGATTCGTCGCGGAGCCAGACCAGGTCGAGCGAGACCTTGTCGCGCGCGAGCAGCTCGTCGTAGGCGAACCGCTTGAACAACTCTGTCTCCTCCCGAGCGGCGAAGCACGACACGAAGTCCGCGGGGTGCTCGGAGCGCACTCGAGGTAGTCGCCGTACGAGAGCCCGTCGTCGCGGAGGAAGTTGCAGTAGCTCCAGAGCCGCTGGACGAGGCCGTTCCGTGCGGCCATCAGCGCATGTCGTTATGTCTAAAAGTATTTGCCACCATGTCGCATTGTTTTATCATTTACGACATGCTCTACGCCACGCCCGAACTCGACGACCGCGAACGTGAGGTCCTCACCGAGATCGACGACCTCCGGCAGACCCTGCGCTGGCAGATCTCTGCGCCACGCCGTTGGGTGGGCTCGCTGCGCCGCCTGACGTTCGCGCGCGCAGTCCAGGGCTCCAACACGATCGAAGGCTACGACGCGACCCTCGACGACGTTGCCGCGGTCGTGGCGGGCGAGGAGCCGCTCGAGGCAGGACAGGAAACACGGCGCGCGCTGGAGGGATATCGCGACGCGATGACCTACGTCATGCAGCTTGCCGAGGACCCGTACTTCGAGTTCGACGAGACGCTGATCCGCAGCCTCCATTTCATGACGATGAGCTACGACCTCTCGAAGAACCCCGGTCGCTGGCGTCCAGGCGGGGTCTACGTCCGGAACGAGGGAACCGGCGACGTGGTGTACGAGGGGCCCGACGTCGAGCTCGTCCCGCGGCTCATGGCGGAGCTCGTCGAGGCGGTCAATCACGTCGACGAGACGCACCCCCTGGTCCGCGCCGCGATGGCGCATCTCAACCTCACCCTCATCCACCCGTTCAGCGACGGCAACGGCCGCATGGCGCGGTGCATCCAGACGCTCGTCCTCGCACGCGAGGCGATCCTCGAGCCGCCGTTCGCGAGCATCGAGGAGTACCTCGGCGCCAATACGCTGGCGTACTACGACGTCCTCGCGGAGGTCGGCGGCGGCGCGTGGCATCCGGAAAACGACGCACGGCAGTGGGTCCGGTTCTCCCTGACTGCGCATCTCCGCCAGGCGAGGACGCTGCTCGCGCGCGTGCGGGAGTCCGAGGAGCTCTGGGAACGATGCTCGATCGAGGCACAGAGCGCGCGGCTGCCTCCGCGCGTGATCCCCGTGCTCTTCAACACTGCGCTCGGCTTTCGAGCGCAGCGCGCCACCTACCGCTCGCTCGTGGAGGACGACGTGTCGGAGGCGATGGCGACGCGCGACCTCCGCGCGATGGCGGATGCCGGCCTTCTCGCTGCGCACGGCGAACGGCGAGGCAGGTTCTACACCGCCAGCCACTCTCTCCGTGCGATCGCGCGAGAAATCAGGGACCGCCGTCCGAGGCAGGACGACGCAGACCCGTTCTCCTGACGCCGCCTCAGCTTGTAACACTGTGTCACTTGGTCGTTCGCGATCTGCGCCGCGTGCGACCGAGCGCGGTGGCGGCGTCGCGCTCGGCGCGAATGCGGGCGAGGAGCACCCGGGTAGAGCACGACGCGAACCGTCATCCCATGCGATGGCGGCCTGCTGCGCCGGGGACGAAAGTGCCGGACGGAGGCATGTCTCAGGCGGGCGTCGGCTCGAAGCGGTGCTTGGCCAGCGTGCGCCGCGGCGGGGTCGCCGTCGGATACTCGCGGGTGAAGCAGGCGCGGCAGACCGATGCCTCCGGGAGCCGCGTCGCCGATTGCATCCCCTCCAGGGAGAGGTAGTGCAGCGTCGTCGCGCCGACGTGGTCGCGCATCTCCTCGACCGAGCGGTGCGCGGCCGCGAGCTCGTCCTCGTCGGCCATGTCGATCCCGTAGAAGCACGGGGAGACGACGGGGGGCGACGAGATCCGGACGTGCACCTCGGCCGCGCCGGCGTCGCGGAGCATCGAGACCAGCTGCCGCATGGTGTTGCCCCGCACGATCGAGTCGTCGACGACCACGATCCGCTTGCCGGCGATCTCGTCCAGCGGGTTGAACTTCAGCTTGATCCCCTGCTGGCGGAGCTCCTGGTCGGGCTGGATGAACGTCCGCCCGACGTAGCGGTTCTTGATCAGCCCCTCGTCGTAGGCGATCCCGGAGGCCTTGGCGAAGCCGATCGCGGCGGGCGTCCCGGAGTCGGGGATCGCCATCACCAGTTCGGCCTCGACGGGCGCCTCGGCGGCCAGCCGCTCGCCCATCCGCACACGCGCCGCGTGCACCCCGGTGCCGCCGAGCCGCGAGTCGGGGCGTGCGAAGTAGACGTGCTCGAAGATGCAGAGCGCGCCGCGGCCCTCCGGCAGCGCCTGCGCGGCGTGGAGGCCGTCCGCGTCGATCCGGACGGCCTCGCCCGGCCGGATCTCGCGGTCGACGGACGCACCGATCAGGTCGAGCGCGCACGTCTCGGACGCGACGACCCAGTCGTCGCCGAGCCTGCCGAGCACGAGCGGGCGGATGCCGTGGGGGTCGCGGAAGGCGACCAGCGCCTCCTCCACCAGCGCCACGACGGAGTACGCGCCGTCGAGCCGCGCCATCGTCCCGCCGACGGCCTCCGGGAGCGGCCGCGGATCGCGGGCGAGCAGCGCCGCGATCACCTCGGTGTCCGAGGTCGACGCGAGCCGGACGCCCTCGGCCACGAGCTCCTCGCGGAGCGCCTCCGAGTTGACCAGGTTGCCGTTGTGGCCGAGCGCGACGGTGCGCGCGCGGCCGTGGTGGACGAGCGGCTGCGCGTTGCCCCAGTGCGACGAGCCGGTGGTCGAGTAGCGCGTGTGGCCGATCGCGACCTCACCCGGGAGCGCCTGCAGCTGCTGCTCGTTGAACACCTGCGCGACGAGCCCCATGTCCCGCAGGACGGTGAGCCGGCCCTGGTCGGAGACGGCGATCCCGGCCGACTCCTGGCCGCGGTGCTGCAGGGCGAAGAGGCCGAAGTAGGCGATCCGGGCGACGTCCCGCTCGTCCGACCTGATCCCGAAGACGCCGCACACGGCTACGCCTCACGCTCCCACGCGGCGCGCACGTCCGCAAGTGCCCGACCGAAGACGGCATCGCCGCCCGCGATGCCGAGCCGGCGCACGAAGACGCCCGCGGGCGCCGGATCGATCTCGACGCCCGGCCCGAGGGCCACGACGGCCTGCCCGCCTCCCTCGCCGAAGAGCGCCACGGGATCGTCCGGCAGGTCGAGCACGGCGCCGACGCCGGAATGGATCGCCGCCTCGGCGAGCGCGACCGCGAGGCCGCCCTCGGCCGTGTCGTGGACGAGCGAGCAGCGCGGCGCCAGGCGCCAAAGCCAGTCGACGAGCGCCGCCTCGGCCGTCAGGTCCAGCTGCGGCGGGCGGCCCGAGACGACCCCGAAGCGGGCCTGATACTCCGAGCCCGCGAGCCCGACCGGCCCGGCCGAGGCCAGCAGGATCGCGTCGCCCGCCCGCCACGCGACCGGCACCCGCCGGACGTCGGCGACGAAGCCGACACAGCCGACGACGGGCGTCGGGTGGATCGAGCGGCCGTCTGTGTCGTTGTAGAGCGAGACGTTCCCGGAGACGACGGGCAGGCCGAGCGCCTCGCAGGCCTGCGCCATCCCCTCGATCGCCTCCGCCAGCTCCCAGCCGATCTCGGGCTTCTCGGGGTTGCCGAAGTTGAGGCAGTCGGTGAAGCCCAGCGGCTCGGCGCCCGTGCAGGCGACGTTGCGGGCCGCCTCGAGCACGGCGAGGGCGCCGCCGGTGAACGGGTCCAGCCGCGCCAGGCGCCCCTGGCCGTCGAGCGAGACGGCGAGCCCGCGGTACGACGGGCGCAGCCGCAGCACGGCGGCGTCCAGGCCGGGGCGGCGCACGGTGCGGGACTGGACGAGCTGGTCGTAGCGTCGGAAGACGAAGGCGCGCGAGCGCAGGTTCGGCGAGCCGAGCAGCTCGACGAGCGCGTCCGCCGGCGACGGCGCGCCGGCCACGGGCAGCTCCGGCGCCGGGGCCCGCGGCTCCCGCTCGACCTCGTAGCGCGGGCATTCGTCCGTCAGCAGCCGCGCCGGGATCTCGCCGACGACCTGCTCGTCGTGGAGCGCGCGCAGCAGCCCGCCGTCCGTCACCTCGCCAATCACGGCGTGGGCGAGCTCCCACCGGTCGCAGACCGCTTCGACCTCGGCGAGCCGTTCGGGCGCGACGATCGCGACCATCCGCTCCTGCGACTCGGAGATCATGATCTCCCAGGGCTCGAGGCCCTCCTCCCGGAGCGGCACGCGGTCGAGGTGGACGTCGATCCCGAGGCCGGCGGCCATCTCCGCCAGCGACGACGCCAGTCCCGCGGCGCCGCAGTCCTGGAGCGACTCGACCAGCCCGCGCTCGACCAGCTCGACGGAGACCTCGATCAGTCGCTTGCCCGTGAACGGGTCGCCGACCTGGACCGACGGGCGCTTCTCGCCCGCGTCCTCGCCGAGCTCCTGGCTGGCGAGCACCGAGGCGCCGCCGATCCCGTCGCGGCCGGTGGTCGCGCCGTAGAGGACGACGAGGCTGCCCGCTTCGGTCGCCTTGGCGCGAGTCAGCCGCTCGACCGGCAGCAGCCCGACGCACATCGCGTTGACGAGGCAGTTGTCGGCGTACGCGTCGTCGAAGACCGCCTCGCCGCCGACGGTGGGCACGCCGACGCAGTTTCCATAGTTTCCGATCCCGCCGACCGCGCGGGAGAACGCGTGGCCGGGCGCGCCGAAACGCAGGCCGTCGAGGAGTGCGACCGGCCGCGCCCCCATCGCCACGATGTCCCGCAGGATGCCGCCGACGCCGGTGGCGGCGCCCTGGAACGGCTCCACCGCCGAGGGGTGGTTGTGGCTCTCGACCTTGAAGGCGACGGCCAGCCCGTCGCCCAGGTCGAGCACGCCGGCGTTCTCGCCCGGTCCCTGCAGCACGCGCGCGCCGGCGCCGGGCAGGCGGGCGAGCAGCGGCGCCGAGTGCTTGTAGCCGCAGTGCTCCGACCAGAGCAGCGAGAAGACCGCGAGCTCGAAGTGGTTCGGCTCACGCCCCAGCAGGTCGACGATTCGATCGAGCTCCTCGTCCGTGAGGCCGAGCTGGCGGTGAAGCTGCTGTTCCGCGACTGAGCTCAGGGGGCCAGTCTACCCGCCGGCCGGGACGGCGGCGGGCGGCGGGTCCAGCCGTCGGAGCAGCGCGAGCGGATACGGTCGCGGGACGCCGTGAGCCGTCGCGCCGCCCTCCTGCTCCTGCTGCTCTCGGCGATCTGGGGATCGAGCTTCATGTTCATCAAGCTCGGCGTCGACGAGCTCGCGCCGTCGGTCGTCGTCCTCGGCAGGGTGGCGATCGGCGTCGCGGTGCTGCTGCCGATCGCGGTCGCGCGCGGCGGCCTGGGGCCGCTGCGCGGCTACATCGTCCCGGTCGCGGTCCTCGGGCTGGCCAACAACGCGCTCCCGTTCTGGCTGCTCGGGTTCGCCGAGGAGCGGATCGACTCCGGCCTGACCGCGGTGATCCAGGCCGCCGCGCCGATCCTGACGGCGATCCTGGCGCTCCGGCTCGACCCGACCCAGCGCGTCACGGGCCTGCGGCTGATCGGGATCGCGATCGGCTTCGCCGGCGTCGCGCTGCTCGTCGGGGACCAGCGCGGCGGCCAGCTCGTGGGCGCGATCGCCGTGCTGGGCACGGCAACCTGCTACGCCGCCTCGGTGCTCTACGCGGGCAAGGCGCTACGGGGCCTGCCGCCGCTGCAGGCGTCGATCGGGCAGCTCACGGCGGCGACGATCCTGGTCGCCCCGTTCGGGCTGGCGCAGCTCCCGGACGAGGCGCCCAGCGCCGGCGCGATCGCCGCGGTGATCGCGCTCGGCGCGCTCGGCACCGGCTTCGCCTACCTCCTCTACTTCACGATCATCAACTCGGCAGGCGCCTCGCGGGCGATCCTCGTCACGTACCTGGTGCCGGCCTTCGCGCTCGTGTACGGGGCCGTCTTCCTCGACGAGCAGGTGACCGCGATCGCGGTCGCCGGGCTCGCGCTCGTGCTCGGCGGCACCGCGCTGGCGACCGGCCTGGCGCGGGCGCGCCGATAACGTGCGGCCGTGAGCCGAGGCTACTGGCCGCTGCTGCTGTTCCTGGCCGCCGCGTGGGGCGCGTCGTACCTGTTCATCAAGCTCGCCGTCGAGGACCTCGAGCCGGCTCCGCTGATGGCGGCCCGCTCCCTGATCGCCGCCGCCGTGCTGATTCCCTACGTCGTGGTCTCGCTGGGACGGCGGCCTGCGCTCGACGGTCTGCGCGGCTCCTGGCAGGACGCGGTCGTGCTCGGCGCGATCAACGCCGCGATCCCGTTCTGGCTGGTCGCCTGGGGCGAGACGCACGTGGACTCGACGGTGGCCGGCATTGCGCAGGCCACGGTGCCGATCTTCTCGTTCCTGTTCGGTCTCCAGTTCCTGCCGCACGAGCGCATCGCCCCCGTTCGCTGGCTGGGCGTCGCTCTCGGCACCGCCGGCGTCACGCTGCTTGCCGGCTTCCACCCGAGCGGCGGCTGGTGGGCCGTCGCCGGGACTCTGGCGGTCGTGCTCGCCTCGGCCTCCTACGCCTCCGGCGCGATCTACGGGCAGCTGCGCGTCCGCTCCGTGCCGGGGCCGGTGCTGGCGGCCGGCTCCATGCTCGCCGCGGGCCTGATGTTGCTTCCCCTCTCGCTCTTCCAGCTACCCGCGTCGGCGCCGGGCTGGCGGGCGATCACCGGCCTGCTCCTGCTGGCGCTGGTCGGGACCGCGCTCGCCCAGCTCGTCCTCTACAGGCTGCTCCGCCTCTACGGGGCGCGCCGGACCTCGTTGGTGACCTACCTGATGCCCGCCTTCGCGCTCGCCTACGGTGCGCTGCTCCTCGACGAGCCGATCACGGCGGCGGCGGTCGGCGGCCTGGCGCTGATCCTGCTCGGAGTCGCGCTGGGCTCCGGGGCGGTCTCGCTCCGGCGGCGGCGGGCCGACAGGGCGAGCGCACAGGCTGCCGGACGGTGAACGTCTCCCTCCGCCGCGCCGGCACGGACGACGTCGAGTTCCTCGCCGAGCTGTTCGCGCACGACGAGGTTGCCCCGTTCCTCGCGGCGGTCCGGCCGACCGCGCCGGAGGAGATCAACGCGCTGGTCGATCGCTCGATCGAGGAGCCGGAGGCGTTCGGCCTCTTCGTGGTCGAGGTCGACGGCGAGCGCGCCGGGACGATGCAGTTCGAGCTCGTCAACAGGCGGAGCAGCATCGCGAGCCTCGGCGGCCTCGCCGTGCATCCGCGATTCCGCGGCCGGCGCGTCGGCGACGACGCCGCGCGGCTCTTCCAGCGCCATCTCCTCTTCGAGCTCGGCATCCACCGGCTTCAGCTCGAGGTCTACGGCTTCAACGAGCGCGCGATCGCGCACGCCGAGCGGGTCGGTTTCGTGCGCGAGGGCGTGCGACGCAAGGCGTACCGCCGGCACGGCGACTGGGTGGACGGCATCCTCTTCGGCCTCGTGCGCGAGGACGTCGAGCCGTGACACGTCCCGTCGCCTCACTGTTCGCGCCGGCGTCGGTCGCGGTGCTCGGCGCCTCCCGCGACCCCGCCAAGTGGGGTCACTGGATCGCGCGCGGAGCGCTGCGGGGGGCACATCGACGCGAGATCTTCCTCGTCAACCGCGGCGGCGGCGAGATCCTCGGGCACGCCGCCTATCGCTCGCTCGCGGAGCTCCCGCATCCGCCCGAGCTCGTCGTGATCGCCGTACCGGCAGCCGGCTTCGAGGAGGGCGTCGACGGCGCGCTCGCGGCCGGCGCGCGCGCGATCGTCGCGATCAGCGCCGGCCTCGGCGAGCTCGGCGAGGACGGCGCACGGCGCGAACGGGCGGTCGTCGAGCGCGTGCGCTCGGGCGGCGCCGTCCTGCTCGGCCCGAACTGCAACGGCATCTTCGACGCCGCGGCCGAGCTGGACGTCGGCTTCTCGCACCTGCCGGCGGGGCCGATCGGGCTGATCTCGCAGAGCGGCAACGTCGCTTACGAGGTCGCGCTGCTCGCCGCCGACGTCGGGCTCGGCTGCTCCCGCGTCGCGTCGATCGGCAACCAGGCCGACCTCGAGGCGGCCGACCTCGTGGACGCGTTCGCCGAGGACGGCGAGACGCGCGTGATCGCGGCGTACGTCGAGGACTTCCGCGACGGCCGCCGGTTCGCCCGGACCGCCGCCGCCGCCACGGCGGCGGGAACGCCGGTCGTCCTGCTGGCCCCCGGCGGCAGCGACGCGGCCGCGCGCGCCGCGCGCTCGCACACGGGCGCGCTCGTCAGCGACTCCGCCGCCATCGACGCCGCCTGTCGGGCCGCCGGGATCGTCCGTGTGGCGACGCCGAAGGAGCTCGTCGACGTCGCCCAGGCGCTGCTCACGCACCGCCTGCCGCGAGGCCGGCGCATCGCCCTGGTCAGCGACGGGGGCGGCACGGGGGTGATCGCCGCCGACGTCGCGATCGCCGCCGGCCTGGAGCTGCCGGCGCTCTCCGACGACCTCCGCGCGAAGCTCCGGGCCGAGCTGCCGCCGACGTCGGTCACCGTCAACCCGGTCGACCTGGCGGGCGCCGGCGAGCACGACGCCTCCTCGTACGAGCGGGTCGTGCGCGCGATTCTCGGGTCGGGCGAGGTCGACGCCGTCGTGCTGACCGGGTACCTCGGCGGCTACGACGACGTGTCGGACGGCATCGGCCCCCGCGAGGTCGAGATCGCGCGCAGCCTGGCGGCGATCGCCGCGACGAGCGACAGGCCGCTTTCCTGCCAGCTGATGTACTGGGACGCGCCGCCGGCGCGCGAGCTGCGCCGGGGCGGCGTGCCCGTCCACCGGGAGATCGAGTCGGCGCTCGGGTCGCTCGCCCGGCTCGCGCAGCTCGCGGAGCGCCCGGCGCGAGGCGTGCCCGAAGCTGCGCCGGCCGTTCGTGCGCCCGCGGGCGACGAGGGCTACCTCGCCGCGCGCGCCGTGGTCGCCGGCGCCGGCGTTCCGCTCGTGGAGGCCCGCCCGGTCAAGACGTCCGAGGACGCGCTCGCGGCGGCGGCGGAGCTCGGGTATCCGGTCGTCCTGAAGGCGCTCGGCCTGCTGCACAAGTCCGATGCCGGCGGCGTCGTGCTCGCGATTCCCGACGGCGCTGCGCTCGCGGCGGCGTACGCCGCGCTGGACGAGCGCCTGCGGCCGGACGGCTACATGGTCGAGCGGATGGCCGACATCGCCGCCGGCGTCGAGCTGATCGTCGGCTGCCGCCGCGACCCGCGCTTCGGCCCGTTGCTTCTCGTCGGCCTCGGCGGCATCCACGCCGAGGTGCTCCGCGACACGGCGGTCGCGCTCGCGCCCGCCTCCGCCGGCGAGGCCGAGGAGCTGATTCGGTCGCTCCGCGGGGCGGCCCTGCTCCTCGGCGCCCGCGGACGCCCGCCGCTCGACGTCACTGCGGCGGCGGAAGCCGCGGCGGCGCTCTCGCGCATGGCCGCGGAGCACCCGGAGCTGGCCGAGGTCGAGGTGAACCCGCTGCTCGTGCTACCCGAGGGAGCGGTGGGCCTGGACGCCCGCGTCGTCCACGGGTGACGGCCGCCCGAGACGACCCCGATCGACAAGGAGGAGCACCCATGCCGGAAGCAACCGTCCACCAGCTGCGCCTCGTCGTGACCGTGAGCGACTTCGAGGAAGCGGTCCGGTTCTACCGGGACGCGCTCGGGCTCCGCGAGCGGCCGACGCCCGCCGCTCCCGGCGGGCACATCGCGATCCTGGAAGCCGGCCGCGCCACGCTCGAGCTGGTCGACGCGGTCCAGGCGGCGTACATCGACGAGGTCGAGGTGGGCCGGCGGGTCGCCGGCCACGTCCGCGTCGCGTTCGAGGTCGACGACTCGGGGGCGACGCTGCGCAGCCTTGCCGGCGTAGGTGCGACGGTGATCGCGGAGCCGACGACGACGCCCTGGGGGTCGCTCAACGCACGCCTGGAGGGGCCGGCCGGGCTGCAGCTGACGCTGTTCACGGCCGAGAGCTGACTACTCCCAGCCGAGGTACGGAGCGGCGCCGCGCTTGAACAGGCCGCGGGCGATCACCAGCCGCTGGATCTCGCTCGTGCCCTCCCAGATCCGGTCGACGCGCAGCTCGCGGTAGAAGCGGGCGGCCGGGCTCTCGAGCATGTAGCCGCGGCCGCCGAGCGCCTGCACGGCGCGGTCGGCCACCCGCCCGGCCATCTCGGACGCGTACAGCTTCGCCATCGAGACCTTGCCGTGGACGACGCTCCGGTCGGCCAGCGTGTCGAACGCGTGCGCGGCGTGATACGTGAGCAGCCGCGCCGCGTGCAGCTCCGTCAGCGAGTCGGCGAGCGGGAACGACACGCCCTGGTAGCCGGCGAGGGCCGAGCCGAAGGCCTCGCGCTCCTGCGCCCACCCGGTCGCCAGGTCGACGAGGCGCAGCGCGGCGCCGCAGCAGCGCGCGGCGATGAAGAGCCGCTCGACGAGGATCCACTCCTTGGCGCCCGCGTCGCCGGAGGCGGGCACGCGGTTCGCCTCGGGGACGCGGCAATCCTCGAAGACCAGCTCCGGATGGACGTCGAGATACGGGTCGTGGAGGAAGCCGGGCGTCCGCTCGATCCGCAGGCCCGGCGTCCCCGGCTCGACCAGGAACAGCGTCTGCTCTCCCTCCGCGACGGCGAGCACGATGTAGACGCCGGGGTCGCCCTCGCTCGTGACGAACCACTTCTCGCCGTTCAGCACCCAGCCGTCTCCGTCGCGCACGGCGGTGGCCTGGAGGCCGCTCAGGTCCGAGCCGGCGCCCGGCTCCGTGAGCGCCCACGCCTCCCGGTACTCGCCGCGCACGATCGGCGCCACGTACCGCTCTGCCTGCTCGGGCGTGGCGATCTCGAGCAGCTCGCGCGGGCCGCGGTCGACCACGGCGAAGCCGAGGCCATTCGTCGCCTTGCCCGACTCCTCCTCGAGCGCCACCTGGCCGAGCATGGAGAGCGCCCGGCCGCCGTGCTCGACCGGCATGTTGAGCATCGAGAAGCCCTCCCCGCGCGCCTTGCGCCGGAGCTCGTCGACCTCGGCGTGGTCGATCGACCCGCGCTCGGCGATCCGAGCCTCGAGCGGATAGACCTCGCCTTCGACGAAGCGGCCGACGCGCGCCTTCAGCTCGTGGATCTCGGCAGGGAGCTCGGGGACGATCACCTGGGGATACCTCCTGGACGTGTTTGACCGCGCGGTCAGGACCGCCGCGGGAGCCTAGCTGAGAGGCGCCGCGCGGCGAGCGTCCCCTCGAGCATCGCCTCCTCCAGCGAACGCGGCGACAGGCAGTCGCCCGCCTCGTCCACCGGCAGGCCGCGCTCGGCGAGCGCCGGCGCGAGCGCGTCCTCGGGCACCCGGCCGAGCGCCAGCACGAGCAGGTCGGCGGGCAGCTCGACCTCGAGCTCGGGCGCGAAGACGTTCCGGCAGCGGACGGCGCCGCCGTCGGCGCCCGCCGGGCGGAGATGGTGGCGGACATCGACGCCGGCCCGGTACAGGCGCTGCAGGTAGAGGTTGCGGCGGTACTGGTGGACGCCCTCGCCGACCGCGACTGCGGCGACCGCCAGGATGACCTCGTTCCCCGCCGCCCGCAGCAGCTCGGCCGCGTCCAGCCCGGAGGGATCGCCGCCCCAGTCCGCCACGACCACCCGGAGCCCCGCGGGCGGGTCGCCGCCGGCCAGGACGTCCCACGCCTGCACGGTCTCGATCCCCGACGGGGCCAGCGGCGGCGCGTACGGCCTCGCGCCCGTGGCGACGACGACCGCAGCCGGCTCCAGCGCCTCGACGCCGTCGACATCGGCGTCGACCCCGAGCCTGAGCTCGACCTGCGCGCGCTCGAGCAGATGCTCGTAGTTGGCGACGAGCGAGCGGGCAAGCTCCTCCCCGCCGGGCGTGCGCCCGGCGAGCGCGATCTGGCCGCCGATCCGCTCCGCGCGCTCGAGCAGGACGACCTCGTGACCGGCCAGCCCGGCCTCGACGGCGGCGGCGAGCCCGGCCGGGCCCGCCCCGACGACGGCGAGCCGCTGGCGCGTGGCGGCGCGCGCGACGGGCGGCAGGCTTCGCTCGCGGCCGGCCCGCGGGTTGACGGTGCAGGCGATCGGCGTCTCCGCGTGGTAGTGCGCGATGCACGCGTTGCAGCCGATACAGCGCACGATCTCGCCGGCGCGGCCGCCGAAGGCCTTCCGCGGCAGCTCCGGGTCCGAGATCAGCGCGCGCGTCATCCCGACGGCGTCCGCGACCCCTTCCGCGACCAGCCGGTCGGCCTCCTCGGGGTCGACGACGCGCGAGGTGGCGATCAGCGGCAGCCCGCCCGCGAGGCTGCGCGCGGGAGCGGCGATCGCGCTCGTCTCCACGGGCGGCGGCGGCACGATCCGGGTGGAGCCGAGGTAGGAGGACGAGTGGCCGAGCGCGGCCGAGAGGTAGTCGACCCCCGCCGCGCGCGCAGCCTCGGCGATCCGGCCGGCGAGCGGCGAGTCGGCCGAGAGCCGCACGCCGAGACAGAGTCCCGGCGCCGCCTCACGGACGGCGGCGACCACCGCCTGCAGGAAGCGCGACCCGTCGCGCCAGTCGTCCTCGCGGCGGTTCACCGCCGGGTCGAAGAACTGCTCGAGCAGGTAGCGGTGCGCCGCGCTCAGCTCGACGCCGTCCAGCCCGCCCTGTTCCGCCAGCGCCGCCGCGCCGGCGTAGCCGGCGACGAGCTCGTCCACCTCGGCCGCCCGCAGGGCGCGCGGCTCGGTCCGGAAGCGGGGGCTGGGAACGGACGAGGGCGCGAGCGCCGGCGCCCGCGGCGCGCTCGCGATCTGCTCGCGGCCGCCGTGGAAGAGCTGCACGAACAGCCGGGTGCCGTGGGCGCGTACGGCCGCGGCGACGCGCTCGTAGCCGGCGGCGATCTCCGGCAGGTACCCCCCGAGCGTGTGGGCCGTCAGCAGGCCGGACGGGTGCACCGCCGTCGCCTCGAGCACGATCAGGCCCGTCCCGCCGCGCGCCCGGGCCTCGTGGTAGGCGACGAAGTCGTCGGTCGGGAGGTGCTCGTGGACGAGGGTGGTCTGGTGGGCGGTCGAGACGATGCGGTTCGGCAGCTCGACCGGGCCGAGCCGCAGCGGCCTACGCAGGCTCGAGAGCACGCTCGAACGCCGCCCGCTCCGCTGCCGCGAGCGGCCGCGAGCCGCCGGTCTCGCGGTCGCGGGCGACCAGCACCGCCGCCGCCTCGGCCGAGAGCTCGCCGGCGGCCGTCCGGATCTCCTCGCGGGTGGCGAGGCTCGACGTGCCGAGCCGGTCGAGCCGGCACGTGACGACGACGACGTCGTCCGCCTGCGTCAGCTCGCGGCGGAAGTCGATCTCGACCCGCGCGAGGACGTAGTTCCAGAGATCGCCGTCGGCGCCGAGCGCCCGCTCGAGCCACTCGTCGCGGCACTCCTCGAGGTAGGTGGCGTAGACGGCGTTGTTGACGTGGCGGAAGGCATCGAGGTCGCGCCACCGGATCTCGATCTGCTTCTCGTGCACCACGGGCGCCGATCGTACCGGGGCGCGCGGCTCAGGCGGATCGAGCCCCGGCCGGCTGCAGCCGGTCGCGCAGGTCCCGCACCGCCGCCGCCGACCGGGCGGCGGCCCCGAGCTCGTCGGGGACGAAGCGCTCGTCCTGCTCGGCGACGAGCCAGTCGACCCACGACTTGCCCCGCAGGGCGTCGAGGAACGGGACGGCGCCCTCGCCGACGCTCGTGAAGCTCGAGGGGTCGTCGCGGTCGGCGAAGTCCTTGACGTGGACGGCGAGGCACCGCTCGCCGGCTCGTTCGAGCACCTCCCCCGGGTCGCGTCCCGCGACCCACGCCCAGCCGAGGTCGAGCTCCAGCTCGAGGCACGGCGCGCCCGCGAGCAGCAGGTCGACGAGGACGGTGCCGTCGCGTGCCTCGTTGAGCTCCGCGTCGTGCGTGTGGAACCCGAATCGCAGGCCGGCGTCGTTCGCCGCCCTCGAGGCCCGGTCCAGCCGCTCCGCGTACGCGTGCGTGACGGCCGGGTCGCGGCTCGGTGGCAGCCAGCCGACGACGATCCGGTCGGTGCCGAGCGCCTCGGCGGCCGCGTAGGCCGCCTGCGCGTCGGTCTCGACGTCGTCCAGCGACACGAACGAGGCGACGACCTCGAGCCGCGCCTCGTCCAGCAGGCGGCGGACGTCCCGGGGGTCGTGGCCGTGCAGGCCGGCGAGCTCGACACCGTCCAGCCCCAGCTCGCCGATCCGCTCGATCGTCGCCGCGAAGTCGCGCTCGGCCTCTCCGCGCACGCTGTACAGCTGCAGGCCGCACCTCATGCCGCGAGCTGCTCGGGCGCCAGCGGCGCGGGTCGCTGGCAGCGGCTGCCGAGCTCGACCGCCGCGCCGGCCTCGGCCGACTCGAGGATCGCCAGCAGGACGTCGAGGACGTGGAACGCGAGCTCGCCGCCGGCTCGGGGCGACGCGGCGTGGCCCAGCGCCTCGGCCATCTCGACGAGGCCGATGCCGCGCGCGTAGACGTCGGGGGCGCCGTCGAGCGTCTCCCAGGGCGCCTGGGTATCGCGGCCTCGGCGCTGGATCGTGCCGTTGTGCCCGTTGGGATCGGGCAGGAGCAGCGTCCCGTCCGTGCCCCAGAGCTCGATCGAGTGCACCTGGTCCCGGCAGTCGAAGCTCGTCACCAGCGTCGCGACGGCGCCGGACTCGAGCTCGAGCAGCGCGGCCACGTGCGTCGCCACCTCGACGTGGAGCAGGTCACCGACGCGCGGCCCGCCCGTGACCGGCCGAACCTCGTGTGTCCGGCGCGCGAGAGCGGAGACGCGCGCCACCGGGCCGAGCAGCGCGACGATCGCCGACACGTAGTACGGGCCCATGTCGAGCAGGGGGCCGCCGCCGCGCAGGTAGAAGAAGGCGGGGTCCGGATGCCAGCTCTCCGGGCCCGTCGCGAGCATCGTCGCGCGGACCGCCACGGGCTCGCCGATCGCGCCGGCGTCGACGAGCGTGCGTGCCCGCTGCCACGAGGGGCCGAGGAACGTGTCCGGCGCGCAGCCCACCGCCAGCCCGCGCGAGGCGGCCTGCTCGAGGATCTGCCGCGCCGCTGCCCGGTCGGTCGCCAGCGGCTTCTCGCCGTAGACGTGCTTGCCCGCCTCGAGCCCCGCGAGCGCGATCTCCGCGTGCATCGCCGGAGGCGTCAGGTTGAGCACGACCTGGATGCGCTCGTCCACGAGCAGCTCGGCGGTCGTCGTCCACTCCGCCCCGGCGACGGCGGCGATGCGCCGCGCGCGGCTCGGGTCGAGGTCGGCGCACTGGACGACCCGGACGGCATCGCTGCCGGCCAGCGTCTGGACGTACGTCTCGCTGATCCGCCCGCAGCCGACGAGGCCGACCCCGAGCGGCAGGCGACCGGTCTCCTCCATCACGCCTCCTCCTTCCGGCCGTTGGTGTGCGCGATCGCGACGAAGTGGCCGTCGTCGACCTCGGTCAGGACCTCCGGTGCCTCCGCGGGCGCGGACAGGTCGCCGCGGAACGGAGCGCCGTGGCCCCACTTCTGGCCCAGCTGCGGCACCGACGCCAGCAGCATCCGGGTGTAGGGGTGCCGCGGGTCGCTGAACAGCTTCGTCGTCTCCGCCGTCTCCACGATACGTCCGCGCCGGAGGATCACGGTGCGGTCGCTGATGTAGTGCCCGAGCGAGAGGTCGTGGGTGATGAACAGGATCCCGAGCCCACGCGCCCGCAGGTCGGCGAGCAGGTTGAGGACGTCGATCCGCGTCGACGCGTCGAGCATGCTGATCACCTCGTCGGCGACGAGCAGGCGGATGTCCAGGACGAGCGCGCGCGCGACGAGCAGGCGCTGGAGCTGCCCGCCGCTGAGCTGGTGCGGGAACTTGTGGAGGACCTCCCCGGCGTCGAGGCCCACGGCCGCAAGGGCCTGCTCCACCTTCCTCGGCCAGTCGGCGCCGCCGCGGCCGGGCACGAGCCCGTCCCGCACCATGTCGAAGACGCGCCCGACCTTGAAGATGGGGTTGTACGAGCTGAACGGGTCCTGGAAGACGCCCTGGACGCTCCCGTAGTAGTTCTTCAGCCGGCCCCGGCGGAGGCCCGAGATGTCGGCGCCCTCGAAGGCGATCGTGCCGCTCGTCACCCTCGCCAGGCGCAGGATCAGCTTCCCGATCGTGCTCTTGCCGCTCCCGCTCTCGCCGATCAGGGAGACGATCTCGCCGCCGTCGATGCGGAGGCTGACGTCGGTGACGGCCTGAAGCTGCCCGCCCCCGAACGTGCCGACGCTGTACACCTTCGAGACCCGGTCGAGCGTCAGCATCCCGTCACGCCGCCTTCCAGCACGCGACCGAGTGACCCGGGGCGATCGCCTCGAACGGCGGCTCCACGGCGCACTCGTCGGAGGCGAGCGGGCACCGGTCGCGGAACCGGCAGCCGCCGGGCGGATCGAGGAGGGAGGGCGGGCGGCCGGCGATCCCCGTCAGCCGCGCCGTCTCGTAGCGGAGCCCGACCGCGGGCAGCGACGCGATCAGCGCCCGGGTGTACGGGTGCTTGGGAGCCTCGACGATCTCGTCGGCGGGCGCCTTCTCGACGAGCTTCCCCGCATACATGACCGCGATCGTGTCGGCGATCTGGTGCAGGATCGAGAGGTCGTGCGTGACGACGATCATGCTCGTCACGATCCCGCGGTCGCGCAGCTCCACGAGCAGCTCCGCGACGGCGCGCTGGGTGGAGACGTCGAGCGCGGACGTGATCTCGTCCGCGATCAGGAGCGACGGGTCGAGCATCGTCGACAGCACCAGCACGACGCGTTGCTTCATGCCGCCGGAGAGCTCAAGCGGGTACATGCCGAGCACCGCCGGCTCCAGGCCGACCAGCTCGAGCCGCCGCTTCAGCTCGTCGAGCGCGCCGTCCGCGTCGACGCCGCGCGACTCGAGCAGCTCCGACGCCAGCCGCCCGATCTTCCGGGTCGGGTTGAGCGCGCTCATCGAGTACTGGGGGACGATCGACACCTCCGCGAACCGGAACGCGTTCATGTCGCCGTCGTCCCAGACGGGCAGCTCCCGGCCGTCGAGCTCCACGCGGCCCTCGACGTACCGCATGCGGCTGTCCAGCCGGATCAGGCTCTTGCCGAGCGTCGACTTGCCGCTGCCGGACTCGCCCGCCAGGCCCATGATCTCGCGGTCCGCGACCTCGAACGTCGTCCCGTCGACCGCCTGGACGTCCCCGCGCAGCGTCCGGTAGTAGACCCGCAGGTTCTCGACCGCGAGGCTCATGCTTGCTCCGCAGAGCCCGAATCTGCAGAAGCAGATCCGGGCTCGCGACAATCCCTGAAGCGGCCGCTGACGCGGCCGGCGCCGATCAGGGGCCTCGATCGCGAGGTCGACACAGGGCGGCTCCTCACAGCTCCCTCAGCTTCGGGTTGAACACCTCGTCGAGGCCCACGTTCATGATGTAGAGGCCGCCGACGATGCCGATGATCCCGACGCCCGGCGGGATGAACCACCACCAGCTCCCGAGCAGCAGGGCGCTGGCGGCGAACGCGTTGTTCATCATCAGGCCCAGGGAGATCGACTCCGACGGCCCGAGGCCGAGGAAGTCGAGCGTGGCGCCGATCAGGATCGCGCCCCCGAACAGCAGGATGAACATCATGAAGAGGTAGGAGCTCATGTTCGGGGCGATCTCCCGGGCGATCACCTGCCACGTGCCGCGCCCGCTCAGCTTCGCGATGTCGACGAACTCCCGCGTCTTGAGCGAGAACGTCTGCGCCCTGAGCGCTCGGGCCGCCCACGGCCACGAGGTCAGGCCGATCAGGATCGCCTCCGTCACGTAGCTCTGCATCGACATGTAGGCGGCGACGATGATCAGGATCGCCAGCGTCGGGATGACGAGGACGACGTTCGTGAGCATGTTCAGGAGGTCGTCGATCCAGCCGCCGCGATAGCCGGCGGTGAAGCCGACGAGCATCCCGAGCACCGCCGCGAGGCCCCCGCCGAGAGCCCCCACGAGGAACGCCGCCCGGAGGCCGTACACGAACTGGGCGAAGACGTCCTGTCCGAACGAGGTCGTCCCGAACCAGTACTCCGACGACGGCGGCTGGTCGGTCGGGCCGCTGAACTCGAGCGGCGTGCTGTCCGTCAGGTAGGGGCCGACGATCGCCAGCACGAGGAACGCGAGGACGATGCCGAGCCCGATCACGAACTTCGCGTTTCGGAACGCGAAGTAGAGCAGCTCCGAGCGCCGCCGCGGGACTGCGGGCGTCGGCCCGGCCGGGGCGCCCGGCTGGACGGCCGGCACCTCGACGCCGGCGATGCCCTCGCCGTCGCGGGGATCGGAGACGGTCGTCACGACCCGCCCTGCATCCCGATACGTGTTCTCGGGTCGACGACGACGTAGACGATGTCGATGATGAAGTTGGCGATCAGCACGCCGCAGATCAGGAACAGAAAGATCCCCTGGATCAGGAAGTAGTCGCGGTTCTGAATCGCGTCCAGCGTCAGGCTCCCGAGGCCTGGATAGGCGAAGACGATCTCGACCACGATCGCGCCGGCGATGACCGCGCCGAGGGCGAGCGCGAGCCCGGTGATCTGGGGCAGCACCGCGTTCCGGTATGCGTACTTCCGGACCAGCCGACTCGGCGCTCCCAGCGCTGCGAGGTAGTTGGAGTAGTCCGACTCGAGCTCGTAGATGATCATGTTCCGCATCCCGATCGCCCAGCCGCCGAACGCCACGAGGAAGAGCGCCGAGAAAGGCAGCACCCAGTGCTGGGCGAAGCTCCAGGCGAACTCCCACGTCCAGCCGGGCTGCACGTCGAAGTCGTACGCGTTCGAGACTGGGAAGATCGACAGCACCACGGCGAAGAGCCAGACCAGGATCATCCCCAGCCACATGTGCGGCGTCGCCGTCAGCACGTAGCCCGCCGGCAGCACGGTGTTGTCGAGCGACTTCCTTCGTGCGGCCATCGCGCCGACCTTGTTGCCCGCCCAGAAGCTGAGCAGGATCGCCGGCACCAGCAGCGCCAGCGTGTAGGGCAGCGCCGCCATGATCAGCTCGGAGACCGGCGTCGGGAAGTGGAGGATGCTCAGGCCGAGGTCGCCGTGGAAGAGCGCGGCCCAGAAGTTGAGGTACTGCTTCCAGACCGGCACGTCCAGGCCGAACGCCTCGTTGTAGTAGCCGGTCAGCGCCTCCTGCGACCCGGGCTGGGCCTGCATGCGCGCGACGAGCGCCTCGACCGGGTCGCCCGGCATGAACCGTGGGATCGCCCAGTCGATCGTGACGGCGACGAAGAAGGTCACCGCGTAGATGAGGAGCTTCCTACCGAAGTAGCGTCGCACGGGGTCTCCGGGGGGAGGGGCGACCTGCGCCGCCCCTCCCCCCGGAGGGCGGGGGAGAGGGACGGCGCTCGGTCATCTGAGGGTCTACTTGGAGTTGCTGGCGGGCTTCAGGCTCGTGAGCATGTCGATAGCCGTCATCTGCCAGTAGTTGCGCCAGGCGGTGGGGGCGTACTGGCCGCCGCTGTTGGAGGGCCAGTTCGTCCAGTACTTCGTGCTCATCATCGACCACAGGCCGTTGTACCAGAGCGGAATCGCAGGCAGGTCCTGCATGAAGATCCGCTGCAGCTTGGACATCGTGGCCTTGATGGCCTTCGGGTTGCTCGACGGGATCTTGTCGAGCGCCTGCGTCAGGTTCCAGGCGGTCGGGTTCGAGTAGCGCGCGAAGTTGACCGTCGCCTGGTTCTCGAGGATCGGCAGCTGGAAGAGGTACTGGTAGTACGTCCAGGGCGTGTTGCTCCACTGCCGGTCGTTGTTCAGCACGAGGTCGTAGCGGGCGTGGCCCCGGTCGTCGACCAGGGTCCCGTACTCCGGATAGGCGGGAGTGACCTTGATGCCGACGGCCTTCGCGCTCTCGGCGATCACCTGGATCGACGTCATCCAGTCCGACCAGCCGTTCGGGCAGATGATCTGGAGGTCGATCTTCGACCCGTCCTTGTTCTCGACGTAGCCGTCGCCGTCGGTGTCCTTGTAGCCGGCGGCGGCGAGAATCGACTTCGCCTTGCTCGGGTTGTACGAGAAGCCGTACTGCTTTACCGCGGCCCGGTCGACCCACTTGTCCCAGATCGGGAGCAGGCCGGTCGGGCTCGCCTTGGCCACGAGGCCCTGGTAGGCCTTGTCGATGATCTGGTTCATGTTGACCGAATAGGCGAGAGCGCTGCGGAACTGCTTGTCGTTGAGAGGTTGCTTGGTGGTGTTGGGGATCAACCAGGTGGTGTTCGCGCCGAGGTGGTAGGGCGCCCCGGAGAAGTACGTCTTGAAGTTGCTCCTGATCGCCGACTTCGGCGCGAAGTTGTTGAAGAGATCGATGTTGCCCTTCAGCAGGTTCGCGAGCGACGAGGCGTTCGAGGTGTTGTGGAGGTCGACGACGTACGTCGGCGCAACCTTGAGGCCGAGCGCCTTCGTCGCCCACCAGTCCGTCTTCTTCTTCCAGACGATCGCCTGCGAGCCGGTCGTCGCGCCCGACTGGTACGTGTACGGCCCGGTGCCGACGATGTTGCTCGTGTCCTCGAGGTTGCCGGTGGCGATCTCCTCGTCCGTGTAGCCCTTGAAGACGTGCTGCGGAACGATGAGGACGTTGAAGCGGTAGTTGTCGAACTGCTGGACGCCGGGTGCCCCGGCGAACGTGAAGACGACCTTGTTGCCCTGCGCCTTGACGCTCTTGAGGCCGGTCGTCTGCCAGAGCGCGTGCTGCGGATGCGTCGGGATCTTCAACGTGTCGAACGTGAACTTGAAGTCGCCGGCGGTGAGCGGCTTGCCGTCGCTCCACTTGACGCCCGACCGCACGGTCATCTCGTACACGGTCTTCGACTTCCACGCACCCGCCGAGGCGAGCCACGGGCGGAACTTGTCGGTGACCGCGTTGTAGCGGAACGGCGTCTCGTAGTTCAGCCCGCCGATCCCCGTCGCGTAGTCCCAGTTCTTCGCGGGGTTGAGGTCGGTGTACGGCGACCACTGCGTGCCGCTCATGTACAGGGTCTGCGCCCTCGGGAGGGCGGCGCTCTTGGCACCTGCTCCCCCGGCGCCCAGCGATGCGGCGAGCGCGAGGGCGACGACGGCCAGCACGCCGAGGCCGACGGCTGTCCTTGACCTTCGGGTTCGCATCATCCTGCTCTTCCTCCTTCGCCTTGCTGTGCGGTTTGGGGGCACCTCCCGCGGTGCCCATGGTGCAGCTACGCGAGCACGAGATCAATCGGAACCGCGCATCCCTCCCTTCGCCGGGCGCACGGGCCGGGCGCTGCTCGAGTCGGCTCGAGTCGTCCTCTTCGGTGAGCTCTCGCAGGAGACGGCCGTCGCGCCGAACGGGTCGATCGTCAGCGGCCCCTCAGGGAGCTGAAGCTCGGACCCCTCCGCGGCGACCGGGATCGCCGTGACCGTCTCCTCCGAACAGTTGACGAACACCGCGGTCTCCGAGTTGGCGCTGCGGAGACGTCCCACGAGGATGCGCGGGTCGTCCACGCGCACCGGCCGCGGGACGCCCGCGATGTCGGCCAGGGCGGAGTAGAGCCGCCACGTCGGCTCGGGGTTCGCCCGCGGCGTGCGGGCGGCCATGTGCTCGAGCGGGTAGGTGCAGAAGACCGTCGAGCCCGAGCCGAGGCCGTGCTGGAGGAGCGCGGGCCGGCCGTGGCCGTCGACCGCGATCACCTGCGCGCCCGCCGGCTCCACGGGCAGGTACGAGCGCGCGCTGGGCTCGCCGGCGACGTGGAAGCGCAGGACGGTGCCCGCCTCGATGTCGCCGAAATCCCGGACGAGCTCGAACACGACCTCGGCCGGCTCCTCGATCGGGTCGACGAGCCCGTACCGGAGCCGGTGGCGGATGCCGAAGATCTCGTCGAGCCACGTCAGCCACGGCCCGCGCTGGCTCGAGGTGCTGCCGGCGAAGTACGACACGTAGACCGTGGCGCCCGCGCCGGCGAGCTCGCGCAGGCGGTCGAGGCCCGGCGCCGTCAGCAGCTTCGCGCTCGGGACGAGGTAGAGGCGAGCACCGCCGGGGAGCCCGTCGCGCTCGCGCACGAGCTCGACGGGGAGATCGGCCTCGCGCGCCGCCACGTACGCCTGCAGCAGGTCGAGGCCGATGTCGCTGCGATAGGCCTCGTGCGTGAACGGCAGCACGCGCTCGAAGTGC
>DATBMD010000118.1:0-28923 GCA_036555085.1 Gaiellaceae bacterium
CAGTTCCGGCAGAACGGCAGCCGCTGGACGCTCGAGAGCGCGCGCCAGTACGCGCGGATCTGCAACGCCGTGGTCAACGGGATCCGGCTCGTCAAGCGGAACGGCGGCAAGGTGGCGTGCGGCGCGACGGGCCCGCGCGGCAACAACAACCCGAACACGTCGCGGGTCTCGTCCTCGCCCATTGCCTTCCTCAACGCAATGAAGCGCTACGGCGCGAAGGGCTTCCATGCCTACGCGCACCATCCGTACTACGGCACGCCGAGAGAGACGCCCTCGACGCCGCCGCCGAAGGGCTCCCGCGGCCAGGCGCCGACGGCCGTCACGCTCGGGAACTTCGAGGTGCTCGCGCGGCAGGTCGCCCGGCTCTACGGCAACGTTCGCCTCTGGGTGACCGAGTACGGCTACCAGACCAACCCGCCCGACAGGATCTTCGGCGTCTCCTACGCCAAGCAGTCGCTGTACATGCGACAGGCCTACGCCAAGGTCAAGGCCCACCCGAAGGTCGACATGTTCCTGTGGTTTCTGCTCCAGGACGAGCCGCTGCTCGGGGGCTGGCAGTCCGGGCTGCTCACGGACACGGGCAAGCGCAAGCCCGCGTTCCGCGCCTTCGCTCGGCTGACCTGACACGCTCCGACCGGCGTTCTACGCTTCCCGAGCGCCATGAGCGGCCCGCCCTCGGATCTCGATCGCCTCGGCACCCTCTACGCGGAGCACCATCGGGAGCAGCGGGACAACGGGGAGTTCGTGTTCGTGCCGGAGCGGATCCCGCTCTTCGTGGCGGCGATCGGCTCGCCCGGTCGCCGGGTGCTCGACGTCGGCTGCAGGTCCGGCGCGCTGACGCAGCACTTCGTCCCCGGGAACGACGTCGTCGGCCTCGACGTCGATGCCGTGGCCCTCGAACGTGCCGCGGGCCGGGGGATCACCCCGGTGCGCGCGAACGTCGAGGAGCCGCTTCCTTTCGAGGCGGCGTCGTTCGACGCCGTCGTGCTCGGCGAGATCCTCGAGCACGTGCGCCATCCGCAGGAGCTCGTGGCCGAGGCCGGGCGTGTCCTCCGGCCCGGCGGCGTGCTGGTCGGCTCGGTCCCGAACGCGTTCCGGCTGCAGAGCCGGCTGCTCTTTCTCGCCGGCCGCGAGCCGGAGGACGACCCGACGCACCTCCACATGTACTCGCCCGCAGCCCTCCGCCGCCTGCTGGCGGGGTTCGACGGCGTGCGGCTCGCGTTCGTCGGCGGGCGCTACCGGCGGCTCCAGCCGCGGCTGCTGGGCAGGGACCTCGTCTTCAGCGCCCGTCGGCCCCCGTAGCCTTCCCACCGTGGGACCGAGTCGAGCCGACCTGGACTGGCCCGGCGAGGAGCGCCGCCGGCCGCGTCGGAGCTCCGCGCAGTGGCTCGTGCGGGCGGCGCTCGCCGACTGGCTCCGGCGCGAGGCCGCGCAGCACCCGCCCGACGGTGGGGCGGGCCCCCGCGTCCTCGACGTCGGCTGCGGCGTCAAGCCCTACTACCCGTTCTTCGCGGGGCGCGCCTCGGCGTACGTCGGCGTCGACGTCGTCCCGAACCCCGCGGCGGAGCTGCGTGGGCCGGTGGAGGCGCTCCCGGTCGAGGACGGCAGCTTCGACCTCGTCCTCTGCACCCAGGTGCTCGAGCACTGCGACGACCCGGCCCAGGCGGTTCGGGAGCTGCGCCGGGTGACCGCTCCCGGCGGGAAGGTGCTCGCGTCCACCCACGGCGTCCAGGTCTACCACCCGTCGCCGCAGGATCTCTGGCGCTGGACGCACGAAGGGCTCCGGCGCCTGTTCGAGCAGAACGCCGACTGGGAATCGGTCGCGGTCAGCCCGGCCCGGGGCTCGGCCGGATGTCTGGCCATGCTCCTCGGGACCTACGCCGAGATCGGAGCGCGCAGGGCGGGGGCGCCGGGCCTCTCGCGGGCGCCCGTCTGGCTGCTGAACGGCGCGGGAGCGGCCCTCGACCGCCGGGTCGCGGCGCTCCGGGAGCTCGTGCCGGGAAGCCTGATCGCGAACTACCACGTCGTCGCGCACGTCGCCCCTGCCAGAACGGCGGCATGACCGAGACCGCGCCCCTCGTCCGGCGTCTGCGCGGCAACCTGCTGGCGACGTACGGAGTCTATGCCGTGTCGTTCGCGTCCGGCCTGATCGTCACGCCGGTCGTCTACAACGCGCTCGGGCAGGAGGAGTACGGGCTCTGGTCCTTCGTGCTCTCCGCCAGCGTGCTGTTCACCCTGCTCGACCTCGGCGTGGCGCCGACGGTGATCAGGTACGCCGCCGCCTACCGCGGCGAGGGCGATGAGGGCCGGACGAGCGAGCTCGCGTCCGTCGGGCTCGTCCTCTACGTCGTCGTCGGCACCGCCAGCGTCGTGCTCGGGGCGATCTTCGCCTGGATCATCCCGTACCTCACCGACGTGCCCGACGATCTCGTCGGCCCCGTCCGCGTCGCGACCTTCGTGCTCGTGGCGGCGGTCGGCCTGCGGCTCCCGCTCGGCCTGTTCGTCAGCCTGCTCGCGGGCCGGCAGCGCTACGACATCGTCAACTGGAGCAACGCGGTGGCCGTCGGCCTCTACGCGATCGCGGTGGCCGTGATCCTGACCAACGGGGGCGGGATCGTCGTCGTGTCGCTGCTGTACCTCGGCATGACGCTGCTGCGGCTGCTCCTCCCGCTCGCGTTCGTCCGCAGAGAGCTCCCGTTCCTGCGGCTGCGCCGCTCGCTCGTCACCCGGGAGCGCGTCTCGAGCCTCCTCCGGGTCAGCGGCCACAACGCCGCCATCCACGTCGCCGCCAAGATCGTGTTCTCGACCGACGTGATCGTCGTCGGGATCGTGCTCGGCCCGCTCGCCGCGGCTGCGTACGCGATCCCCGCGCGGCTGTTCGAGCTGCTGTTCGGCCTCGGGACGGCGGGGCCGGGGCTGCTGTTCCCGGCCTTCGCCGAGCTGGAGGGACGCGCCCAGCCGGAGCGTCAGCGGCGCCTCTTGCGAACGGGGCTCCGCGTCGGGATGGCCCTGGGTCTCGCGCTGGGGCTGCCGCTCGTGCTCATGCCCGACCTCCTGATCGACTCGTGGATCGGAGAGCTACCGGCGGGAAGCGCGTCGGTCGGCGTGCTGCTCGGGCTCGCCCTGCTCGCCCGGCAGCCGGCACAGCTGCTGTCTCAGTACCTGATCGCCCGCGGCGCTCAGCGGGAGCTGGCGCGGATCGTGCTCGCTGCGGTCGCGGTCAACCTCGTCGGGTCGATCGTGCTCGCCTGGACCGTCGGGCTCTGGGGCGTCGCGCTCAGCACGCTGCTGACCGAGCTCGCCGCCGTCGTCGTGCTGATCCCGCGGCTCGTCGGCCGGGTGTCGGGCATCGGCCGCACGGCGCTCGCCGAGGCGGTGCTCCGGCCCGTTCCGGGGGCGCTGGTCGTCGGGCTCGCCGTGCTCGTCGGGGTCGCCCGGCTCGTCGACCCGGGCTCGTTGCTCACGCTGGCCCCGATCGGCGTGCTCTGGCTGGCCTGCCTGATCCCGGTGCTCTGGCGCTTCGGATTCGACCGGCAGGAGCGGGACGAGCTCAGGCGGAGGGCCTTCTCGCGTCGCTCGGCGCCGGAGCTGGTGCTCGACTGACCCGGCGCGCGAGCGCGGACTCGTAGACGGCCAGCGTGCGCTCCGCCATGCGCTCGACGGAGAACTCGGTCCGGGCGCGGGCCAGCCCGGCCTCGCCGAGCGCTCGCGCACGCTGCGGGTCGTCGAGCAGCGCCGTCAGGGCGCGCGCGACGCCCTCGTCGTCACCGGGCTCGCAGAGCAGCCCCGTCTCTCCGTCCGCCACGACCTCAGGCACCGCGCTGACGCGGGTCGCGACGACGGGCAGCGAGGCGAGCATGGCTTCGAGGAGCACCATGCCGAAGCCTTCCCAGCGCGAGGTGTGGACGAAGACGTCCGCCCGCGCGAGCCAGTCGCGGATCTCCAGCCGTCCGGGCAGGACCACCGCGCCGTCGAGGCCGAGGTCGTGCGCGAGCGCGCGCGTCTCGGCCTCGAGCGGCCCGATCCCGAGGATCGCGAGGCAGGCGGACGGGTGGCGCTCGTGCGCGCGGGCGAACGCTCGCAGCAGCGTCGCATGGTCCTTCTGCTGGGTCAGACGCCCGACGGCGAGCACGAGCGGCGCCCGCGCCGGGACTCCCGCCTCGGCCGGCATCACCTCCGAGGGGGCGGCGGGCAGCTCGTCCAGGCCGTAGCGGATCGTGACGAGCTTCCCGCTCGGGAGGCCGGCGCGCTCGAGGAAGCGCCGAACGGCGTCCGAGATCGCGATCAGCCGCCGCGCCCGCCGGGCGAACGTCCGGTCGACGTAGCGGAACGCTCCGAGCAGGTACCGGTCGTCGTTGTGCCTCGACGAGACGATCGGGGTGCGTGTCGCGATCGACGCGAGCGTCCCGTAGACGTCGGCGTGGACGAGGTGCGAGTGGAGCAGGTCGGGACGCTCGCGCCGCACCGCTCTCGTGACCGCGATAGCGAGTCGCGGATCGACGTCGGCGCCGCAGCGCACGAGCGAGTACGGCACGTCGAGCCGGTCGAGCTCCGCATAGAGACGCGGCGCGTCGGTCCCCGGCACGTCGAGCCCGAGGAAGCGCGCGTCGACGCCCCGAGCGCGCAGCGCGGGGAGGAGCGTCAGCAGGTGGCGCTCGGACCCACCGACTCCCATCACCTTGTGGAGGTGGAGGACGATCATCCCCCGAGCGCCCGCCCGTAGACGGCGTCGACCTCGTCGACCATGCGTGAGATCGCGTAGCGCTCGGTCGCGTCCTTCGCCCCGTAGCTCCCGAGGCCGGCGCGGAGTTCGGCGTCGGTTGCGAGCCGGGCGAGCGCGTCGGCGAGCGCAGGGATGTCCCCGATCGCCGTCAGGTAGCCGCTGCGGCCGTCGGCGACCACCGTGCCGGTGCCGCCCGCGCGCGTGGCGACGACGGGAACCCCGGCGGCGAGCGCCTCGATCGCGACCACGGGCGCCCCCTCGTTCGCCGACGTGAGCAGGAACGCGTCGAAGGCCGCGTACCACTCGTTCATCTCGCGCCGGTAGCCGAGGAAGCGACAGCGTTCGGCGATCCCGAGCCGTCCGGCGAGCTCCTCGGCCGCCGACCGCTCCGGGCCGTCTCCGATCGCCACGAGGACCGCGTCGACTCCGCGGTCGTTCAGCTCGCCGGTGACGCGGATCAGGTCGAGCGGCCGCTTGATCGGAGCGAAGCGCCCGGCCCAGCCGACCACGAACGTGTCGCCCCGAGCTCCGATCTCGTCCCGCCGCAGCTTCCGCGCGCCGGCGTCGGTGCGGACCCGGCTCGCGAGATCGAAGCCGTACGGGATCACGTCGAAGCGCGCGGCAGGCGCGACGCCGAAGCCGACGAGGTCGTCACGCACAGCCTCGCTGACGGCGATCAGCGCCGACGTACGATGCGCGAGCGCGCGCTCGACGAGACGGAACGCCCGCTCGTGCACGGGCCCGAAGTAGCCGCTCAGCACGTGGCCGTGATACGTGTGGACGACCGCGCTTCGCGCCCGGTTCCCAGCCGCCAGCGCCGCGACCCGCCCCGTCCCTCCCGCCTTCGCGGTGTGGGTGTGCAGGATGTCGGGCTGCCGCAGCACGAGCAGGCGGCGAACGGCCGCGATCGCGCGCAGGTCGTGGACGAGCGAGAGCTCGCGTCGCAGCCAGGGAACGCGCAGCACGGGCACGCCCAGCTGGTGCGCCCGGTAGTCCATCGGGTCCTCGCCCTCGGCGAGGCGCCCGGCCGCCACGACGACGTCGTGGCCGCGCCGCCGCTGCTCGGCTGCCAGCTCGATCACGTGGAGCGCGGCGCCGCCGACGTTGAGCCGTGCGATCAGGTGGACGATCCGCAGCTGCTCGGCCGTCACGTGAATCCGCGCGCGGAGGCGACGGCGAGGCCCAGCGCGAGCCAGAAGAGGGCCGTGACGGGCAGGCCGGGGATCAGGCCGACCCCGGTCCAGACGCCGAGGACCACGAGCAGCCAGCACAGCGCGACGAGCCCGATGCCCGCGACCACCGGTGGGCCGCGCAGCGCGACGCGTCCCGCGAGGACGAAGCCGGCCGCCACGAGGGCCGCCAGGAGGGCGAGCCCGACCAGGCCCAGGTCCGCGAGCGCCTGGACGTAGGCGTTCTGCACGCCCCAGGGGTGCGCCGGCGACGGGAACACCAGCGAGGGCTCGTCCGGGTACCGCCGGCGGGCGTCGTCGAGATACGGCCCGTACACGTCCTCCTCGAACGACGCCTGCCAGCCGGCTCCCAGCACGGGATGGCCGAGGAAGATGCGGAGGCCGATGTAGAGGAGCACCTCGCGGTGGGCGTACGACTCGACGTTGCCCGACTCCTCCGCCCGGGCGACGCCGATCACGTCGAGCAGCTCGTCGAGGTCCGCGCTGCGCATCGCCAGCACGCCCATCGCGACCGCTGCGGCGATCGCAGCGAGCGCAAGCACTCGCCGCGCGGTCAGCAGCCGGCGGACGGAGCCCGCGACCGCACACGCGGCCGCGCTCAGGACGACCGCCACGACGCCGGCGAGCGCGCCGGAAAGCACCACGCCGACCGCCCCGGCGATGCCGGCGACGATTGCGATGCGGCGGGCGCCCGGCCGCTCCGCCCCGAGCGCCACCACGACCAGCGCAAGCGCGAGCGCCGCCGCCGAGAGCGCGGCGAAGTCGTGGATCCCGAGCAGCGACGGCTCGCGCTGCCCCGGCCTCCGGCCCTCGAACTCGTCCACGAGGCCCAGGAACTGCAGCACGCCGACCGTCGTCGCGAACGCCGCCCAGGCCGCGACGCCGACGAGCAGCAGGCGCACGTCCGCGGTCCGCCGGATCAGGACGGGGACGGCGGCCGCGAGCAGCGCGTACTCGGCGAACTTGACGGCCGTGACGGCGTGATCGGCGAACGCGTAGTCGGCCTCGCGGGCGAGGGGGAAGACGGTCGCTGCGGCGATCAGCACGAGCAGGAGCGCAGCCGGGATCCAGACCGGGAGGCCCGCCCGCGGCAGCTCGCCTCGGCCCGTCAGGAGCGCGACGGCGGCCGCGACGACGATGGCGAGCACGGCGACGTCCGCCAGCTCGACGCCGACCGACGTCGATCCGAGACCGACGGTGAGCCCGGGCTGGTACTCCACGTGCAGGAACAGCGCGGGCAGCCCCAGGGTGAGAAGCCAGGCGCCGACAGAGGCTCCGGAGACGTACGGCACCCGCTCGAGCAGCGCTCGGCCGCGAAGCGAGGCGGAGGCGGCGGCGCGCATCGCGGGAAGTCTACGGAGGCGTGTCGGCGTGCGGCTCGGGCGCAGGGCGCCATCGCAGCGCCAGCCGCGCCGCCAGGTCGCACAGCCCGGCGGCGGCCAGCAGCGCCAGGATCACGTCCCAGGGAACCCGGTAGCGGGTGGCGCCGACGAACAGCATCGCCACGAGCCACTGGTAGGCGAGCAGCGTCAGCGCGAGGCCCAGGAGCAGCCGCGGGACGCGGGTCAGGCCGTAGAGGGCGAGCGCGTACACGAGGACCATGAAGACGGGCTCGATGGAGGCGCGGAGGGTGTTCAGCCAGTCCTCGGCGACGCCGCGCGTGTCGCTCGGGGTCACGCGCGGGTTCCAGAGCATGAGGCTCGCCTGGGCCGCCAGGAGCGCCTTCTCCCGCGGCTGCTCCCGCCAGAAGTCGAGCACGAGCTCGCGGTAGAAGCGCATCTGCTCGCACTCGTCGACGCGGATCAGGCGCCCCTGGCGGTAGAACGCGCGGCTGGCGTCCTGCGCGCTCGGCGGGAACCCGGCCGGGAGCGGCACGTTGTCGATCCAGAGGCCGTCTCGCAGGATCTCGAGCGTCCGCTCGTTGTTCGCCTCCCAGAGAGCGCGCGCGTCGGTCGTCAGCGCCAGGCAGCCGACCTGGACGCGGTTGCGGACGAGCCAGGGCGTCACGACGACGGCGGCGACGGCGACCACGATCGCCGCGGTCGCCAGCGAGCGCAGGCTCGGGCGCCAGCACACGACGAGGAACACCGCGAGCACGAGCGGCAGGGCGGCGAGCCGGACGTTCCCGAGCACGGCAACGCCGAGCACGGCCCCGAGCGCGACCCCGAGCGCCGCCGAGCGGCGTGACGCCAGCGCCAGCGTCAGGAGCACGATCGCTGCGGCGAGCAGCGTGTCGAGGATCTCGCGGTTGACGTGGACGTCGTGCCAGACGGCGTACGGGTGCAGCGTCGCCAGCAGCGCGGCGACGACGCCCGCCTCGGCGGTCAGCCAGCCCCGGCCGGTCTCGTAGACGAGCCACGCGGTCACCATCGCGACGACGATCTGGGCGCCGCCGACAACCGCCCAGGAGCGCTCGAGCACCGTGTAGAGCGGGATCAGGAAGAAGCTGTAGAGCGGCTGCGTGTAGGCGGAGGGGATTCCGGCGATGAACCCGAACGTGCCGCTGTCGACGAAGGTGCGCGCGAAGTCGTCGCTCTTCTCTCCGAACGTGTAGGGGCGCAGGATCTCGTTCCGCTCGGCGACCAGCACCACCAGCCGCGGCAGCGCGCAGACCAGCGCCAATAGGGGATAGACCACCCTGCGGCTACGTGCCAGCTCGCGCGCGTGCCCCACGGCACCGCGTCTCCCGCGAGTCGCCACGCGGGCCAGTGTACGGATCGCGCCCGGCGGCTCAGGTGACGGGGGCGTCCTGCTCCAGGTCCTAGAATGACGCCCGTGGATTCGCGCGTCGGCGCCCAGCGGCTCGGCGTGGGGTCGAGCACGCGGGCGCGGATCGCACTCGTCGTCGCCGGGTCGCTGCTGTTCCTGCTGTCCTGCGCGGTCGCCCGCGGCGGGTTCTTCAGCTCCGCCGACCCCGGCGACGTCAGCCGCTACCGCGAGTTCGCCGAGCGGATGCTCGACGGCCTGTTGCCCTACCGCGACTTCTACATGGAGTACCCGCCCGGGGCGATCCTCGCGTTCCTGCTCCCCAAGCTCGGCGGCGCCGACTACAACCTCTGGTTCAAGCTCTCCGTCGCCGTTGCGGGCGTGCTGCTCGTCGCCGCGCTCGTCGGGGCCCTGGCCGCGCTTCGCGCAGGCCGCGCGCGCACGGCGCTGACGCTGGGCACGCTCGTCATCGCACCCGTCGCGCTCGGCGCGGTCGTCCTCAACCGCTACGACCTGTGGCCCGCCCTCCTGCTCGTGCTCGCGCTGCTGGCGCTGCTGAGCGAGCGTCCCCGGCTGGGATTCGGGCTGCTCGCCGCGGGCTGCGCGGTGAAGATCTTCCCGGCCGTCGTACTGCCGGTCGCGGCCGTCCACGTGCTCAGGACGCGCGGCCGCACGGCGCTGCTTCAGTCCCTGGCGGTCTTCGCGGCCGTCCTGGCGCTCCTCGTGCTCCCGTTCGCGGCGCTCGCCCCCGGCGGCCTGGGATACAGCGTCTACACCCAGACGATCCGCCAGCTCCACCTCGAGAGCCTCGCCGCCTCGCTGCTGCTCGCGGCCGACAACCTCGGCCTGTACACATCCTCGATCGTGCCCGGCAAGCCCGGCTCGATCGACCTCGAGGGAACGCTGCCGGACGCGCTCGGCGTGCTCACGACCGCCCTGCTGCTCGCGGCGCTCGCCGCAACGCTCCTGGCGTACTGGCGCGCCGGCGAGAGCCGGGAGCTGCTGGTCGTCGGCGTGGCGGCGTCCGTGGCGGCGTTCGTGACCTTCTCGAAGGTCGTCTCGCCCCAGTTCCTCGTCTGGCTCGTGCCGCTCGTGCCGCTCGTCGCGGGACGGGCGGGCCGGGTGGCGACCGCCCTGCTCGTCGCGGCGCTCGTCACCACGCAGGTCGAGGTCGTCTACGAGCATCCGCTCCGCGAGGTCGGCTGGCCTGTCTGGGTGCTGCTGCTCCGCAACGGCCTGCTCGTGGCGCTCTTCGTCGTCCTGCTGGTCGAGCTCCGGCGACATGCCCCGCGCCGAGGCACCTGAGCGCGCCGCCTATGATTCGCGGCGCCGTGGGTCCCGGAGGCCCGCGGCGCGTCTCGATGCACGTCGTCCTCCTCACAGGCATCTGGCCTCCAGACGTGGGCGGCCCTGCCACCCACGGGCCGGACCTCGCACGGTTCCTCGTCGCGCGGGGTCACCCGGTGCGCGTCGTGACGATGGGGGACGGCCCGACCGACGTGCGTCCCTGCCGGGTCGACGTCGTCTCGCGCGGGCTCCCGTTCCCGGTCCGGTACGCGGGTGTCGCGGCGCTCGGCGCCCGCGCGGCGCTCCGGGCGGACGTCGTGTACGCCTCGGCGACGTACGCCGCTGCGGCGGCCGCGGCCACAGCCGCCCGCCGCCCGCTCGTCGCCAAGCTCGTGTCCGACCCGGCCTACGAGCGAGCGACGCGCTACGGCCTGTTCGACGGGGGCCTCGAAGACTTCCAGCGTGCGGGCGGGGCGGGCGTGACGGGGCTCAAGCAGGCTCGCACCGCCGTGCTCCGCCGTGCCCGCACGGTTGTCGTACCGAGCGCCTACCTGGCCGAGATCGCCGCCGGCTGGGGCCTCGAGCGGCTGCTCGTGCTGCCGAACCCCGCGCCGCCACCGGCGGAGGTCGAGGCGGAAGGGCTCCCACCGGGGACGCTCGTCTTCGTCGGCCGGCTCACGCAGCAGAAGGGGCTCGGGACGGCGCTGGAGGCGATCGCGCAGGTGCCGGACGCGAGGCTCCTGCTCGTGGGCGACGGCCCGTTGCGGGCCGACCTCGAGCGCCGGGCAGCCGAGCTCGGTCTCGACGGGCGCGTCGTGTTCCTCGGCGCCCGCCCGCGGGACGAGGCGCTCCGGTACCTCGCCGGCGCCGATGCTGCGCTCCTCTCGAGCGACTGGGAGAACCTGCCGCACGCCGTGGTCGAGGCTCTCGCGGTGGGGACGCCGGTCGTCGCCACCGCCGTCGGCGGCGTGCCGGAGGTCGTCCAGGACGGCGTCAACGGCCTCCTTGTCTCGCCGGGCTCGCCGGACGCGCTCGCGGCTGCGGTGGCGCGGGTGCTCGGAGACGAGGCTCTGCGATCGAGGCTCGCGGCGGCCACGCGGCCGTCGGTCGAGCGGCTCGGACGGGACGAGACCTACGGCCGTCTGGAGCAGTTGCTGCTGGAGGCGGCTGCCTGATCGCGCGCAGCGACACGAACGGGCTGCCCCGTGTGCTCTTCGTCGGCCGCGGGCGTCTGGCGCTACCGCTCGCTCCGGGTCTCGCGCGCAAGTGGGACGCCATCGGCCGGGAGCTGGACTACGCCGTCGTGGGCGCCTCGGAGGACGGCCGCGGCGTCGCCGACGGGCGCTTCCGGCTACAGGCCGCCTCGCGCGTCGGGCGTCTCGACGGCGCGCTCTTCCATCTGCGGCTCCCGTTCGTGCTCCGGCGTGAGCTCGACCGCTTCCGGCCCGACGTCGTCGTGGCGGCCGATCCCTTCGTCGGGCTGGCCGTGCTGGCGGGGCGCGGGCTGTCCGCGAGCACGCCGAAGCTCATCGTCGAGGTCCACGGCGACTGGCGCACCTTCTCGCGGAGCTACGGCTCGTCGTTGCGGCGCCTGCTGGGGCCCGTCGCCGACCGGGCGGCCGCGCAGTCGGTCAAGCGGGCCGATGCGACGCGGGCGCTCTCGGGGTTCACGTCGGGCCTGGTCGAGGAGGTACGGGGGCGTCCGGCCAGCGCGTCCTTCCCGACGTACAGCGACCTCTCGGCGTTCGCCGAGGCGCCCGTGGCGCCGCTGCCGGCCCGGCCGACGGCGCTCTTCGTCGGCGTGCTGGAGGCCTACAAGAACGTCGACGGGCTCGCCCGCGCCTGGCGGCAGGTCGTCGCACGGCTCCCCGAGGCGCGGCTCGTCGTGGTGGGCCGCGGCAGCCGCCGGCAGGTCGTCGAGGACCTCGTCGCGGAGCTGCCCGGCGCGGTCGAGCACCACGAGAGCCTCGAGCCGCAGGAGGTCGCTGGGGCGCTCGACGAGGCGACCGTGCTCGTGCTCCCGTCCTGGCCGGAGGGCCTCGGCCGGGTCGTGATCGAGGCGTTCGCGCGCGGGCGCGGCGTCGTGGCGACGGGAGCGGGCGGCATCCTCGACCTCGTCACCGACGGTGTCGAGGGGATCCTGGTCCCGCGCGCCGACGACGAGGCGCTCGCCGCTGCGCTGGTCCGAGCCCTCTCGGACCGGCCGCTTGCGGGGCGGCTCGGTCGCGCGGCGCGCCTGCGCTACGCCGACTGGCACTCGACGCCCGAGCGATTCGCCTCCGAGTTCCGGGCCCTCGTGGACGCGACGATCGCCGGCACCGCTCGTTGAGATGGTCGAGACGCGCATCGTCTTCCTCACGCAGGTCGTCGACGCCGACCACCCCGTCCTCGCCCAGACCCTCGACATGGTGCGGGCGCTGGCGGCGCGGTGCGACGAGGTCGTGGTCGTGTGCGACCGGCTGGGCCGGCACGACCTGCCCGCGAACGTCACGTTCCGGACGTTCGGCAGCCGCACGCGGCTCGGGCGCGGGCTGCGGTTCCAGCGCGCCGTGCTCGGGTCGGTCGCGCGGGGGCGGCCGGACGCGGTGCTCGCGCACATGGTGCCGCTCTTCCTGCTGCTCGCGGCGCCTGCGGCCCGCCTCCGGCACGTCCCGCTGCTGCTCTGGTACACGCACTGGCACGCGGGCCGCTCGCTGCGGGCCGCCACCCGCCTCGCCGACGCCGTGCTCAGCGTGGACGCGCGATCGTTCCCGCTGCCGACGCCGAAGCTCGTGGCGACCGGCCATGCGATCGACGTCGAGACGTTCAGGCCGCTCGACGGCGCCACGGTCGATCCGGACGGGCCGCTGCGACTCCGTGCGATCGGCCGCACCGCGCGGTGGAAGGGCTTCGAGACGCTGCTGGGCGCCGTCCGCGCGGCGGTGGCCCGCGGCGTCACGGCCGACGTCGAGATCCGCGGCCCCTCGACCACGGAGGACGAGCGGCGGCATCGAGCCGAGCTCGCGGCCGCCGTCGACGCGAGCCCGCTGTTGCGGGGCCGCGTGCAGATCCTGGAGGCTGTGCCGCGCGAGCGACTGCCGGAGCTCCTCGCGCGCGCGGACGCGGTCGTCAGCCCGACGCAGCCCGGGCCGAACGACGCGCTGGACAAGGCCGTGCTCGAAGCCGCGGCGTGCGCGGTGCCGGTACTCTCGAGCAACGCCGCGCTGGCGCCGCTCCTGGAAGGGCTGCCGCTGCGGCTGACGTTTCCCCCGCGCGACGCCGCCGCGCTCGGCGAGCTGATCGTCAGCCTCGCCGGCGCCGATCCCCGCGACCGCGAGGAGACCGGGCGCGAGCTGCGCCGGCGCGTCGCCGCGGCCCACTCGCTCGAGACCTGGGGGGACCGGGTGGTCGAGGTCGTGCGCGACCTCGCACGGCCCGGGCGCACGGGAGCAGGCAGACCCCGCGCGTAAGATCTCGGAGTGCCGACCAGGGAGGCTCCGCCGCGTCCACGGCTCGAACGGCCGGCCGAGACGCCCGCCGACGTGCGCGCCTCGGGGGTCTACGTTCTCTCGCGCGCGACGCTGCTCGGCGTCGTGCGACGTCTCGCCGGCATCGCCGGCCTGGCCGCGCTCGACGTCGTAGGCCTCGCGCTCGGCCTCTATCTCGCCCTGCTCCTGCGCCAGCTCGTGTACGGCGAGACCGACATCTACTGGAACCTGCTCTGGCGCGAAGGGCCGGCCGAATGGCTGCCCTTCCTCGCCCCGATCACCGTCCTGGTGTTCCTCCAGGCCGGCCTCTACGCCGTGCGGGAGCGGCGGCCGGGCACCGGTCGCATCGTCGGCTCGCTGATCCTCGTCGCGCTGATCGTGCTCGCTTTCGGGCTCGGGACCGACTACGACTTCACGACCACGGGCCTGATCCCGACGTCGGTGGTCACGTGCGCGCTCACGATCAGCCTCCTGCGGGCCGCCTACGGCTCGGCGTCCCTGGAGGCGATGCACCTGCTCGGCATCCGGCGCCGGGTCGTGCTCGTCGGCGAGGGCGAGTCTCTGCGCCGCGTGCACTCGGCGCTGGCGGAAGCGCGCGGTGGGATCGAGTACGAGTTCGTCGGCGCGGTCTCGCTCGGCGCGGAGCCGGGCCTGCCGGTCCTCGGCACGACGCTCGACGAGCTCCCCGCGGTCCTGGCAGAGGTGCGACCGGACGAGCTGATCATCACCGAGCAGGACGTGGACGAGCAGTCGACGCTCGCGGTGGTCGAGGTCGCCCAGCGCCTCGGAGTCCGCGTGCGGCTCGCGCCGACGACGACGGAGCTGCTGATCCACGACGGCGAGTACGTGCCGGGCCAGGGCGTGCCCCTCTTCGAGCTGCGCCCGCCGGTCCTGAGCGGGGTCGACTGGGCCCTGAAACGGACGTTCGACTTCCTGGTCAGCGGGGTGGTGCTCGTGCTCGGCATCCCGCTCTGGCTGCTCGTGGCGGCGGCGATCAAGCTCGACTCCCGCGGCCCGGTGCTGTACGTCGACCGGCGGGTGGGCGTGGGCCAGCGCGAGTTCGGGATGCTCAAGTTCCGGACGATGGTGTCGGGCGCCGCCGAGCGGCAGGACGAGCTCGAGCCGGCGAACGAGGCCTCGGGCGCGCTCTTCAAGATCCGCGACGACCCGCGCGTGACGCGGGTCGGGCGGCTCCTGCGGCGCTTCTCGCTCGACGAGCTGCCGCAGCTCTGGAACGTGCTGCGCGGCGAGATGAGCCTCGTCGGCCCGCGCCCCCTGCCCCTGCGGGACTTCCAGCGCCTGGAGGCCTGGCACCGGAAGCGCTACCTCGTCCTACCGGGCATGACGGGCCTCTGGCAGATCTCCGGGCGCTCCGGCCTGTCCTTCGACGACCTCGTCCGCCTCGACTTCACGTACATCGAGAACTGGTCGATCTGGCTCGACATCACCATCCTCGCCCGGACGATCCCGGCGGTGCTGAGCCGCCGGGGAGCCTACTGAGACCGGGCATCCCGCCCGGGGCCTCCCGGCTCGGGCGGTCCGAGCGGCGGCTGCTCGCCGCGGTGGTCGTCGCCGGGGCCGCCGCCGGTGTCGGGCTCAGGCTCGCCGTCTGGTTGTCGCCGTTCGGCCAGTACGAGAGCGACGAGGCCGTCTGGGGCCTGATGGCGAAGCACGCCTTCGACGGCGGCCTCTCCGCCTTCTACTGGGGCCAGGGCTACGGGGGCATCCTCGAGGTGCTGCCCACCGGCCTGCTCTTCTCCGTCACCGGTACCAGCTGGATCACCTTGCGGCTCGTCCCGATCGCGATCACGGCCGTGGCCGCGCTGCTCGTCTGGCGGGTGGGCCGGCGGACGATCGGGAACACGGGCGGCGCCGTCGCCGCGGTGGTCTTCTGGGTGTTCCCCTTCTACCTGGTCTGGAAGTCGACCCGGGCCCATGGCTTCTACGCCTCGGGCCTCGTCCTCGCGCTGCTCGTGCTCCTGCTCGTGCTGCGCCTCGACGAGCGTCGATCGCGGTCCGATGCGGCGCTGCTCGGGCTCGTGCTCGGCGTGGCCTGGTGGCAGACCACGCAGATCGTCGCGATCGCGCTGCCCGCCCTCGCCTGGCTGACGTGGCGGCGACCGTCCGTCTGGCGGGACGCCTGGGTGGCCGTGCCCCTGACGCTGCTCGGCGCGCTGCCCTGGCTCGTCTCGAACCTTCGCCACGACTGGTGGTCCTTCGAGCTGGACGCGCCGGCGCCCTCGTATCTGACGCGGCTCCGGGGCGGGTTGTCCGGGACGCTGCCGATGGCGCTCGATCTCCGCCTGCCGTTCACCTCCGACTGGCTGGCCGGCAAGGCCGTCGCCGGCGCGGCCTACGTGCTCCTGCTCGCGCTGTTCGCCGTCGCCGCCTACCGGCTACGGCGCGCCCCCGTCGCCGTGCTCGCTGTGGTCGCGGTCGCCTACCCGCTGCTCTACGCCGTGTCGGACTACACCTGGCTCAACGACGAGCCGCGCTACATGGTGCTGCTGGTCCCCGTCCTCGTGCTCCTCCTCTGCCTCCCGGTCACGACGGTGAGGCGCGGCGCCGTCGCCGTCGCCGTCGCGACGGCGCTCTCGATCGTCTCGTTCGCCAGCCTGGACGTGGAGCGCTATCGCATCTCCGCCGACGGCCACCTGGTCCCGCGAGAGCTCGCGCCGCTGGTCGAGGCGCTCGACCGGCTCGGCATTCGCAGGGTCTTCGGCCATTACTGGATCACGTATCGCCTCACGTTCGAGACGGACGAGCGAATCGTCGCGGCGGATGCCGACACGGACTCGCTCGCCGAGCGCGAGCCGGGCGCGATCCTGCCCGAGCTTCCGTACGACACGCGCCGGCCGGACTACGCCGACGACGTCGTCGCCGTGGAGGCGCCCGCCTGGGTGTTCCGGGCGGGCTCGACCCGCGACCGGCGCTGGCGCGCGCTCTTCGCCGAGGCCGGTTACCAGCGGCTCGTGGTCGACGGCTTCGCCGTCTACCACCGCGGCGAAGCGAGCGCCGGGACGTGACCCCCTGCCTTGTGACTGATCGTTACAAGGCTTACCGGGTCTTCATGCGCTCGCCCTAGACTTCCTCGCCGTGAGCGCGCCCAGGATCCTCGCGGTCGCGTCGGCCGTGGATCTCGATTTCCGCTACGGCTGCACGCCGGCCTGGTGGCAGCTCTGGAAAGGGCTGTACGAGGCGGGCGCCGACCTCGTCGTGACGCCGTACCGCGGGCGGCCGGTCGAGTCGCCGTGGTGGCGGACGGGGCCGAACCCCGCCTACCTCGAGGGCGAGACGTACGCGGCGCTGCGCGGCGGGCTCGCCCGGCTCAAGGGCGACAGCTACCTCCGCCGCGCCGAGGAGTCGCCGGCGGACGGCACGCTCGACCGGTTGACGCGGGAGACGATCTGGCGGGTCGTGACGCCGCGCTGGCGCCGCCACCTCGAGCGGCTCGTCGAGCGCGAGCAACCGGACGCGGTGCTCGTCTTCACGGTGCCGATGGCGCATTTCCGCGGCATCCCGACCGCGCTGCGCGAGCGCTTCGGGATCCCCGTCGTCTTCTACGACGGGGACGTGCCGATGAGCCTGCCCGAGTTCGGCGGCATGGACACCGGCTTCAACTACTACCACGGCGCCGACCCGTCCGAGTACGACCTCGTCCTCTCGAACTCGGAAGGCGGGCTCGCGCGCCTGCTCGAGCTCGGCGCGCGCCGTGCGGAGGCCGTCCACTGGGCCGCGGACCCGGAGTTCTTCGCGCCGCAGCCGGTCGAGAAGGACGTCGACGTGTTCTTCTACGGCTACGGCGACAAGTTCCGGCGCGAGTGGATGGCGGCGATGATCGGCGAGCCGAGCCGGGCCGCGCCCGAGATCGACTTCGCGCTCGGCGGCCGTGACTTCCAGGGCGACGTCGGCCGCGCCCGCGCGCTCGGCGACGTCCCGTTCAACACGTTCGCCCGCGCGATCTCCGCCGCCCGCGTCAACCTCAACGTCACACGCCGCTCGCACGCGACCGTGCCCGGCTCGTCCACGTGCCGGCCCTTCGAGCTCGCGGCCGCCGGCGCGGCGATCGTCTCCAACCCGCACGCCGGCATCGAGCGCTGGTTCGAGCCCGGCTCGGAGCTGATCGTGGTCGAGGACGCCGACCAGGCGCTCGCCGCCTACCAGGAGCTGCTCGGGGACCCGGCGCAGGCCGAGGCGATGGGCGCCCGCGCGCGCGAGCGCGCGCTCGACGAGCACACGTACGCGCACCGCGCGCGCCGGGTGCTCGACCTGCTCGGGCTCGAGACGCGGCGCCGCCAGGCGGTGAGCTGATGGGCGGAGGCACCTTGGCGATCGTGCCGGCGCGAAACGAGGCGGGCTCGATCGCCGGCGTCGTCGACGAGATCCGCGCGTTCGACCCGTCCTTCGACGTCCTCGTCGTCGACGACGCGTCGACCGACGAGACGCCGGCGATCGCCGCCGCCCGCGGCGCGGCCGTCGTGCGGCTGCCGTTCAACCTGGGCATCGGCGGCGCCGTCCAGACCGGCTTCCAGTACGCGCTCGAGCACGGCTACGAGACGGCCGTCCGCCTGGACGGCGACGGCCAGCACGACCCGGCGGAGCTGCGGAAGCTGCTGGGGCCGCTCGCGCGGGGGGAGGCCGACGTCGTCACGGGCTCGCGCTTCGCCGACGACACCGACGGCTACCGGCCGCCGCTCGGCCGCCGGCTCGGGATCGTCTTCTTCGCGAAGCTCGTCTCGTTGCTCACGCGCCAGCGGGTCACGGATACGACCTCGGGCTTCCAGGCGCTCAACCGGGAGGGGATCGCCCTCTTCGCGGCCGACTACCCGAACGACTATCCGGAGGTGGAGGCGACCGTGCTCGTCTTCAAGCACCGGCTGCGCCTGATCGAGGTGCCGGTGCGGATGCGCGAGCGCTCGCACGGCGAGTCGTCGATCGGCTTCTTCTCGTCCGTCTACTACATGCTGAAGGTGACGCTGTCGCTGTTCCTCGCGATGGTGCGGAAGTACACGCTGCCGGCCGAGGAGGCCGCGAGCCCGTGACCCCCGTCCGCATCTCGATCGCGGCGTCGATCGCCTCGATCCTGTTGATCCTCGTCGTCCTCGAGCTGATCCGCGGCCGCAGGCTGAAGGAGCGCTATGCGCTGCTGTGGCTCGCGACCGGCGTCGTCCTGCTGGTCCTTTCCGCCTGGCGGGGCGCGCTCGACACGATCGCGGGCTGGTTCGGGGTCAGCGGCTACCCGCCGGCGATCCTGTTCGCCGCCGCGACCCTGTTCGTGATCGTCGTGCTCCTGCACTACTCGACCGTGCTCTCGCAGCTCGACGACCAGAACACGATCCTCGCCCAGCGCCTGGCGCTGCTCGAGCAGCGTCTCGAAGAGCTCGGCTCAGGAGGTCGAGGCCTCGCGGCGATCGAGCCGCGCGGGCAGCGTGGGGACGAGGAGCGGGACGGCGGCGACGAGGAGGGCGAAGGCGGGGAGCGCGGGCACGAACGCGACGAGGAACGACCCGTCGGCCACGGCGAAGTCGGCCGACGCTCCCTCTGAGAACGCGAACGCGCCGAACCAGCCCCCGAGGAGCCCGGCGGCGGGCAACGAGCGCCGCGCGACGCCGATCGTCCCCGCGACGGGCAGCCACTGCAGCAGCCGGTTGCTCCAGAGGTACTCCCGCAGCCCGGCCATGTTCGCGTCGAACGCGGTCCAGGACACGTCGATCCAGCCGGTGCCGCGCCACATCGCTAGCGCGAGCAGCGGCGCCGCGGCCGCGGCGGCGAACGCCGCCGCCTCGCGCAGCGCGAGCGCCAGCGCGCAGGCGAGCGCGGGCCCGAGCAGAAAGAGGACGGCCGACGGCTCCGCCAGGGCGGCGATGCCCGCGACGAGACCGGCCGCGGCCGCCGGCACGGCGGCGCGCCGCGCGAGCCCGTGGAGCAGCAGCGCCGCCGAGACGACGAGTAGGGCGCCGGCGGCGAAGGCGCCCGAGTCCGCGATCCCGACCGCCTCGGGCAGGACGCGGTCGACGTAGGTGTCGCGGTAGGCGGACAGCGCGTAGAGGACGCCGAGCGGCGGCACGAGCACGACGGCGAGCGCGAACCACGCGCCGAGCCACGGCCCGTTGAGCGACGATCCGAGCCACCAGGCCGCCGCGACCGCCGCCGGGAGCAGCACGACGAGGTTCAGCAGCAGCAGCCACCAGGGCGCCTGCTCGTAGCCATCCGCCTGCGCGGCGGCGACGCCCGCGACGATCCAGCCTGCTCCCGTGGCGAGCGCGACGGGCAGCGCCGAGCTCAAGCCCGGCCTAGCCGCGGTCACCGGCGAGCGCGTGCGACCGGTACCAGGCAACGGTGCGCTCGAGCCCTGCCGGGAGCGGCACCCGCGCTTCCCAGCCGAAGAGGTCGCGTGCCCGCGACGCGTCGAGGGCGCGCCGTGGCTGGCCGTTCGGCATCGACGTGTCCCAGGTGATGCGGCCGTCGAAGCCGGTCAGCTCCGCGATCAGCGCGGCCAGGTCGCGGATCGAGATCTCGGCCCCCGAGCCCAGGTTGACGGGCTCGGCGCCGTCGTACCGGTCGGCCGCGGCGACGAGCGCCTCGACGGCGTCGTCGACGTACAGGAACTCGCGGGTCGGCGAGCCGTCGCCCCAGAGGACGATCTCGTCGCCGCCGTCGGTCATCTTCCGGATCAGCGCCGGGATCACGTGCGACGAGTCGAGGTCGAAGTTGTCGCGCGGGCCGTACAGGTTGGCCGGCAACAGGTAGGCGACGTTCAGGCCGTACTGCTCGCGGTAGGCCTGCGCGCCGACGAGGACGGCCTTCTTGGCGACGCCGTACGGCGCGTTCGTCTCCTCCGGGTACCCGTCCCAGAGCGACGACTCGCGAAACGGCACCGGGGTGTGCTTCGGGTACGAGCAGACGGTGCCGGCGACGACGAGCTTGCGAACCTCGTGCAGCCGCGACTGCTCGAGCACGTTCGCGCCCATCATCAGGTTCGCGTACCAGTAGCGGCCCGGGTTGGCGCGGTTCGCGCCGATGCCGCCGACCTCGGCCGCGAGGTGGAACACCAGCTCCGGGGAGGCCTCGGCGAACAGGCGCGCCGCGTCGTCGGGCGAGGTCAGGTCGTGCTCGCGCCGGCGAGCCGCATGGACTGCATGGCCGTCCTGCTCGAGCCGCTCGACGAGGTGCGACCCGAGGAAGCCGCCGCCCCCTGTGACGAGAACCCGGCTCACCGGTCGGCCGCCAGGGGCGTGCCGGTCGCCATCCAGTCGACGCGTCCCGCCCACTGCTCGGTGTGGTCGGCGTACCAGCGGATCGTCTGCAGGATGCCGTTCTCCCACGAGACGAGCGGCTGCCAGCCGGTCTCGCGCGTGAGCTTCTCGTGCCCGACCCGCAGCGCCATCACCTCGCTCGCGCCGGGCCGGTAGCGGGCGGCGGTCGAGACGACCTCGCGGTCGCCGCGCCAGAAGCCGTGCTCCTCGCCGATGCGCAGGATCAGGTCGACCCAGTCGCGCATCGAGACGTTCTCGCCCTGCCCGTAGACGTAGACGTCGCCCGGGATCCCGTGCGCCGCGACCGTCAGGTGCCCGCGGACGCCGTCGGTGCAGAAGCAGAAGTCGCGCATCGGGTCGAGCTGGCCGAGCTCGATCGTCGGCCGCACGAGCGCCTGCGTGATGATCGTGCCGGTCACGTAGCGCGGGTTCTGGCGCGGCCCGTAGTTGTTGAACATCCGCGTGACGACGCCGGGGACGCCGAAGGCGTCGTGGTAGTTCATCGTCAGGAAGTCGGCGGCGACCTTCGCCGTGGCGTAGATCGACTTCGGGTTGATCGGCGAGCGCTCGTGCAGGATCAGCCCGCCGTCCACGTCGAAGTCGTGCTGGTGCGCGACCGACTCGCGCACGTTCCCGTACTCCTCCGAAGTGCCGGCGGTGTCGAACTTCTCCAGCTCGAGGCCCCAGTCGACGACCGACTGGAGCAGGTTGAGCGTGCCCACGGTGTTCGCCATCACGGTCTCGTAGGGGCGATGCCACGACTCGCCGACGTGCGCCTGCGCGCCGAGGTGGAAGACGTACGGCCGGTCGGGCGCCGTGCGCTTCAGCTCCCGGACGAGGTAGTCGATCGACGTCCGGTCGGTCAGGTCGGCGAAGTGCACCGTCAGCCGGTCGCGTAGGTGCCCGATGTTGTTGAGCGCGCCGCTCGAGGTCGCGCGCACGAACGCGTGCACGGTCGCGCCGAGCTCGACGAGGGCGTCCGTCAGGTGCGAGCCCATGAAGCCGTCGGCGCCGGTGACGAGCACGGTGCGGCCTCCGTAGACGTCGGCGAACTCCGAGCGGAGCTCGTCCAGGGCGGCCGGTGTCCACGCGGTGACGGGGCTCACGCCCCGTAACGGTAGCGGGGCGGCACGCTGCTAGCGTCCCGCGAATGAGCGAATCGGGCAGCCTGGCGGGCTACAACCGTGAGCTCTTCGCCGAGCGCGTCTTCGAGGCACGGGAGTCCAGGCTGCGCAAGGCGTTCGCCATGCTCGCGGAGGAGCCCGAGCGCGGCTGCGCGCTCGACGTCGCCGCCGGCAGCGGCATCGCGACGGCGGCGCTCGCCGGTCAGGGCTGGGAGATGTCCGCGATCGAGCTGGGCGACGAGCTGGCCGGGCAGATCCGCGCGCGCGGCGTCACCGACGTTCGCATCCACGAGCTCGGCAGCGCCCCGCTCCCGTTCGACGACGGCGCCTTCCGCGCCGTCTTCGCCGGCGAGATCCTCGAGCATCTGGTCGACACGGCGGGCTTCCTCGACGACGTGCGGCGCGTGCTCGTCCCGGGCGGCGTGCTCGTGCTCACGACGCCCAACCTGGCCAGCCTCGAGAACCGCCTGCGGCTGCTGCTCGGCGTCTACCCGAAGTGGGTCGACTACGAGCTCGCCGGCGAGGGCCACGTGCGGGGCTACACGGTGCCGGTGCTCCGGCGTCAGCTCGAGCGGCACCGGTTCCGGGTGGAGCGGGTGCAGGGAAACTTCGTGCCGCTCGTGCCCCAGCGGTTCCTGCACGACGTCTCCTTCCCGCCGCTCGCGCGCACCGGCGACTGGCTTCCGAAGCTGTCCCAGGGCCTGATCGTCAAGGCCCGCGCGGCGTGAACGGCAAGCCGGCCGGCTACTACGCGCAGGACCGGGCCGACCTCGTCGCGGCGCTGCCGCGCCCGCTCGGGCGCGTGCTGGACGTCGGGTGCGGCGAGGGCGGCGCCGCGGGCCCGCTCCGCGCCGCCGGCGCGACCTGGATCTCCGGCGTCGAGCTCTTCCCCGCCGCGGCCGAGCGGGCCGCCGAGGTGTACGACGAGGTCGTCGTCGGGCGCGCCGAGGAGTCGGTCGGCCGGCTGTCGGGGCCGTTCGACACGATCCTCGCGTACGATGTGCTCGAGCACGTGGTCGAGCCGCAAGCGCTGCTGCGGCCGTTGCGCGACGTCGCCGTCGCGGGGGCGCGCCTGCACGTCAGCGTCCCCAACGCCCGGCACTGGTCGCTCGCCCGCGACCTGCTCGTGCACGGCACGTTCGGCTACGCGGAGGCGGGGCATCGCGACGAGACCCACCTGCGCTGGTTCACGCGCCGCGACCTGGAGGCGCTGCTCGCCGACACGGGCTGGGACCCGGTCGCCGGCTCGCACCCGGCGCTTCGCGGCCGGCGCCGCGCGCTGCACGGACTGACGCGGGGGCGGGTCGCGGAGCTGACGTTCGTCCAGTGGGTCGTGCTCGCCTACCGGGCCGGGCCGTGACGGTCGCGCGCAGCGAGCTGGCGCAGCTGATCCTCGAGAACAACCTCGCGCTCGAGGAGCGAGAGCAGCTGCCGACGGGCCCCGCCCTGGAGCGGCTGCGGCAGGAATGCGCCCACCTCGCGGAGCGTTCGGAGGTGATCGCCGAGCTCGTGCGGCCGGCTCTGACCGGCGGGCGGCCGCGCGTGCTGGAGGTCGGGGTCGGCTACCTCTACCTCGTCTCGACCCTCAGGCGGCTGCTGGGCGACGGGTTCGACCTCTACGGGCTCGAGCACCCGAGCCGGGCGTACCTGACGCTGCCGAGCTTCGCCGACAGGGCGCGCGCATACGGGCTCGAGCTCGCCACCTGCGACCTCCTCGTCGGCGAGCTCCCCTGGCCCGGGCTCGAGCTCGACGCCGTCGTGTTCGCGGACGTGGTCGAGCACCTGCCGCCGACGGCGGTGCCGGGCGTGCTGTCTCGCCTCGCCGCCCGCGTCCGCGGCGGCGGCCGCCTCGTCGTCTCGTCGCCGAACCTCGGCTCGTTCTCGCGCATCGCCAGCCTCGCCTTCGGCACGGGGCGGATCCTCGACCTGCCGGTGCCCTCCTCGTACGCCGGCGACACCTACGGGCACCTGCGGCTGTATGCACGGGCCGAGGTCGAGGAGCTCGTGCGCGGGGCCGGCCTGCAGGTCGCGGAGTGGCGCTACCTCAACTACGAGCGCGTCCTGCTCGAGCGCGACTCGCTCGCCGGCCGCCTCCTCCACGCCGGCCAGGTGGCGGCGCCGCGGCTTCGCGCCCGCTGGGCGACGAGCTGGGCGTGCGCGGCGACCCGGCCCGCTCAGAGCGAGCCGTCGGGCTCGTAGAAGTGCCGCGGCGCGCGCCCTCGCAGACGCAGCGCGAGAAACGACCACTGCCGTGAGAGCGCCGTGCGCAGCGGCACCGTCGCGAGCGCCCGCGGCGCTCGGAGCCCGGGCCGCCGGTTCCCCCGGGCGAGGCCGCGCCACCGCTCCCGAATCGGGCCGAGCTCGCGCCGGACGGCGAGGTGGACGCCGAGAGCCGGCCAGTCGACCAGCGCGATCTTCGCCCGCGTCAGCGGCCGGCCCGTGCCGACGCGGTAGCGCGCCAGCACATAGCCGCGCCCGAAGGCGTCGAGCCGCCGCTGCGCCGGCGACGACGCGCCGAGCGTCTGGCCGTGCCGGTGGAGCGCGCGCGCGCCGGGCGCGAAGGCGCACGACCAGCCGTCGAGGCGGATCCGCAGCGCGAGGTCGACGTCCTCCCAGTAGGCGAAGAACGCCTCGTCGAAGCCGCCGAGCCGGCGGAAGACGTCGAGGCGGTACGCGGCGGCGCCGCCGCAGGGGCCGACCGGAGCGGCGGCGGCCGCAAGCTCGGCGACCGGCCGGTTCCAGCCGTAGTCGTACGCGCGGAAGGTCGTGTCGAGCTCGATCCCGGCCGAGTCGACCCGGGACGGGTCGGCCGCCTGCACGAGCACGCCGGCGACCATCCCGACGCCTTCCCGGCAGAGCGGGGCGCAGATCTCCTCGACGAAGCGCGGCTCGCAGACGACGTCGTTGTTGACGAGGACGAGCGCGTCGCCCGCTGCGGCGGGGAGCTCCCGGACGGCGCGGTTGATCGCCCGCCCGAAGCCGAGATTGCGCTCGTTCGCGACGAGCCGAACGCGGGGGAAGCGCTCCGCGACGAGCTCCGCGGTGCCGTCGCCGGACGCGTTGTCCACGACCACGACGCGCGGCGCCAGGGTCTGGGCCTCGAGGCTGGCGAGCGCGTCCGCGAGGAGGTCGCGGCCGTTCGCGGTCGGGATGACGACCCAGGGCTGCATTAGCGTTCCCGAGCGTAGTGGGCGCAGACGTGCCGCCGGCAGTCGACATCCTCCGGACACCCGAGGCCGGGGCCCGCGTCATCCGCGGCGGCGTCCTGCGCGGCGGCGGCTACGCCGTCGGGCTCGTCCTCGCCGCCGCCACCTCGGTCTTCCTCCTCCGGGGGCTCGGGGTCGACGACTTCGGCCGCTACGCGACGGTCGCAGCCATCGCCGGCATCGTCTCGACGCTGACGGACGCCGGCCTGACCGCCGTCGGCAGCCGCGAGCTCGCGCTGCGGCCGCGCGGCCCCGAGCGCGAGGAGCTGCTGCGCGTGCTCGTCGCCCTGCGGATCGTGCTCTCCGTCGTCGCGGTGGCACTCGCGGCGCTCTTCGCCGTCGTCGCCGGCTACGAGGGCGTCGTCGTCGCGGGCGTGCTGCTGACCGGGCTCGGGGTACTGCTGGTCAACGTGCAGTCGACCGCGCTCATCCCCGCCGCCGTCGAGCTCCGGCTGGGCGTCGTCACCTGGTTCGAGGTGCTGCGGCAGGCGGTGACGCTCGCGGCCGTCGCCGCACTCGCGCTCGCGGGCGCGTCGCTCCTGCCGTACTTCGCGGTACAGATCCTGGTCGGCGCGCTCGTGCTGGCGCTGACGCCGGCCGTGCTCGGGTCGGTGCGCCCGCTGCTGCCCAGGCTCGACCGCGCCGCCGCGACGGCGCTGCTGCGCGAGGCGCTGCCGATCGCGATCGCGATCGCGATGAACGTCCTCTACCTGAGGCTGCTCGTGATCCTCGTCTCGCTGCTCGAGAGCGAGACCGAGACCGGTCTCTACGGCACCGCCTTCCGGGTCTTCGAGATGCTGATCGTGCTGCCGGGCCTCGTGCTCGGCGTCGCCCTGCCGCTGCTCGCCGTCGCGGGCGCCGAGGACCGCGAGCGCCTGAGCTACGGCCTGCAACGGCTGACCGAGGTCGCGCTGCTGTCCGGTCTGGGCCTCGCGCTCGCCACCACCGCGCTCGCCGCTCCGGGGATCGAGCTGCTCTACGGGGACGCGTTCGCCGACGCGGCCCCGATGCTGCGCATCCAGGCGTGGGCGCTGGTGCCGCTCTTCCTCGGCCAGTCCGCGGTCGTGGCGCTCGTCGCGCTGCGCCGCCAGCGTGCGATCGCGGTCGCAAACGTCGTCGCCGTGGCCGTCGTGCTCGTGCTCGGCATCGCCCTGATCGAGTCCTTCGGCGGCGAGGGCGCGGCTGTCGCGGGCGTCGTCACCGAGCTCGTGCTGGCGGCGATCCTCGTCCTCTCGCTGCGGCTGGCCGAGCCGGCGATCGTGCCGCGGCTCGGCTTCGCCTGGCGTCCCGTCGTCGCCGTGGCGGCCGGCGCGGTGCCGCTGGTGCTGATCGGGACGGACGGCTGGCTCGCCGCCGCGCTCGCCGTCGCCGCGTTCGCGATCGTCGCGGTGGTCGTCCGCGCCGTGCCCGCCGAGGTCTACGCCGCCCTCGGCCGGCGTGGCCCGGGCGCCGGAGGGCCGTCGTGACCCTGCCTCGCGTCGTCGTCCTGCGCGGCCACAGCGCGAACCCGTGGGAGCTCGGCGCGTGGGAGCCGCTGCGGGACCGCTTCGACGTGGTAGCCGGCGTCACGGGCAGCAACCCGCACGACGTCTCGGGGCTCGCGCTGCCGACCGTCCGCGTGCCGGCGCTGCGCGACCGCCTGCCGCGCGGCCGTGTCGGTGACCTCGCCACGCTCGGCCTCGGCGATCGCTACCGGCACCTCGAGCAGGTGCTCGCGGGCGCCGACATCGTCCACAGCGCGGAGCTCGGCGTCTGGTTCGCGGCCCAGCCGGCCGAGCTGAAAGCGCGCCTCGGCTTCCGGCTCGTGGTGACGGTCTGGGAGACGATCCCCTTCCGCGAGTCGTTTCGCGCCTTCCGCGGGAGAGCGCAGCGGCGGCTCGTGCTCGAGCATGCCGACCTCTTCCTGGCGGCCACCGAGCGGGCGCGGCAGTGCCTGCTGCTCGAGGGCGCGCGCGCCGAGCGGATCGTCGTCTCGCCGCCCGGCGTGGACGTCGACGCCTTTCGCGGGGCGGCTGGCGACGCCCCCGCGTCGCACCTGCTCGTCTCGCCCGGCCGGCTCGTCTGGGAGAAGGGCCACTACGACGTCGTCCGCGCGCTGGCGCTCCTCGGCGGCGACCACCGGCTGCTGATCGTCGGCGCGGGGCCGGAGCGCGACCGCCTGCTGCGCTACGCGGCCGAGCTCGGCGTCGGCGACCGCGTCGAGCTCCGCGCCGCCCCGTACGCGGAGATGCCGGGGCTGTTCGCGCGGGCCTCGTGCGTCGTGCTCGCGAGCCTGCCGGTGCCGCTCTGGGAGGAGCAGTTCGGCATGGTGCTCGCGGAGGCGATGGCGGCCGGGGCCCCGATCGTCGCCAGCGGGTCGGGCGCGATCCCGGAGGTGCTCGACGGATCGGGCGCGGCGCTCTTCCGCCCGGGCGACTGGCTGGGGCTCGCGCGGCTGCTCGAGTCCGGCCCGCTGGCGGGGCCCCCTGGAGCACGCGCCGCCTACCCGGAGGCTCTCGTCCGCCGCTACTCGACTGCCGCCGCGGCGGAACGTCTCGCGGCCGCGTACCACCGCGTCCTGGCTTTGTGACACAGTGTCACGTGGCGAGCGTGCGGTAGACGGCCTCGTGGCCGAGCGCGCACGCCTCCCAGGTGAACGTCGCGGCTCGTTCCAGCCCTCGTTGCCGCAGCGCGTCGCCGGCGTCCAGCGCCCGCGCGACGCCGTCGGCGATCGCCTCCGGGTCGTGCGGGTCGAAGAGCACCGCCGCGTCGCCGCACACCTCGCGGATCGCCGGCAGGTCTGAGGCCGCAACCGGGCAGCCGGACGCCATCGCCTCGAGCGGCGGCAGCCCGAAGCCCTCGTAGAGGCTCGGGAAGACGAGGCACGAGGCCCGGCGGTAGAGGCCCGCGAGCTCGTCGAGGCCGACGTTCCCGCGCGCCTCGACTCCGTCCGGCAAGCGCGTCCGCTCGTGCCCGCCGCCCGTCAGCACGAGCCCGAGCTCCGGTCGCCGCCGGCGCAGCAGCGCGAACGCCTCGAGCAGCCGCGCGTGGTTCTTGTGCGGCCAGGCCCGGGCGGGGTAGAGCAGGATCGGCTCACGCCCGCCCTCGCCCGCGTGGAAGCGGTCTCGGTCGACGCCGAGCCGGACCACGTGCACGCGGGCCGGTTCGAGCCCGAGCCGGTCGACGGCGCGGCCCTTCACGAACTCGCTGACCACGATCACGGCGTCCGCCCGTCGGGCCGGACCGTCGTACGCGACCCGCCTGTACGTCCGCTCCGGCCGGCTGAAGAGCTCCGGCAGGTCGAGGTGCTGGACGTCGTGGAGCGTCAGCGCGACGCGCGCGTCCGGGCGCGGAACGGGCACCGTCAGGGGAAAATGCACCGTGTCGAGCCCGGCGAGCCGCCGACGGAGCGACCCCGGCCGCAGCGTCGCGACGGCGAGCGCTCGCGCGCGGGCGGACGCGGTCCGGCCGGTTCGGTACTCCTCGACCACCTCCGTCGGCAGGCCGTCCGCGGCGTCGCGGGCGAGGGGGGAGACGAACGCGGTGTAGTCGAGCGATCCGCTCGTCGCCAGCGCCCGGGTCAAAGCGCGCACGTAGGTCTCGCTGCCGCCGATCTCGCCGGGGACCAGCGTGAGCAGGCACAGGCCGACGCGCACGGGGTGATCCTACCGCGGGGCTAGAATGCCTCGATGCCGCACGAAGACGCAGAAAACGGGCGCTCTGCAGGGATTTCGCCCGCGGGCGGGATCGACATCGAAGCGCTCTTCGCCCAGCTGCGCGAGGAGGTCCGCCGCTCGGGGGCCGACCCTGGCGCGGCTCCCGGGTCGCCGTCGGACCGCCGTGCCGCCCGGGACGAGGCAGAGCGTCTCTGGCCGGTGTCCGCCGACCGGTCGCTGCGGCTGCGGCCCGGCGTCCGGGGCGGGGTCGGCACGCCGGTCAAGGGGGTGCTCCGCAAGCTGATGCGCTGGTACGTCGAGCCGCTTGC
>DATBMD010000121.1:0-2845 GCA_036555085.1 Gaiellaceae bacterium
CGGAGGAGCTCCGCCGCTGCCGCATAGTCCCCGGCCGACACCTCGACGAAGCCGAGCACGGCGAGGTTCTGGATCGCGAAGATCTCGTCCCCGCTGGCACGTGCCATGGCGAGACCCTCCTCGGCGTCCGCGCGTGCCGCCTCGAGCCGTCCCAGGTGAGCGTCGACGTTGGCGCGGCAGTAGAGGAGCGCGCTCCGGGCCTGCGGGTAGTCGGACTGCTCGCTGAGCTGCAGTCCTTCCTCGGCGTGATCGCGGGCCTGCGGCCACCGTCCAGCGCGGTGCTCGAGCTCGCTCAGGTGCAGGAGCAGCCCTGCGCGAGCATGCTCGTCTCCCGCGTCGAGCGCTTTCCGGTATGCGTGCTCGAGGTACGGGCGTCCCTCGTCGACGCGGTCGGCGTACATCAGGCGCAGCCCCATGACCGCGCTCGGTGAGTCGTAGTAGTCGGGAAGCCCGTCGAGCTGCTGCTCGAGCTCGAGCGCCTCTTCGAGCAGGCCTGTTGTCAGGTCGCCGGAGTACGTCTCGAAGTGCGCGAGGGAGGCAAGGCAGCGGACGAGCAGAACCGGGTCGTTCGTTCTGCGGGCGCGCTCGACGGCCGCTCGGTCGTGCGCGTAGCCACGCTCCGTGTCGCCCAGCAGGTAGTACGCGACGCCGAGCACGTGCTCGATGTCGGCCTGAAGCGCCTCGTCGCCGTCGGCTTCGGCCAGCGCCTGCTCCAGCAGGCGGACGTTGACGTCGAAGCCGCTCTCCTCGGTGGACGCGAGACCGAACAGCGCCTGCGCCCGGTCGCGTCCCGGCGGCAGGCGCTCGATCGTCGCCTGGAGCAGCTCGCGCGCCCGCGGCATCGCGCCGCAACGGATCGAATAGTCGCCGGCGGCGAGCTGCCTGCGGACGCGCTCCCGCTCCGCCTCGACCGGCGTCAGGTCGAGCGCGAGCTCCGCGAGATCTGCGGCGGCGTCGGTCGCACCGCGCGCCGCCGCCGCGCATGCTGCATCCTCGAGCGCCTGGGCCACTTCGGAGGACGGACCGTCGGCGGCGGCGGCGAGATGGCGCGCGCGGGCTTCTGGATCCTCGACCACGGTGGCGAGGATCCGGTGCATCGCCCGACGGCGCGGCGGCCCCACCGCCGCGAGGGCACCGGGGCCGAGCAGGGGATGCGTGAGCTCGAGCCGCGGGCCGTCGAGCCTCAGGAGGCCGGCCTCGATCGCTTCGTCGATCGCCGCCGACGGCCCGAGGGCCGTTTCCACGATCGCGACCGAAGGCGACGCCGCGAGCGCGACTGCGGCGAGCGTCTCGCGCACGGCGGCGGTCTGCGTCGCGATGCGGTCGCGCACGAGCTCGTGCAGCGTGGCGGGCACCGGCAGCGGCTCTCCCGGCGGAAACCGGCCGCTCTGCTCGCCGAGCACGCGCGCGAGCTCGAGCGCATAGAACGGATTTCCGCCGGCGGCCTCGTGGATTCGGCGCAGGAGCGGCCGCGGAAACGAGACGTCCAGGCGCGCGCGAAGAAGCCGGTGCAACGCTCCGAGACTGAGCGGGCCTACGACGAGCCTCGAGAGGCGTCCGTCGGGAAACACACGCGAAAGCTCGAGCGGAAGTGGCTCGTCGCCGCTCGTCCGCCATGCGAGCAGCAGCGCGACCGGCGCATCGTCGAGCCGCCGGGCCGCGAAAGCGAGCGCCGACGCCGACGCCGGGTCCAGCCACTGGACGTCGTCGACCGCCACGACGACGCCGCCCTTGCCTGCAAGCTGCTGGAGCGAAGCGAGCAACGCAGCGCCGATCGCCCGCTCGTCCGGCGGCGCTCCGGCCGGGGTCTCGAGGAGCAGCGCGACTGCGAGAGCATGGCGCTGCGGTGGCGGGAGCCTCGGGAGTATTCCCGTCGCGACGTCGGCGAGCAGGTCGGCGAGCCCCGAGAACGCCAGCGTCGTCTCCGCCTCGGACGCCCGACAGGTCAGCACGCGCTCCGAGCGCGAACGCATGCGGGCGACCGCTTCCTCCCAGAGCACGGTCTTTCCGATTCCCGCCTCGCCCTGGATGACGCACGCCGCGGGGCGCTCCCGGGACTCGACGAATGTCCGGAGCAGCGCGCGCTCGCGCTCCCGTCCCACGATCACGCTCACGCGTGCCCTTCCCCTCCCGCAGTACCTCTCAGGACATGGTAGTCGGGGTCATCCGGGTTGCCAATGCCGAAGACGCCATCCACGGGCGTGACGTTGGTGTCCGCGTCGCGTGGGGCGGCGGAGCCACCCTCGCGTGGGTGAGCGCGGCGCCCCGGCGGCTAGGCCGGTCGCACGTACAGGCCCTGCGCGGCCTTCTCGGCGATCGCGACGTCGTCGCCGCCGAGGTTGACCTTGAACTGGCCGGCCGCCGGCTGCGCCTGGCGCATCTCGACGTGCGCCCCCGGCGCGAAGCCCTCCTCGTAGAACCAGGGGAGCAGCTCGCCGTCGTGCTCGGCCAGCCTGACGATCTCGGCCTCCCGGCCCGGCTCGAGCTCGGCGAGCGAGACGAGCTCCCGGTTCTCCGCCTGCTCGACGTCCGGCTCGACCGGCCACCCGTGCGGGCAGCGGTCGGGCCTGCCGAGGCGCTCGTTGATCCGCTCGACCATGTCCTCGGAGAACGTGTCGCCGAGCTCGTCCGCGTGCACGTGCGACTCGGCTGCGGTGTAGCCCATGAAGTCGGTCAGGAACCGCTCGATCAGCCGGTGCTTGCGCACGACCCGCTCGGCGCGCTCGATCCCGGCGTCCGTCAGGATCGCCTCCTTCTGCTCGCCGCGCTCGACGAGCCCGTCCGCCTCGAGCCGCTTCAGCATCTCGCCGGCCGAGGCCCGCGAGACGCCGAGCATCTCGGCGAC
>DATBMD010000152.1:0-10235 GCA_036555085.1 Gaiellaceae bacterium
GGCAGCGCGAGCAGCAGGAGCGGCAGGAACTCGGCCAGCCCGATCAGCCCGAGGTCGAGCGGGTCGCCGCTGATCTCGTAGACCTGCCAGCCGACCGCTACGGCCAGCATCTGCGCGGCGAAGCCCTCGCCCAGGAACGCAGCCAGGACGAGCGAGAGGTCCCGGTGCCGCAGCAGCTCCCGGACGCTGCCGTGAGCGTCGGTCAGGAGGCCTCGCGCTCGAGCTGCTCGGCGCCGTCAGCGTCGGGCATCGGCTCGAGACCGAACTCGACCTCGATCCGCTGGATGCGCGAGCCCTCCGTCTCCAGCACCCGGAAGCAGAGGCCGTTCGCGCGCACCTCGTCGCCCGGCTCGGCGGCCCGGCCGAGCAGGCCGAAGACGTAGCCGGCGACGGTGTGGTAGTCGGGATGCTCGAGCGTCTCGCCGAACGTCTCGTTGAAGTCGTCGATCGGGAAGGTCCCGTCGATCCGCACGGTCTTCTCGTCGACGCGCTCGACGGACTCGTCGGGGAGGTCGAACTCGTCCTCGATCTCGCCGACGATCTCCTCCAGCAGGTCCTCGAGCGTGACGATGCCCTGCGTGGCGCCGTACTCGTCCACGACGACGGCCATGTGCTGCTTCTCGCGGCGGAAGTCGGCGAGCAGGGCGGCGAGGTCCTTCGTCTCGGGGACGACGTAGGTGGGCCGGAGGAGGTTCTCGAGCGCCGTCTGCTCGATCCCGCGGTCGTGCAGCGAGGCGAACAGGTCGCGCACGTGGAGCACGCCGAGGATGTCGTCGAGCGACTCGCGGAAGACCGGGTAGCGCGTGAACGGGGAGTCGATCACGGTCTTGAGCGCGTCCTCGACCGGCACCTCGATCGAGATCCCGACCACCTCGGGCCGCGGCACCATCACCTCGTGCGCCTCCTTGCCGGCGAAGTCGAAGACCTTGTAGAGCATCTCCTCCTCGGACGACTGGAGCTCGCCGACATCCTCGGCCGCGGCCACGCTCTGCAGGATGTCGTCGCGGGTGAACGTCATCACCCCGGCGGGCACGGAGCGCATCCCGAACAGCCGCAGCACGCCGTTGGCGCCGACCTGCAGCAGCCAGACGAGCGGGTGCACGATGCGGCCGAGCACGTCGAGCGGCACGGCCAGCGCGAGCGCGAGCGCCTCGGCCTTCTGCAGCGCGACGGCCTTGGGGACGAGCTCGCCGAGCGCGACGCTCAGGTAGGTCAGCAGCCCGAACGAGAGCGCGAACGCGACCACGCCCGGGAGGAAGTCGAAGTACCGCGACAGGAGCGGCTCGCCGACGACGCCGAGCGCGATCCCGAAGATCGTGATCCCCACCTGCACGGTGCTGATGAACCGCACGGGCTCGTCCATCAGCTTCACGGCCGTGCGGGCGGCGCGGCTGCCCTTCTGCACGCGCTCCTCGAGACGGTTGCGGCGCGCGGTGACGAGCGAGTACTCGGCCGCGACGAAGATCGCGTTCCCGAGCACGAGCAGCAGGATCGCGGCGATGCGCCCCGCGTCGCTCATCGCAGGCGCCGGCGCCCCGCTGGGGGCCGGTTCTCAGTCGAAGGATGCGCCCCGCCGGACGGGGCGCGGGTACTGGGCGGTCGCTCGCCTGCCACTCACGCCTGAGTATAGGCGACGCTCCCGCCGGCCCCTGACCGCCATCGTGGATCTGAAGGCTTGCGCCCGGCCGGGCCGGCCCCTACGATGCCCGGCAGTCGTGTCCAGGTAGCGCATCTCGTCCGAGCCACGCGGCCGCGTGACGGCTGCGTCGGCGTGCGCTTCCGACCAGGCAGGTTCCGTGACACGACTGTTCATCTCCAGCACCGCGAACGAGCGGGTGAAGGCGGCCCGGCGGCTCGGCCGGCACCGCCGGCGCGAGCAGCTGCTGCTCGTGGAGGGGCACCGCCAGGTGCGCTCCGCCCTGGAGGCGGGCGCTCGCGTGCGCGAGGTCTACGCGTCGCCGCCGCTGTTCCTCGGCGAGCGCGATGGCGGCCTGGTCGCCCACGCGGAACGGCGCGGCGCGCGAGTGCTCGAGCTCGCCCCCGCGGCGTTCCGGTCGCTGTCGAGCCAGGTGCGGCCGGACGGGATCGCGGCGGTCGTCGAGCGCCCGGCGACCGGCCTGGCGACTCTGCGAGCCCCGAGGGAGCCGCTGTTGCTCGTGGCGGAGGCGGTCGAGCGCCCCGGCAACCTCGGCACGATCGTGCGCACCGCCTGCAGCGCCGGCGCCGACGCGCTGCTCGCCTGCGACGTGCCGACCGACCCCTTCCACCCCGAAACCGTGCGAGGCTCGGTCGGCACGATCTTCCACCTCCCGCTCGCGGAGAGCTCGACGCCGCAGGCGATCGACTGGTGCGCCGAGCGGCGGCTGCGAATCGTCGTCGCCACCCCGGATGGCGAGCAGCCGTACTGGAGTGCAGACCTCCGCGGCGGCGTCGCGATCGTCGTCGGCAGCGAGCGGCACGGCATCAGCGCCGCGTGGCGGGCGGCGGCGCAGGCGTCGATCGCGATCCCGCTCCCCGGCGCGGCCGACAGCCTCAACGTCGCCGTGGCGGCCGGCATCGTCCTCTTCGAGGCGGCACGGCAGCGCAGCGCGAACATATGTTCTATCATCAACGCATGCCCGCCTCGGGCGTCGAGTACCGCGAAGAGCCGTGCCGCAGCGCCCTGAACCGCGTCAAGGGGATGCCGTTCACCTGGTCGCTCAACCCGTACATGGGGTGCGTGCACCGCTGCACGTTCTGCTACGTGCGCTCGTTCGAGCGCCGGGCCGACCGGCCGTCGGACGATCGCTACGGACGCTCGATCCGGGTCAAGACGAACGTCGCGGAGGTGCTCCGGGAGGAGCTGGCCCGCCGTTCCTGGAAGCGCGAGAGCGTCGCGATCGGCGCCGCCACCGACCCGTACCAGCCGGCCGAGGGCCGCTACCGGCTGACCCGCGCCTGCATCGTGGAGCTCTCGCATGCCTCGACGCCGCTCAGCCTGATCACCCGCGGGCCGATGGTCGTGCGGGACGTCGACGTGCTCCAGGAGGCGGCCGGACGCGCCGGCGCGTCGGTCTCGTTCTCGGTGCCGACGCTCGACGACCGTGTCTGGCGGGCGACCGAGCCGGGAACCGCGCCGCCGCGGCAGCGCCTGCGGGCGCTCCGCATCCTCGCCGACGCCGGCGTCGACTGCTCCGTCGCGCTGGCGCCGCTGCTGCCGGGCCTCTCGGACCGGCCGGAGCAGCTGGCCGCCGTGGTCGCGGCCGCGCGCGCCGCCGGCGCGCGCGGGATCTGGGCCAAGCATCTCTACCTCCAGCCCGGCACCCGCGAGCACTTCCTGGAGGCGCTCGCGCGCGAGTGGCCCGAGGAGCTCACGCGCTACGAGCGGCTCTACGGCGGCCGCGCCTACCTCCCGGCGCACGAGACCGCGGCCGCGACGGAGCTCGTGCGCGCTCTCGCCGCCGAGCACCGGATCGTGAGGCGCCCGCGCCCGCAGCCGCGCCGCGAGCCCGAGCAGCTGACGCTCGCCGTCTGACGGCCGCTCGCCGCCGTACAATCGCGGCGTGCCGGACGAGATCACCTGCCTGATCGCAGACGATCACGAGGTCGTCCGCGAGGGCCTACGGCTCGCGCTCCTCCGCTCGCCGCACATCCGGGTCGTCGGCGAGGCGCCCGACGGAGAGACCGCGGTCGCGCTGACGGAGCGGCGCCGCCCCAACGTCGTGATCATGGACCTGCGCATGCCGGGCATGGACGGCATCGAGGCGACCGAGATGATCAGCGTGCGCGTCCCCGACACGGCCGTCCTGATCTTCACCGCCTACAGCGAGCGCGCGCTGCTCGCGCGCGGTCTCGAGTCCGGGGCGAAGGGCTACATCCTCAAGGAGACGGCGCACGAGACGCTCCTGAAGGCGATCGAGAAGGTCGCCGGCGGCGACACGTTCATCGACCCGGCGCTGATGCCCTCGTTCGTCCAGGGCAAGGACGGCGGCGACATCCTGACCCAGCGCGAGCGCGAGATCCTGCAGCTGCTCGCGGACGGGATGTCGAACGCCGACGTGGCGGCCCGGCTGTTCATCAGCCAGGAGACGGTCAAGAGCCACGTCCGGCACATCCTCGCGAAGCTCGAGGCCGACACGCGCACGCAGGCGGTCGCCATCGCGCTTCGCGAGGCGATGATCGACTGAGCGTGGCCCGCGACGCAGGCGAGCGGGCGAGCCTCGGCGAGCGGCTCGCGGCCGAGCAGCACGAGCGTCGCCGGCTCGCCGAGCTCCTCCACGACGGGCCCGTGCAGCAGCTCGCCGCGATCGCCCAGATGCTCGACGCGGCCGGGCAGGCGCTCGCCGCGGGCGAGCAGGACCGGGCGCTCGGGATCGTCGCGCGGGCGCTGGACGTGACCCGCGAGGCGAGCGGCGACCTCCGCGAGCTCGTCGAGGGGATCGAGCCGGCCGTGCTGCACGAGCGCGGCTTCGGCGCCGCCGTCGGGCTGCTGGCCGACCGGATCAGGGCGCGCCGCGAGATCGACGTCGCCGTCGACGTCGGGGCCGGCGACGCGCTCGGCGAGAGCGCGCAGGCCGGCCTCTACCAGATCGTCCGCGAGTCGCTCGACCAGGCGGTGCGCCGGGGCCCGCCGACGACCGTCCGCGTGACGCTCCGCGACACGCCGCCGGGCGGCGTCGAGCTCGTCGTCTCGGACGACGGGTCGGCCGAGCGGCGCCAGGCGGTGATCGACGGCCTCGCGGCCCGCGCGGCCGACCTGAACGCGACGCTCGTGGTCGAGCAGGCGGCCGGCGAGGGCACGGTCGTCCGGGTCACGCTGCCGCCCTCCGCGGCTCGCCGCTAGCTCAGAGCGCGGGCGGCTCGACCGAGACGTCGACCCGCGCGATCCGCGCCGGATCGATCCCGAACAGCGCGATCTCGAACGCCGCCGCCGCTCCCGGCGGCACCTCGGAGCCGACCGACACGAAGCCGCCGCCGATCGCGATCCCGGCCGCGTCGAAGGCCACGGCGGACACGATCGCCGTCTCGGGAAGCGGCTGCGCGAGCGTGTTGCGAACGTCGCCGACGACGATCGTGGTCAGGTCGGCGAGCCAGCGGACGTTCTCGGCGGCCGGCAAGGCGACGGCCGCGGTCCGGCTCTCCGCCATCGAGATCGACACGTCGACCCGGGCCGGGACGCCCTCGACGACGAGCGTCCGCCCGAGCGCGAACGCCGTCTCGGCCGGGATCGCCGCGATCGGCACCTCCTCGGCGATCAGGGTCGCGCCCGCCGCGTCGACGACGGAGACCGTGGCGATAACGCCGACCGCGTCCTCGTCGGGCGAGGCATTGGCGAGCACGGCTCCCCACGAGATCACGGCGACCGCCTTCAGGCTCGTGTCGACCGTGAAGCCGCTCTGCCGGACGACGACCTCGGCCGGCTCGGGCGGGGGCGGCGGCGGCCGCTGCACCCGCTCGCAGGTCGCGGCGACGCGGTCGGCCTCGTCGACGACGGCCGTGTCGCGCCCGTTGCCGCAGCGCACCCGGTCGACGGCGTCGTCGCGCGCGAGCACGCGGTCGGGGCCTGCACCGCCGTCGAGCACATCGGCGCCCGGGCCTCCCGCGAGCGTGTCGGCACCCCGGCCCCCGAGCAGGCGATCCCTGCCCGGCCCGCCCAGCAGGCGGTCCGCGCCGGGGCCGCCGTTCAGCACGTCGCGTCCGCGGAGCCCGTTGAGCACGTCCGCCCCCGCCCCGCCCCGCAGCGTGTCGGCACGGGGCGTCCCGACGATCCGATCCGTCCCCTTCGAGCCGGAGATCGACGCGGCGAGCACCGGCGCGGCGGCGATCGCGGCCGCGAGCACAGCCGCCGGCAGGAGACCCCCTGCGCGCATCACGGCGATGGTAGCCGAGCCGGGGCGCTATTCCAGCGGTGGGTTCTGCACGTCGTGCTCGTCCGCGTAGGACTGGACGAGCGCGTTGATGACGTCGGCGCCCTCCGGGAAGGCGTAGTTGATCTTCACGAACGCGTCCCACTTGTCGGGCAGCGCGTCCTCGGGGAAGATCGCCTCGACCGGGCACTCCGGCTCGCAGGCGCCGCAGTCGATGCACTCCTCGGGGTCGATGATCAGCATCCGCTCGAACTCGTGGATGCAGTCGACCGGGCAGACGTCGACGCACGAGCGGTCTTTGATGTCGATGCAGGGCTCGGCGATGATGTACGTCATCGCGGCCGAGTCTACCCGCGCCTCCTGCGGGGCTCGCGGGTACTCGCGTCAGGCGCCGGTGAGCTGCGAGACGAGGTCGGGCGCGCGGTCGACGAGCGCCGACTTGACGATCACCTGGTCGAAACCGGCGGTGTGCGCGCGCTGAAGCCCCGACTTGTCCGTGTGGTTCGTGTACCCCAGCAGCGGCACGTCGGGCCAGGCGTCGGCGACGTCGTCCGGGTCGACGCGCGCGATGTCGCAGATGACGAGGTCCGGCGCGTACGCGCTGTCGCTCGTGACGAGGCGATGCGCGGGAAGCAGCACTTCGAGCTTTCCGCGGAAGAAGAGATCGACCCCCACGAGCAGGATCGTCGCCACGGCGCTGACGGTAGCACCTCGCCGGGTCGGGCGATACTCCGGCGGTGAGCCTTGAAGCCGGACTCGAGCTGATCCGGGCCGGCGCCTACTTCGAGGCGCACGAGGAGCTCGAGGACGCCTGGCGCGCCGCCCCGGACGGGGAGCGCGACTTCCTCCAGGGGCTCGTCCACGTGACGGTCGCCTGGTACCAGGCCGGCCGCGGCAACCGGCCCGGCTGCGAGCGCCAGCTCGAGAAGGCGGCGCGTCGGCTCGCTGCCTACGCGCCGGCGCATCGCGGCGTCGATGTGGCCGCCGTGCTCGCCCAGGTCGAGGCGGCCCGGCGGCTGGTCGCGGCGGGATCGCTCGAGCTGCCGGCGCCGCGGCTCTAGCCACCGCCGAGCCCGACCCACTCGAGCGCGCGGTTGAGGTAGATCCGGAGCACGTAGAAGCGCCCGAAGAACAGCAGCAGCCCGAGCGCGACCATGATCGCGCCGCCCGTGACCTGGATCGCCGTGTAGTGGTCGCGCAGCCAGCGGAACGCGCCCATCGAACGGGTGAAGAGGGCGCCCGCGGCCACGAACGGGATCGCGAGCCCGAGGGAGTAGACGGCGAGCAGCACCGCTCCCTCGAGCACCGTCTCCGAGTCCCCGGCGAGGACGAGGATCGCGGCGAGGACCGGGCCGATGCACGGCGCCGCGCAGACCGCGAACGCGCCTCCCAGCAGCAGCCGCGAGCCCCGGCTCCGGGCGCCCTGGAGCAGCCCGGCGCCGAGCAGCCGCTCCGGCCACGGCAGGAGGCCCATGAAGGCCAGGCCGAGCACGACGAGGAAGAAGCCGGCGATCTTCTCCAGCAGGAACTGGTCGTGGAACAGGCTGCCGCCGACGAGCGCGGCGCCGATCCCGAGCAGCACGAAGACGGCGCTGAAGCCGAGGACGAACGGGATGCTCGCCGCCACGACCCGCCGCGCGGTGCCCCGCTCGCCGAGCCGGTCCGCCTCGACGGCGGAGACCGCGGACAGGTAGCCCGGCACGAGCGGGAGCACGCAGGGCGCGAGGAAGGAGAGGAACCCGGCGAGGAGCGCGACGGGAACCTCTCCTGCGTTCATCCGTCGTACCTCGCCAGCTCCTCGTCCACGCGCCGTTCGAGCTCCGCGTCGAGCGGCGCCTCGACGGGCCCGGCCGGCGGCTCGCGCCCTCTGCTCCACGACCACGCGAGCGCCCCGACGAGGACGGCGCCGAGCACGACGCCGGCGAGGGGAAGCACCCAGGCCAGCAGGTCGAAGCCCTCCTTGGGCGGCTCGGCCAGGACGCCCCGGCCGAACTGCGCGACGAGGTCGGCCTTGATCTCGTCCGCGCTCGCGCCGGCGGCGATCCGCTCCCGGATGTACGCCTTCATCCGCCGCGCGACCGGGGCGTCGGACTGGTCGAGCGTCGTCTTGCACGTCGGGCAGACCAGCTCGGCCTCGAGATCGGCCGGGCTCGGACGGTCGGCCGCGGCGGCGGCGGCGGCGATCGCGAGCGCGGCCGCGAGGACGAGGCCGACGGCCGCGAGCCTCACGGCCCCTGTGAGGCGGCCGCGTCGTGCATGGCGCCGCGCCGGAGCGCAAGCTCGATCCCGGCGGCGAACCGTTCCCGGTTCCGCTCGCTGTCGAGGCCGCCGGCGATCCGCTCGCCGACGAGGTTCCCCTGCCGGTCGACGAAGTACGTCTCCGGGAAGCCCGTGATCCCGTAGCGGCCGAGCGTCGACCCCTTGCCGTCGTAGACGACCGGATACGTGATGCCGAAGCGCTTCATGAACCTGCGGGCGTCGCCCTCGAAGTCCTGGGCGTCGACCCCGATCACCACCAGCCCTCGCCGCCGGTGCTGCTGCCAGGCCTCCTCGAGCAGCGGCGCCTCGTCCTTGCACGGGACGCACCAGGACGCCCAGAAGTTGAGCACCACCCCCTTGCCGCGCAGGTCGGCCAGCGAGAGCATGCCCTCGCGGTCGAGGCGCTTCAGCAGGAACAGCGGCGCAGCCGGGCTCTCGCCGCGCTCGAGCTCCGCGGCGGCGCCGCCGCTGCGGTCGAACGCGATCTTCCAGACCAGCAGGCCGAGCAGCGCGACGACGGCTGCGACCGCGAGCCCCTGTGCGACGAGCTTCGCGCGCCCGGCCATCCGCGCCTAGGCGGCGACGATGTAGACCGGCGTCCCGACCTCGACTTGCTCGAACAGCCACTCGACCTCGGGGATCAGCATCCGGATGCAGCCGTGCGAGGCCGAGTATCCGATCGACGCGGAGTCGGGTGTTCCGTGGATGCCGACGTACGGCGCCGAGATCCCCATCCAGCGCGTGCCGAGCGGGTTGCCGGGCCCGGGCGGGATCGGCTGCGCGTTCGCTGCCCACGCCGAGCCCTCGGGCGGATACCACCACGGGTGCCGCCACTTGTTGATGATCTCGTAGCTGCCGAGCGGAGTCGGGTAGGAGGACTGCCCGGTCGCGATCCGGAACGTTCGCCGGAGCTTCTGGCCCTCGAAGAGCTGGAGCTGCTTCGAGCTGCGCCGGATCACGATCACCTCGCCGAAGTCGCTCTGCGTCACCTCGGCCTCGATCTCCCGCACGGGCAGCATGATCGGCTCGCGATCGTGCGACCGCAGGGCGTGCGTCAGCTCCCGCTCCAGCAGAACGGGGTTGAGCTTCCGTCCCGGCACGTCCCTGGTCGCGAACGGGCGCAGGTGCCGGAGGATCAGCCGCGAGTCGACCGGCTCGCGGTCGACGTCCTCGGCGAGCGACTTCACGAACCGGTCGAAGCGCCGCTCCGAGAGCTGCACCTTCAACGGCACGTTGAGCGGCTGGCGATAGACCGCGGCGCGGCGGACGGCCGCGCCCAGCAGCGTCGACGCTCCCAGCTCTTCCGGCGTGACCCTGAGCTTGCGCGTCGGCGACACGACGAGCGTCAGCGGCTGCCGGAAGCGCTCGCGGACGAGCTCGGTCGCCTCGCCGGTGGTCAGCCCGCCGACGAGCACGTGGCCGATCGTGATGCCCGCGGCGATCACCTTCGGCCGCCGCGGCTTCGGCTTCGGCTTGGCGGGCGCGGTCGTGACGGGCGGCGGCGTGGTCGCGGTCGGCGGCGGCGTGGTCGTCGCCGGGGGGACGGTGGTCGCCGGCACGGTCGTCGTGCCGTCCTGGGCGCCCGCGACGGACGTGCCGCCGAGCAGGAACGCGGCGGCCAGCCCGCCTGCGGCGCAGACGGCGAGGGTCGCGGCGAGCGGCTTCCGCTTCACGGGCTCCAGTCTAGCCACGCCTCGCGACGGGCTTTCCCCTGCAACCGTCGAAGATGCGCGGGTCGTTGGTGATCACTCCGTCGACGCCCGCGGCCTCGACGCGGGCGAGGTCGGCGGCGCTGTCGACCGTCCACGCGAGCACCGGCGCCCCGGCCGCGTGGGCACGTTCGACGGCGGCGGGCGTCACGAGCGCATGCTGGAGCATCAGCGCGGTGGCGCCCGCGCGCCGAAGCATCCGCGGCACCCGCGGCGGCACGGACGTCCGCAGCGCGGTGAGCCCGAGGGCGACCAACGGCCACACGCGCGGTCGCCGCGAGATCGAGAAGCGATCCTCGGGGTACGTGAAGCCGATCCGGATCCGCCGCGAGGAGCGCGCGACGGCCCGGAGGCTGTCGACGTGGAACGACGAGACGACCGTGCGCGCCTCGAGCCCGTGCCGCTCGATCGCCGCCGCCAC
>DATBMD010000163.1:0-5844 GCA_036555085.1 Gaiellaceae bacterium
TGCTCGACCCCGACGGCAACAGCGTCGAGGCGGCCCACTACGACCGCGAGCACGCCGTGCCCGCCGGCCAGATCGACCACCTTTGGATCCGCGTCCGCGACCCGCAGGCCTCGAGGCGCTTCTACACGACGATCGCCCCCCACGCCGGGCTCCGCCTCATGCTGGACGAGCCCGGCCGGGTGCGGCTGTCCGGCCCGGACTACAGCTTCTCGCTCGTCCGGGACGAGCGGCCGCTCACCGAGCACCTTTGCACCTCGCGTTCCCCGCGCGCGAGGACGCCACGGTGCGCACGTTCCACGCCGCCGCGCTCGCGGCGGGGTACCAGGACAACGGCGCGCCGGGCGAGCGCGCCGTCTACCACCCGGGCTACTACGGCGCCTTCACGCTCGATCCCGACGGGCACAACGTCGAGGTCGTAAACCACAACCGGAGCTGAGCCGTCGCCGACACGTCCGCCCACCGTAGGGCGGACTGCATTCACGTGCCCTCACGCGGCGAGTCGCTGGAGTGGGCCGCCAGGCCGCGGGGACGCCAGGCGGCAGACGGACTTCGCCGGCACGGGAATGCCGCGTGAGCGCGTGTGGGACGTCAGCCGATTTGCTCGGCCAGCCCGATGAGAATGCCCTCGGGGCCGCGGACGTAGCAGAGCCGATACACGTCTTCGTACTGGACCACTTCGTCGACGAGCTGCGCGCCGTGCCTACGGAGCCGGGCGAGCGTGTCGTCGAGGTCGTCCACGGCGAACATGACCCGCAGGTAGCCCAGAGCGTTCACCGGGGCGTTCCGGTGATCGGCGACCACGGGCGGCGCGAGAAATCGCGAGAGCTCGATCCGGCTGTGGCCGTCCGGCGTACGCATCATGGCGACCTCGACGCGCTGGTCGCGCAGCCCCGTGACGCGCCCTGACCAGTCGCCTTCGATCATGGCTCGCCCTTCGAGCTCGAGGCCCAGCTCGGCGAAAAAAGAGACAGCGGCATCAAGCGATTCCACGACGATGCCGACGTTGTCCATCCGTTGAAGCGCCACGCGGCCATTCTTGCGGTTCGCGAAGCTTCACCGGCGATGACTTCACTTTGTGGCGGGAGTCGTACCCGGTAGGAGGTTGATTGGTGATGACGCCACCCACGATCACGCCGCTGCTCGTGGCCGAGCTGCTCGTCGAGGGCGAGCAGATGCCGATCTACGTCCACGTCATCGACCATCCCGAGGCGCGCGTGCTGGTCGACACCGGCATGACGGAGCTGCACCCGGCGGTGGCCGACCTCGACCCCCGCCTCCGTCCGCTGAGCGAGCAGGCCCTCGACCTCGCCGGCATCGACATCGTCGTCAACACGCACCTGCACGCCGACCACTGCGGCGGCAACCACCTCTTCGCCGGCCGGCCGATCTACGTCCAGCGGCAGGAGCTCGAGGACGCGCGCACAGCGGACGACTACACGATCCGCGAGTGGGTCGAGGCGCCCGGCGTGCGCTACGAGCCGGTCGACGGCGAGCTCGAGCTGCTGCCCGGGCTCCGCCTCGTCCCGGCGCCGGGCCACACGCGCGGCCTGCAGGTGGTCGTCGTCGAGACGGGCGGCCGGCCGGTCGTCGTCGGCGGCGACGTGGCGGTCTGGTTCGGCGAGCTCGACGAGCCGAGCACCGAGGGCCAACTGCGCGTGCGCGCGCTCGACCCCGAGCTCGTCTGGCTCGCGCACGAGCACGAGCCCTGGCGGCCGCGCACCACGTAAGGCGCGCCGCAGTGCCTATGGCCCGCGGATGGCGGATCGCTTGAGCGTCTCCTCAGGAGGCCGAGGCGGCAAGCTCCCCGAGCAGTGCTCGTGCGCGTGCGGCCGCCGGACGCATCTCTTTCGCCTCGTACCGCCGGAGCGCGTCCGCAACAACCGGCGCGGCCTGGCCTCGCCGCCCTCCCACCCGTAGCACTTCGGCGAGGTCCATGAGCGCGTCCGTCTGGGTGTCGACCCGGTCGGTTCGAAGCGCGAGATCGACCGCCTCCCTGGCCAATGTTTCGCCGGATTCGACATTGCCGCGGCGTGCGAGCAGCATCCCACGGGCACCTCGCCACAGAACCTGCGCGGCAATCCAGCCCTTTGCCGCGGAGCTCTCGCAGACGCGAGTGAAGTCCTCCGCCTCGTCGTACCGGCCGAGGGCGTAGAGGCAGTGCGCGAGCCAGCCTGCGGTGATCGCCAGGTAGTTCTTGTCACCCATGGCCGCGAGCTCGTCGTACCCTCGCCGGAGCTCCTGCTCGGCTGCCGGCCAGTCGCCACGCACCATCTCGATGAAGTAACCCAGCCCTTCGCCGTGGCTCATCGCGGCACCGGGAAGGTCGCCGAGCTCACGGCGATCGACGACACCTCGAAGAATCATCTCGCGAGCCGCCTCCCGCTGGCCGAGCATTCCACGAACCTGGCCGAGGAAGCACGTGGCGAAGGCCTCGGCGCCTCGGTGCCCCTGCATCTGATCGACGATTTCCTGACCCTGCGCAAGCACTCGGGAAGCCGGCGTCGGTCCCCAGACGAGCGAGACGAGCACTCCGACCAGGTCCAGCTGGGGGTAGTGCGGGTCCCGCGCGCGGCGATCGTGCTCGAACGCACGCTCCGCGGCCGGGCGCATCCGTTCGAGCTGGCACTGACCCCAGCGAGCCCAGTACACGACGCGCCAGGCGCGAGCAGCGCCGAAGTCGTCGCCGTTCGACTCGCAGAGCGTCGCGGCGTCGAGCGCTTCAGCCTCCAGCTGCTCGTAGTCGACGGACGGGTCGACCTGAAATCGAAGCCGCAGCTGGGAGAGCCGCGAGCGCACTCGCATGCGCTCATCTCCCGTCCGATCCGCGAGCTCGACCGCTTCCACGAGCGCACGATCTGCCTCGTCGAAGCGCCCTCTCCAGAGGAGGGCCTCGCCAAGGTCCGCGAGAACCTGTGCCCGCTGCGGGGCGTCCATCGACATCAACGCGAGTGCTCGCGACCGCAGCGTGACACCTGCAGAGACGTCCCCGCGGGCGGAGGCGGTCCAGCCCGCGGCAGCAAGACGGTCGGCGGCGCGGCGCGCAAGCTCGTCACGTTGCGTATCGAAGGTCCCGAGCTCCGAGAGATAGCGGTGCGCCTGCTCGAGGTGCCAGCCGACGATCTCCGCGTACTCCGCCGAACGATCTCCTGCGCTCTCCTCGAACCAGTCGGCGAAGCTCGCGTGCAGGTCTGCACGGGACTCCTTCGACAAGGACTCGTAGGCGGCGTCGCGGATCAAGAGATGGCGGAACTCATAGGCGCCCTCGTCCACGAAGTCGGATCGGCCCGGGCGTACGAGCTCCTTGTGGACGAGAGCGCTCAGGAGCGAGGGGATGCGACTGGCCAGTGGCCGAGGCGCCAAGGCTTCGAGAGCGCCGACGTAGAAGACCTGGCCGATCACTGCCGCTCTCCCGAGCAGCGCTCGCTCGTCGGCGTCGAGGCGCTCGAGACGTGCAGCGAGGAGGGCGTGGATCCCGGGCGGCACGGTGATGGTCTCGAGATCGCCTCCCGCGACCCAACGGCCGCCCTCCTGCACGAGCAGCCCGTCGTCGATCAGCATCGAGATCATCTGCTCGACGAAGAGCGGATTGCCTTCCGCCGTATCGGCGATCCGATCCCGCACGTCGACGGACTTGGTCTCTCCGAGCAACTCCGCAATCAGACGGTCCGAGGCCGCCGCGTCCAGCGGTTCGAGCGTCAGCGTGGTGCGTCGCTCGAGGCTCTGGCGCCAGTCCGGGTGGCGTTCGAGGAACTCGGGCCGGCCAACAGAGAGCAGAAGCACTGGTTCGGCCGCCGTATGACGCGCCACATGGTCGATGAGCGCGAGCAGTGTCGGCTCAGCCCACTGAGCGTCATCGAGCACGGCGACGAGCGGCCGGTCTCGGGCGAGTCGCGCAAGCAACGTCCGGACGGCCCAGAAGCCCTCCGTCTCGAATCCGATCTCCTGCACGGGCTCGTCCGCTCCGCCCGTTTCCCGGAGCCCCGTGAGCTGGGCAATCGTCTCGGCGATCGTGCGAGCGTCCTCGTCGGGCTCGAGCAAGGCGGCCAGCTTCGCGACCGCGTCCTCTGCTCCATCACCCTCGCGGATGTCTGCCGCCTGCCTGACCATCGCTGCCAGAGGCCAGAACGTGATGCCCTCGCCGTACGGAAGGCAGCGCCCACGGAGGACGGTGGCCCGCTCGCCGAGGCGGACGACGAACTCGTGCACGAGTCTCGACTTACCGATTCCGGGTGCGCCGAGAACGGAAACGAGACGACAGTGCCTCTCCGTGACGGCTCGCTCGAAGGCCCAGTCGAGCTGGGCGAGCGTGTCCTGGCGACCGACGAGGGGAGCGTCCAGCCGAGGTGCCGGTTCCGCAATCGATGTGACGTCCACCAGCCGATATGCAGCGACTGGGTTCTGCTTACCCTTGAGCTCGAGCGGCGCGACGGGCTCGGCTTCTACCGACCCTCGGACGAGCCTGTACACCGACTCCGACAGGAGAATCTCGCCCGGCGCAGCAGCGTGCTGCAGACGCGCGGCGGTGTTCGCCGCGTCTCCGGCCACGAAGTTGCGATCGGGAACGAGACCTTTGCCGGCAACCGTGCCGGTGTTGATCCCGGTCCGCGTCGCCAGGACGACGCCGTAGAGCCGCCCGAAATCCTCGTTCAGGCGCGCCAGCGTGTCCCGCATCTGGACGGCGGATCGAATTGCACGCAACGCGTCGTCCTCGTGCAACTCCGTCAGGCCGTACACGGCCATCACCGCATCGCCGATGAACTTCGCAACCGTCCCGCCGTGCTGCTCGACGACCGGCCTAACGCCGTCGAAGTACTCCGTCAGGACCCGCGACAGCGTCTCGGGATCCAGCCGCTCGCCCAGGCCGGTCGAGTCGACGACATCAGAGAAGAGGATCGTGACGGTCTTCCGGAACCGCTCTGAGGACTCCGGCTCGAGCGAGCTGCCGCACGCGTTGCAGAACCGCGCTCCATCGGGGTTCTCCTCGCCGCAGCTCGAGCAAGCGGGCATCGGCTGAGTCTATGCGGGTGAATGAGGCAGGAGAAAACGAAGACCCCCGTTTTGCGGGGGCTTCGTGTGTGGGCGGTACTGGGCTCGATCCACAGACCCCCAGCTTGTCGAGACGGCTGAGGTGTTCGCGCCCATTCGCTTAGGTTCGCTTATCCCTGCAATCGGCATCTATTGGTTCGTGCCGTTCGCGACGAGCGCACGCGACCGAAGGTTCCGTGCGGCCATTGCGGCCACGTGGTTACGCGCCGAAACCGTCCGACGCTTCCCGCGCGTCCGTCAAACGGGGATTCAGTCGAGCCGGTAGAGGATCTCCTCGATCACCTCTCCAGAGTGCTCGTCGCGCCCGGCGCGGCGCTCGACCTCGACGAAACCGCACTTCTCCAGCACCCGGATCGAACCGACGTTGCTCGACGCGACCCAGGCGTGGAGCGGCCGCTCGGGGATCTCAGCGACCAGCTCTGCGAGCGCCGCCGTCGCGAGCCCCCGACCCCAGAACTCCCGCCCGACCCAGTAGCCGACGAGCAGCCGGCCGTCCTGTTCCCAGCAGCCGATGTTCCCGGCGACGGCGCCGGCGTCGACGATCGTCCGCTTCACAAGCGAGTCGTCCGCGAGCAGCCGCCGCCAGTGCGCGTCGAACGCCTCGCGTTCCCTCGCCGGGAAAACCGCCATTGCGGTCGCCTCGGGATCGAGCTGGTGCTCGTAGAAGAGGTCGAGGTCGGTTTCGGCGACGTCGCGGAGTACCGTCACGACCAAAGCGTACGACGAACCCCGCCGGGCTCAACGAAAGCCCCGCCTGAGCGGGGCTTTCCCGAGTGGGCGGTACTGGGCTCGAACCAG
>DATBMD010000176.1:0-23308 GCA_036555085.1 Gaiellaceae bacterium
AAGACGGGCAGCTCGAGCAGACGGCCGGGCTCTGCGAGCGCCCCGTAGGCCGCGCTCGCGGGATCGACCGCCTGGAAGACGGAGACGCGCAGGTCGAGCGCCAGCAGGAGCAGCAGCGCCGCCACGAGCGCCGGGCGGCGCAGCCGTGCGACGGCGACCGCCGCCAGCCCCGCGAGGGCGAGGCAGGCGATGGGCAGCAGCCGCTCCGGGACGCGCGGGAACCGGAGCGGCGGCAAGGCGTGCCAGAGCGGCTCATACGTGGGGAGATGCGTGCCGAGCGCGAGCAGCGACGGGATCAGGACGGCGAGGCCGAGCACCAGCGCGAGCCGTCCCCGTCCCGTGCGCACGAGCAGCACCAGCCCCACGAGCGCGACGACGGGCAGCAGCCAGCCGAGGAAGACGAACTCCTCGACCTGGTCGCCCACCTCGCGGCGGAGGAAGTCGCCGGCCTCGGCCTGGTAGCGGGCGACCGAGCGCAGCGACCGCCCGCCCGAGGCGACCGAGCCGGGAACCGTGACGAGCCACACCGCTCCGCCGAGCACCGCCGCGACCACGACGCCGAGCGCGGCGGGCCGCCAGAGCCGGCGCTCCAGACGCGCCCACGTGTAGCCCAGGAAGAGCGGGATCGCGCCGAGCGCCAGATGCAGCTGCCCCGCCAGCGGGATCGCCGCCAGCGCCAGCGCGGCGAGCACGAGCCGCCGCCGCTCGAGCGCCAGCAGCATCGCGGGCAGGAGCGCTGCGACGAGCGCGGCCAGGTGGCCGGCGGCGGCCTGCGCGACCAGGTACGGCGCCAGCGCGTACGCCAGCCCGCCCGCGAGCGCCGCGCCGCCCGGCAGCCCGAGCGCGCACAACCACCAGCAGGCGAGCCCGCCGGAGGCGACGATCGCCAGCAGCACGAGCAGGTTGTAGGCGGGCACCGGGCCGAGCACCCGGTCGAGCGGCCAGTACGGCAGCGCCAGTGGGAACCCGAGCAGGTTCGGCGGCGCGGTCGCCTCGGGACGGAACGAGTAGGGGTCGCGCCAGGGCGCCGCGCCCTGCTCGAGCTGATGCCCGGGGAGCCACAGCGCCCACGCGAGCTGGAGGTGGTCGCCTGCCGCCGCCTCACCGAAGCCGGGCCCGGCGCGGGCGAGGTAGCGGTCGTCGAGCTGCCGCACGGCCGGCCAGGTGGCCACGACGGCCGTCGCGGCGTAGAGCGCTAGCGCGAGGAGGACGAAGCCGCCGCGAGCACGGCGTCGACGTCGGGCAGCTCGGCGCCGAGCATCCACGAGGCCGTGACCGTACCGGCCTGCACGAGGAAGGCGCTGCGGGCGGCGACCGACATGCCGAGCACGTCCCGCTCGATCCCGAAGGCCCGCGTCGCCTCGCCCTCCCAGTCGGAGAGCAGCGGCAGCTCGACGCCGAGCGACTCCGCCCACGCGCGGTGCGACCAGGGCGAGTCCTGCGAGATCGCGAAGGGCCGGACGCCCGCGGCGTCGAGGTCGCCGCCCCTGTCACGCAGGAGCCGAAGCTCGTTCGTTCAGGTCGGAGACCAGTCCCAGAGGTAGAAGCAGAGGAGCGCGTGGCCGTCGCCCGCGATCGCGTCACGGAGGTCGACGGCGTCGTCGGCCGGCGCGGCCCAGACGCGCGCGGCGGGCACCGGGTCGCCCGCGCCGAGCACTAGCCGGTGCTCGCCTCCGCCGGCGCGGGCAGCGCCTCGGTCGCGAGCGCGATCTCCCGGACGACCTCGACGATGTCGCGGTTCGCGTTGTAGATGCGCAGCTGACGCTCGGCGCTGTTGCCGCGGGCGAGGATCTCCGCGACGCCCTCGAGCTCGCGCTCGCAGCCGAGCTCCCGGGCATGCGGTTCGACCTCGCGCAGCGTCCGGCGCACGATCTGCGCGACCGGGACCCGGTTCCGCCGGCCGGTGGCGAGATCCATGATCGGCGCCTCCAGCCCGTAGCGCGCCGCGAGCCACTTGTTCTCGCTCGTCAGGATCCGGTGGTACGACGGGATCTCCTCGCCGGCGTCGTGGCGCTCGGAGAGCTGCTTGACGAGCGCCTGCACGTAGGCGGTGATGGCCACGGCGTCCTCGAGCCGCGTCACCGCGTCGCAGATCCGCACCTCGATCGTTCCCAGCCGCGGGTGCGGGCGGATGTCCCACCAGATGTGCGTGTAGTCGGCGATGCAGCCGGTTCGCTCGAGCTGCCCGACCACCTCTGCGTAGTCGGCGTAGTCGCGGAAGCGCGGCGGCGGCCCCGAGCGCGGGAAGGCGGAGAAGACCATCTGCCGCGACGACGCGAGGCCCGTGGGCTCGCCGCGCCAGAACGGCGAGCTGGCCGAGAGCGCGAGCAGCGGCGCCAGCTGCGGCAGCATCCCGTTGACCACCCGGATCGCCTTGTCGGGGCCGTCGACGGCGACGTGGACGTGCATGCCGAAGATCAACTCGCGCCTCGCCACGTACTGGAGCGCATCGACGAGCGCGCGGTAGCGGTCCTTGGCCGTGATCCGCTGGCGCTCGAAGAGGCTGAACGGGTGCGTCCCGGCCGAGCCGACGCGCAGCCCCTGCTCCTGCGCGACGCCGTGCACGTAGCCTCGCAGCGTCGCCAGCTCGCGCATCACGTCCGCCGCCGTCCGGCAGACCGGCGTCGCGATCTCGATCACGGACTGCATCAGCTCGGTGTTGATCCGCGGCTCGAGCTCGTGCCCCGACATCGCCGCGAGCACGCTCTCCACGTGCTGGACGAGGTCGAACGTCGTGCCGTCGAGGAGCATGTACTCCTCCTCGACCCCGAGCGTGTACTGCGCCGAGGCGCCGAAGCGGTGGTCGAGGACGCTGCCGCCGAGGACGGATCCCTTGCCCGTGATCGAGGGCGGGAACGCCTGCTCGGTCATGCCGTGATCGCCTCTACCTCGATCTCGATCTTCCAGGCCGGGTCGAGCAGCGACGCGACGACCGTCGTGTTCGCGGGCCGGATCTCGCGGAAGACCTCGCCGTGCGCGCGGGCGACCTCCTCGAAGTCCCCCGGATCCGTCAGGTAGACGCGCGTGCGGACGACCAGCTCGAGCCCGGAGCCCGCCCGCTCCAGCGTCTCGCCGACGATCCTGAGGCAGAGCTGCGCCTGCTCGTAGGGGCTCTCGGGCGGCGGGGAGCCGTCGGGCGGGATCGGTGCCGTGCCCGCCACGTGCACGCGGTCGCCGGCGACGACGGCTCTCGAGAAGCCGACGATCGGCTCGTACGGCGAGTGCCCGGAGATCAGCCGGCGCTCCATTGCCCGGCAGTATCGCCGTCCGGGCCGGGCTCCGGTAGCTCAGCTGGGGAGCGCCGGCAGGCCGGTCGCGCGCGGCGGCGGTACCGGCTTGGCGCGGACGCGGCAGCTCTGCTCAGGCTCCGTGCGGACGCGGATGCCGAAGAGCGCCCGCCTGGGCACGGGTGGGATCAACCCGAAGGCGGCCACGGCGGCGGGCAGGCGGGTGGACGCCCGCATCTCGGCCGAGTGCGCCCACTCGCCGACGAATGCCTGCACCGGCGCACGCGGGTTGAGCGTGCGGATCGCCTTGTAGAGCGCTCCGGTCTGCTGGGCCTGGTTGGTGACGACGCGGTCCTTCGTGCTCCACCACAGCTGCAGCGGCACGCACGAGCCGGCGATCGCCCGCGCGTAGGTGAGCGGGCTCCGCAGCTGGTAGGCGCCGCGTCGCTGACGGGGAGTGCCGCCGACCTCCTCCCGCGCCAGCGATTGGAGGCTGACGCCCATCGGGCCGTTCCAGGTGTCGCGGCAGCGCTTGTTGCACGGGACCCGCGGGAACAGGTGGTACTGGCGGGCGAAGTCCGTGACCGCGTCGAAGGCCGCCACCCCCGCCAGGAGCGTCGGGTAGCGCGCGAGCAGGAGCAGCACCTCCTGCCCGCCCATGCTGCCCCCGAACGCGTACAGCCGGTTGCGGTCGATGCGGACCCACGGCAGGGCGCGCCGGAGGATCTCGGGCATGCGCGCCATGTCGTCGACCTGGCTGACGGCGCCCCACGAGTACCGGTCGAGCTTGCGTCCCGCTCCGTCCGGGGAGATGACCGCGAACGGGCCGCGCGCCGGGAGCGCTCCCCAGCGCCGCACGCTGGCGCGGGCGCCGACGCCGCGACCGTGCGGCGCGATCACCAGCGGGATCGCCGGGTTCTCGCCGGGCCGGTACGACGACGGCAGCGCCACGTACGCCGTGCGCTTCGCCCCGGTGTGCGCCCGGTAGTGGATCTTCCAGATCCGGACCGGGCCGACGTCCTGGAACGACGCGGCCGTCTCCGCGCGGACCGGCGCGGACGGGAAGCCGGCAAGCAGGAGGAGCGAGCCGGCGAGCCCGGCGACGACGACCCGTCGGCGCGACATGCCCGCGGAGCCTACGCCGTCAACGGGCGAGGCGCACGTCGATCGTCAGCGCGCCGGTCCGGCCCGACAGGTCGATCGTCCCGGTGGCCCGGTCGACGTCGCGGTGGGTCTCCCCGTCGACCTCGACCCGGCCGATCCGCGTCCCGCTCGGGAGGCGCAGGCGCACGCCGAGAAACCGGGGCGCCCGCTCGGGGAGCTCGAGCTCGATCGTCGCCTCCGACGCCCCGGCCGCGATCGAGAAGGAGACCGGCCCGAAGCTGGTGGGGGCGTCCCGGACGTCGATCTCGCGCCCGGCCCGCAGCCAGGCGCGCGGGGTGGCGTAGGCGAGGCGCAGCCCCTGCGGCGCTCCCGCGGCGTCGCGCGTCTCGTGGACGAGCTGTGCGCGCAGGGTCTCGAGGAACGCGCCGTTGCTCGCGCTGTTGGGCGGCAGGTACATGGCGCGGTGGGCGGTCCCCGGGAGCGGTGTGACGCTCGCCGCCTCGCCCGAGACGAACGTCGCAGGCGTCATGCCCGCCGCGAGCATCCCGTAGAGGCCCAGCACGAGCAGGTCGGCCTCGTCGTTGTCTGCGAGGAAGCGGGCGACGCTCGCGTTGTACACCTGGTTGGTGCCCGAGGCGTGGGACGCGTCGCGCCCGTACAGCGAGTAGGCGCCCGCGCGGACGATGCCGAGCAGCCGGGCGCCGTGCAGCTCGAGGTAGCGCAGGATGCCGCGGGCCTGGGCGCCGCCGGGCTCGAAGAGCCCGGATGCCAGCGCGTACGGGATGACGAGGTTCCAGTAGCTGCCGAGCCGTTCCTCGACGACGAGGTCGTAGGGCCGCTCGCCGTCGAGGAGCCGCGCGGGAACGAACAGCGAGCCGTCGGCCAGCCGGCGCTGCGACCGTTGCACCGCCCGTCGCAGGCCTGCCCCGAGGCGGTCTGCGAGCGCCCGGCAGCGAACGGCCAGGCTGCGCCGGCCGGCCTGGTCCCACACCCCCGCCATCGCGCGCAGCCCTTCCCAGACGGCGGCCTGCGCATGGAGGCCGTAGACCTGCTCCGGGATGTCCGACGAGTAGCGCTCGCGGGCCAGGAGCCCGCCGTCGCCCGCGCGGAGCTGGCGCCCGATCGCGTCCACGAAGCGCCGGAGCGCCGGGGTCGCCGAGTGGACGAAGGCGATGTCGCCGCTGAGCCGCGCGTACTGCGCCGACCCGATCAGGCGCTCGCCGCGCTTCCAGTTCGGATAGCGCTCCTCGCTGCGGGTCAGCGACGTGCGGAGGATCGACCGCGAGACGGGAGCGAAGCCGTACTCGGCGAGCACGCGGGCGACGTCGACGCTCTCCGGGAACGAGAACTGCTCGTACTGGTTGCCGATGCTGTAGCGGTAGGTGAGCGCGAGGTTCTGGACGAGCACGGCGCGCATCGCGTTCATGACCTCCGCCTCGGGGACGCTGACCTGCATCCCGGCCGACAGCCGGCTCCGCCAGTAGTCCCGGACGGCGGCCCGCGCATTCGCGTAGGTCGTCTCGTCGAGCTCGAGGTCGCGGAGCGGCGCCGGCGTCGCGAGCCAGGCGGCGTAGAGGACGCGTCGGGAGCCCGCCGCCAGCCGGTAGGCGACGCCGGCCGGGCCGGCGGAGCCGCCGCTCCCGAAGGCGAGCTGGGCCCGCCCACCCACCGACGGGACGAACCGGACTGTGGCCGCCCGCGAGGCGCGGCGGGCGTCGACGCTCAGCCGCACGAAGCTGACGAGCGACGTCGTCTCCGGGATCCGCCCCGCGAACGACTCCTGCCGGTACCGGACGCCGGCCGCGTCCGTGTAGCCGGTCTCGACGATCGGCAGCCAGCCCTCCGCGAGCCGCGCGTGCGTGAGGCGGCGCACGCACTCGCCGTACCGCTCGCGCCCACCCGGGCCGACCCGGACCGTCAGCGCGCGCTCGCCGGCGCGCTGGGCGACGATCTGGCTGCCGTCCGCGACGTGCAGGGCGACGGTGCCCGCGCCGCGCGGGCCGTCGGGAAGAGCGAAGGGGAGGTAGTAGACGCCCGAGTCGGTCAGCCTGGCGCCCCTGGGGCCGCGGGCGAGCCGAAGCGGCGCCAGGAACCGCTGCGCGCCGCGGAGCGTCGGGCCGCCGGGGGCGGCCAGCAGCTGCTCTCCCCAGACGTCGCGACCCGACGACAGCGCCCGCCGGACACGTGACTCGTACGCAGCTGCTGTCGCGGGGGCGGCACACGCAGCTCCTGCCGCCGGGGCCCGCTCGAGCAGGCCCGGCGCGCCCGCCGCCGCGAGCGCCACGCAGACGGCGGCGAGGATCGGCCCGGGCGAGCGAGGTCGTCGGCGACTCGCCATGCGGGCACATCATGCTCGAACCGACGGCCCGGGCCGCCCTAGAGTGCCGGGGTGAGCGCGGTCGCGGACGTCCTCGGGGAGCAGGTCCAGGCGTGGGACGTCGAATTCGCGGCGGTGGGCGTCACGCGCGCGGCCGCCGAGGTGGCCGCGCACGGTGACCGCCGGCGCGCGGTGCGGCTCGCCTCGGTCTCGAAGCCGGTGACGGCGCTCGCGCTGCTCGTGGCCGCCGAGGAGGGCGTGATCGACCTCGACGAGCCGTTGGGGCCGCCCGGCTCGACGGTCCGCCACCTCCTCGCCCACACGTCGGGGCTGCCGTTCGAGGGAGACACGCCGATCGCGGCGCCCGGCCGCAGGCGCATCTACTCGAACGAGGGCTTCAGCGTGCTCGGCGAGCACCTCGCGGCCCGCGCCGAGATGCCGTTCGCGGACTACGTGCGCGCCGCCGTCGTCGAGCCGCTCGGGATCGGGCTCGACCCGCACGGGCATCCGGGCGCCGGCATGCACGCCTGTCTCGACGACGTGCTCGCGTTCGCCCGCGAGCTGCTCGCGCCGACGCTGATCGCGCCCGAGACGCACGCGGAGCTGACCGCCGTGCAGTTCCCGGGCCTCGCCGGCGTGCTGCCGGACTGGGGTCGCTACGACCCGCTCGACTGGGGCCTCGGCGTCGAGGTGAAAGGCGCGAAGGCGCCGCACTGGTCGGGCTCGCTGACCTCGCCCGCGACGTTCGGGCACTTCGGCGGCAGCGGCACGTTCGTCTGGGTCGATCCGGTGCGGGCGATCGGGTGCGCGTGCCTCACCGACCGGCCGTTCGGCGACTGGGCGAAGACGGCCTGGCCGCGGCTCTCGGAGGCGGTGCTGACCGAGCTCGACGGTGCCTGAGGTCCGAGGCGAGGATCGTCAGCGAGGACGACGGCGAATCGTCTCTGCGGCCGACGAGGTTGCGGGCCGGCCCCTCTACGCTCGTTCGAAGCTCTGCGAGGACCCTGCGGAGCAATCGCGAGGAGGCACTTCCATGACAGCACTCGTCGGGCGTCCCGCCCCCTGGATCGAGCTCGATGCGTACCGCCGCGACGCGGACGGTGCCGTGACCCTCACCGCCGGCGACCTCCGCGGCCGCTGGACGGTGCTCGTCTTCTACCCCCGCGACTTCACGTTCGTCTGTCCGACCGAGCTACATGCTTTCGCCGAGCTCGAGCGCGACTTCGCGGAGGCCGGCGCGACGATCGTCGCGATCTCGACGGACAGCTACTGGAGCCACAAGGCGTGGTTCGAGTCGCACCCGGCGCTCGCCGACGCCTCGTATCCCGTCGCGGCCGACACGACGCAGGAGCTGACGCGGGCGTACGGCTTCCTGGCCGGCGACGGCGCGGCGCTGCGCGCGACCGTGGTCGTCGACCCCGACGGCGTCGTCCGGCATGCGACCGTCAGCGACCAGAACGTCGGGCGCAACCCCGAGGAGACGCTCCGGATCGTGCATGCGCTGCAGACGGGCGAGCTCTGCCCCGTCGGCTGGCGCCCCGGGCAGCCGACGCTGCGCATTGCCGCCTGACGCGCGGCGGCGCTCAGCCGGCGAGGAACTCCAGCAGCAGCCGGTTGAAGACGGCCGGCTGCTCGAGGCTCGGCAGGTGCGCGGCGCCGGGGACGACCTCGAGCCGCGCGTCGGGGATTCGCTCCGCGAGGTGCTGCGCGATCTCCCGCATGTCCTGCACGTCGTCCTCGCCGACGACGACGAGGGTCGGCGCCAGCACCGCCTCCAGGCGCTCGAGCGCCGGGGGCTCCGCCCAGGTCGGGACCGCCGCGTCGCCGACGGGCAGCTGGAGCTCGAACGAGCGCAGCACCATCGCGCCGACGAGCTCGCGGACGGCCGGGTCGACCGCCCCCGTCGGCCGCCCCCGGTCGAGCCAGAGGCTCAGGTTGGACTCGGTCGCCGCGTCGAGGTCGCCCTCTGCGAGCGCGTCCTCCTCCGCCGTCCAGCCCGCCTCGACCTCGTCGGAGAACTCCCAGCCGCCGACCCCGGGCGCGACGAGCACGAGCCGCTCGACCAGCTCCGGGGACGCGAGCGCCAGGTCGAGCGCGATCCGACCGCCGAAAGAGCTGCCGACGACGGCCGCCGGCCCTTCGAGCAGGCCGCGGACGTCGTCCACGTACGAGAACGGCCCCGGCTCCAGCGGCCGCTCGCCGAAGCCGCGCAGGTCGGGCGCGAGCGCGCGGTGGCCGGCGCGCTCGAGCGCCTCGCGCTGAGGCGCCCACATCCGCGCGTCCGCGATCCCCGCGTGCAGAAGCAGGACGTCGGTCAGGACGCCGACTGGCCTTCCTTGAAGAGGGGGAACACGAGCTCGTCGAACGTGTCCCGGTCGCAGCTGGCGAGCACGCACGGCGTGATCGCGGTCACGGTGGCGGTGCGCGGGATGTCCATCGCCGCGCCGACCTCGCCGAAGTAGTCGCCCGGCCGGAGCAGGCGGCGCGCCCCGAGCGCGGTCTGGCTGATCCCGACCATGCCCGAGAGGATCACGTAGAACCGCTCGCTGCGCTCCCCCTCCTTCAGGACGACGGTGCCGGCCTCGATCGTCTCGCGCTGCATGCGCTCGGCCAGCAGAGTGAGCCGCTCTCCGGGCAGCGAAGCCAAGAGGCCGATGCGGGACAGCTCGGTCACGGTCGCGGGGACGTGTCGCGGGCTCACGGCGGTACCGTAGCGATCGTGGCGACGCTGCACGGCTGGCAGTACTGCCCGCGCTGCCGGACCGAGCTCGAGCGGGGCGAGGGCCGGGTCACGTGCCCGTCGTGCGGCTTCGCCGGCTACGCGAGCTCCGTGCCCACCGCCTCGGCGCTGCTCGAGGACGGAGCCGGGCGCCTGCTGCTGGCTCGGCGCGCCGTCGATCCCAACGCCGGCCGCTGGGACCTGCCCGGCGGCTACCTCGAGGAGGGCGAGCACCCGCTGGACGGCCTCAGGCGGGAGCTGCGGGAGGAGACGGGCCTCGAGATCGAGCCCGGCGAGCTGCTCGGGATCTGGATGGACACCTACGGCGACGCGCCCGACGCGAACGCGACGCTCAACCTCTACTGGCTGGCGCGGATCGTCGAGGGCGAGCCGGCGCCGGCCGACGACGTCGCTGAGCTGCGCTGGTTCGCGCGCGAGGAGCTGCCGCCGCCCGCGGACGTCGCGTTCCCGAACACCGCCAGCGTTCTCGAGCTGTGGCGGGGGCGCCGCTCCTGACGGCTCAGGCTGCGGCGAGGCCGAGGGAGCGCTCGATCGCGCCCTTCGGCTGCGCGCCGATCACGGCTGCGGCAGGCTCGCCGCCCTTGAAGAGGATCATCGTCGGGATCGAGGCGACGCCGTAGCGGTCGGCCAGCTCGCGCTCCTCGTCGATGTTCACCTTCACGAGCTTCACCTCGCCCGAGCGCTCCTCCACGATCCGGTCGAGGACGGGCGCGACCGCGTGGCACGGGCCGCACCACTCGGCCCAGAAGTCCACGATCACGGGGGTGTCGCTCTGGATGACCTCCAGCTCGAAGGTCGATTCGGTCACTGCAGTGGCCATGCGTTCCTTTCGGATGGTCGGTTGTGGGTCCGCAGTCACGGGTCCCCATGTGTGTAACGAAGGGAGCGCCGAACCTCTTCCCTAGAATCGATCGCCATGTTCGCAGCGTTGCCGGACAAGCCCGATCAGCCGGCGCTCGAGCTGGAGATCCTCGAGACCTGGGAGCGGGAGCGGACGTTCGACGAGCTCCGCGCGCTGAACGCGAACGGCCCCGTCTTCAGCTTCGTCGACGGCCCCGTGACGGCGAACAGGATGGTGCTGGGGGTCCACACCGCGTGGGGGCGGACGCTGAAGGACGTCTTCCAGCGCTACAAGGCGCTGCGCGGCTTCCACCAGCGCTACCAGAACGGGTTCGACTGCCAGGGCCTCTGGATCGAGGTCGGCGTCGAGCGCGAGCTGGGCCTCAACTCGAAGCGCGAGATCGAGGACTACGGCCTCGCGGAGTTCGCGCGGCGCTGTCGCGAGGTGGTCGTGCAGTCGTCCCGCGCGTTGACCGACGGCTCGATCCGCCTCGGGCAGTGGATGGACTGGGGGAACGACTACTTCACGTTCTCCGACACGAACATCGAGTACATCTGGCGCTTCCTGAAGCTCGTCCACGAGCGAGGGTGGCTCTATCTCGGGCACCGCTCGACCGAGTGGTGCCCGCGTTGCGGCACCTCGCTCTCGCAGCACGAGCTCACCCAGTCCGGGGTGTATCAGGAGCGGAGCGATCCCTCGCTCTTCGTCCGCTTCCCGTTCGTCGAGCGGCCCGGGGAGTCGCTCGTCGTGTGGACCACGACGCCCTGGACCTTGCCGGCGAACGTTGCCGCGGCAGTCAAGCCCGACGCGGAGTACGGGCGGCGCGAGAACGGCGAGTGGGTCGCCACCGCCCGGTATCCCGACGAGCGGTTCGATCGTCTCGCCCTCGGAGAGGAGCTCGTGGGCGTTCGCTACCGCGGCCCTTTCGACGACCTCGGCCCGGGCGCCGACGTCGACCATCGGGTGATTCCGTGGGACGAGGTCTCGCTCGAGGAGGGAACGGGCATCGTTCATATCGCGCCGGGAGCGGGCCAGGAGGACTTCGAGCTCGGGCGGGTCCACGACCTCCCGGTTCTGTCCCCGGTCGACGAGGCGGGTCGCTTCTACGACGACTACGGCTGGTTGCACGGTCTCTCGACCACCGAGGCTGCCGATCAGATCGTCGGCCGGCTGGCCGAGCAGGGGTTCCTGCTCGAGGCAGGGACGTACCTCCACCGGTACCCGCACTGCTGGCGCTGTGACACACCGCTCATCTGGCGCGTGACGGACGACTGGCTGATCGCCGTCGACGACCTTCGCCAGCCGCTGCTCGACGCGAACGCGACCGTCGAGTGGACGCCGGCGTACATGGGCAAGCGGATGGACGACTGGCTGCGGAACATGGGCGACTGGAACATCTCCCGCCGCCGCTACTACGGCCTGCCGCTGCCGTTCTACCCCTGCGGCTGCGGGCACCTGAACGTGATCGGCTCGCGCGCGGAGCTGGAGGAGCGCGCCACCGGCGGGCTCGACCAGCTCGAGGAGCTGCGGCGCCCGTGGATCGACGAGGTGCCGATCCGCTGCGAGGCGTGCGGCGAGGAGGCACGGCGGATCCCCGAGGTCGGCGACGTCTGGCTCGACGCCGGCATCGTCCCGTTCTCGACGCTCGGCTGGCAGAGCCCGGAGCACGTCCCGCAGGGCTACGCCACCGGCGCGGCCAAGGGCCTGACCACGGCCGATCTGCCCGACCACGCCACCTGGGAGCGGTGGTTCCCGGCCGACTGGGTGTCGGAGATGCGCGAGCAGATCCGGCTCTGGTTCTACTCGCAGCTGTTCATGTCGGTGGCGCTGACCGGGCAGGCGCCGTTCCGGCAGGTGCTCGGCTACGAGAAGATGCTCGACGAGACCGGGCGCGAGATGCACAGCTCGTGGGGGAACACGATCGACGCGCCCGACGCCTTCGCGCGGATGGGCGCCGACGTGATGCGCTGGCAGTTCTGCGCGCAGCCGCCCGACCGCAACCTCCTGTTCGGCTTCGGCCCCGCCCACGAGATCCAGCGGAAGCTGCTGACGCTCTGGAACTCCGCGAAGGTGCTCGTCATCTACGCGAACGTCGAGGGCTGGGAGCCGGACTGGGCCGATCTCGACCGCGGGCCGGACGGGGAGCTGGAGCCGCTCGACCGCTGGCTCGTCGCCCGGACGCAGCAGCTCGTCGCCGATGCGACCGAGGCGTACGAGAGCTGGCTGACCGTCGACGTGATCCGGTCGTTCGAGGCGTTCGTCGACGACCTCTCGAACTGGTACATCCGGCGCTCGCGGCGCCGGTTCTGGGACGGCGACGCGCAGGCGCTGCGGACGCTCTGGCACGCGCTCGTGCAGGGCCTGCGCGTCGTGTCGCCGGTGATGCCGTTCCTCGCCGAGCATCTCTGGCGCGTACTGACCGGGCAGTGCGAGGCGGCGCCGCGATCGGTGTTCCTCGCCGGCTGGCCCGAACGGCTCGAGCCGGACGGCGAGCTGCTCGCAGAGGTCGCGGAGGTGCGGCGCGTCGTCGGCCTCGGTCACCAGGCGCGGCAGGCCGCTGCGCTCAAGGTACGGCAGCCCCTGCGGCGGCTTCTCGTCGAGGGCGCCGTCCTGGCCGAGCCGCACGCCGGCGAGATCGGCGAGGAGCTACGCGTCAAGGAGGTGGCGTTCGGCGCCGTCGACGCGACCGAGCTGCGCGTCAAGCCGAACCTGCCGGTGCTCGGCCCCAAGCTCGGCAAGCAGCTCGGCGCGGTGCGCGCTGCGCTCCAGGCGGGCGAGTTCGAGGAGCTCGACGGCGGCCGCTTCCGCGCGGCGGGGGTCGAGCTCGGGCCCGAGGAGGTGCTCGTCGAGCGAGCCGGGCGCGAGGGCTGGGCCGTCGCGTCCGAGGACGGCGTCACCGTCGCCCTCGACACGTCGCTCGACGACGAGCTGCAGCTCGAGGGGCGCGTCTACGAGCTGATCCACCAGGTCAACTCGATGCGGCGGGACGCGGGCCTCGAGCTGACCGACCGGATCCGGCTCTCGATCCCGGCTGCCGACGCCGACCTGCTGGCGCACGCCGACTGGATCAAGCGCGAGACACTCGCCGTCGAGCTCGACGCCGCCGGCGCCGGCCCCACCATCGCCAGAGCCTGACGCCTCGGCCTGCGGGGTCAGTCGATTGGCTCGGCGAGGCCGTTGGCGAGGTAGTCGCCGACGATCGGCGACCACGCCTCCACCAGCTCCCGGAGGTGCCGGAGCTCGCGGATGATGTCCAGGAGCGCCGACGACTGGAAGGTCCAGTACGACGACAGGAGCAGGTCGTTGAACTCGGAGACGTGCCGCTCCAGCGCGTCGAGGTCGCGAGGCTCGTGAGGATCGCCGGCCATGCTGTGCCAGTTATCGGCGCCAACGCCGTTTCGCATTACCGCGACTCGGCGAGCGTCAGCTCGCGCCGGAGCTCGACGGGGAGGCGGAACGTGACGTCCTCCTCGATCATCCGGAACGGCTCGATCCGTTCGACACCGCGGGCGCGGAACCAGTCGCAGACGCGCGCGACGAGCTTCTCCGGCGCCGAGGCGCCCGAGGTGACGCCGACGGTGCGCACGCCCTCGAGCCAGGCCGGACGGATCTCGCGCTCGTCGTCGATCAGGTGAGCGGGGACGCCGCCGGCGCGGGCGACATCGACCAGCCGGTTCGAGTTCGACGAGTTGCGCGAGCCGATCACGAGCAGCAGGTCGATCTGCGGCAGCATGTCCTTGACCGCCCACTGCCGGTTGGAGGTGGCGTAGCAGATGTCTTCCCGGTTCGGGCCGACGATCTGCGGGAAGCGGCGGCGCAGCGTGCCGATGATCTCGGCGGTCTCGTCCACCGAGAGCGTCGTCTGCGTCACGTAGGCGACCTTCGCGTCCGCGGGCAGCGCGAGCCGCTCGGCCTCGGCGACGTCCTGGACGAGGATCGTCGCAGCAGGCGCCTCGCCCATCGTCCCGACGACTTCCTCGTGACCGGCGTGGCCGACGAGGACGACGGTGTAGCCGTTCTCCGCGAAACGGCGCGCCTGCACGTGGACCTTGGTCACGAGCGGGCAGGTGGCGTCGATCACCTGGTGCCCGAGCCGCGCCGAGTTGGCATGCACGGTCGGCGCGACGCCGTGCGCCGAGTAGACGAGCACGGCGCCCGAGGGCACGTCCGTCTCCTCCTCGACGAAGATCGCCCCGCGCGCCTCGAGGTCGCGGACGACGTGGATGTTGTGGACGATCTGCTTCCGGACGTAGACCGGCGTCCCGTAGTGGTCGAGGGCCTTCTCGACCGTCTCGACGGCACGCTCGACTCCCGCGCAGTACCCGCGGGGCGACGCGAGGAGGACGCGCTCGACCACGCCTAGAGCGTACTGCGCGCGCGGCTCAGGCGGAGGCGGCGTCGCTGGCGGGACGAGGCGCCAGCCGGTGCACCCGCGCGGCGAGCTCGGTGGGAGCGGGCAGCGGCTCCGGCAGCGGCCGCGCCGCGAGCCAGGTCGTCAGGTCCTCCGCCGGCAGCGGGCGGCTGATGCAGTAGCCCTGGGCGAGGTCGCAGCGCGCGGCCTCGAGCAGCGCCAGCGTCTCGGGCTCCTCGACGCCCTCCGCGACCACCTCGAGGCCGAGGCTGTGGGCGAGGTCGATCGTCGAGCGGACGATCAGCGCGTCCGTCTGCTCGGACGGCATCTGCTGGACGAACGACTTGTCGATCTTCAGCACGGAGACGGGCAGCCGGCGCAGGTGGCCGAGGGCGGAGTAGCCGACCCCGAAGTCGTCGATCGCGATCCGGACGCCGTTCGCCGCCAGCCGGTCGAGCACGGCGACGCCACGCATGCTCTCGGTCAGCAGCGTGCCCTCGGTGATCTCGAGCTGGAGCACCCCCGGGTCGAGGCCGTGCTCGGCGAGCGCGCGGACGACCTCGTCCGGGAGCCTCGTGTCGACGAGGTCGCGGCCGGACAGGTTGACGGCCACGTCGAGCGGGGTGCCGGCGTTGTGCCACGCGCGGCACTGCCCGAGCGCTTCCTCGAGCACGAACCGCGTCAGCGACCGCATCAGGCCGGCCTGCTCGGCGGCCGGGAGGAACTCGTCCGGCGAGAGGAACCCGCGGCGCGGATGGCGCCAGCGGACGAGGGCCTCGACGCCGCGGACGGTGCCGGCGCGCAGGTCGATCTGGGGCTGGTAGTAGACGGTCAGCTCGCCGGCCTCGAGGGCGCGCCGCAGGTCGCCGGCGAGCGCCAGCCGCTCCGGCGAGCCGCTGTCGTGCTCCGGGAGGTAGAGCTGGGGCGCGCCGCCGGGCTTGGCCGCGTACATCGCCGTGTCGGCATGGCGGAGCAGCGTCTCGGCATCGCGCCCGTGGTCGGGTGCGAGGGCGATGCCGACGCTCGCCTGCACCTCGATCGAGACGCCGCCGAGCTCGAACGGCGCCGCGAGCGTCGCCCGCAGCCGCTCGGCCAGGGCGACGGCCGCCGCCGGGTCGGTCGCCTCGCTGCTGAGGACGCCGAACTCGTCGCCGCCGAGGCGGGCCACGAGCTCGCCGGAACGCAGCACGGTCGGGAGGCGCTGCCCCAGCTCCTGCAGGAGCCGGTCGCCGTGCCCGTGCCCGAGCGTGTCGTTGACCTCCTTGAAGCGGTCGAGGTCGAGGATCATGACGCTCAGGCGGGAGTCGTTTCCGGCCGCGAGCGCCTCCTCCAGCCGCGCGCGGAACAGCGACCGGTTGGGCAAGCACGTCAGCGCGTCGTGCAGCGCCTGGTGGCGGATCGTGTCGATCTGCCGGCGCAGCCGCCTCGTCACGCGGCCGAGGATCGGGAACAGCGACACCCAGAGGCCGAGCAGGACGAGCTCGAAGACGAGCACGACGGGGAGCACCGCGCGCTGCTCGGCCCGCGCGATCGGCGCGTAGTCCTGCGAGACGACGATCACGCCCGCGCCGCGGTTGCCGAAGGCGATCGGCGAGAACGCCTCCAGCACGTCCAGGCTCCGCCCGCCGGGCGTCTCGACGCGGGTCATGTCGCTGACCGTCGCGCCTTCGAGCGCGCCGCGGACGAGCGTGCGGTCGTGAACCGCGTCGCCCACCCGCTTTGGATCGCTGGAGTGCCGGACGACGCCGTCGGCGCCGACGAGCTCGACGCGAAGCACCTCCTTGCCGAGGATGTCCCGCCCGAGCAGCTTTCGCAGCGCCGCCTGCCGCCGGGCCGTCAACGTGCCCTCGAAGTCGGTCGGTCGCAGCCGGTCGCTCACCGCCCGCGCCACGACCTGCGCCTGGAACGTGGCCGCACGCTCGGTCCTGCCGCGCTCGACGTGGCGGACGAACAGCAGCACGCTCGCCGCGGCGAAGGCGAGCCCCACCGCGGTGTAGAGCGCGAAGCGGAGGACGAGGCGCGGCGGTCGCTCGGTCGAGAGGATCTCCTCGACCGAGGCGGGCTCGCGCGGGCCGACGCGGGCGCGCAACCGGTCAGTCATGGTCGTGGTCGTGGTCGTCGCGGTCGCGGTCGTCGTCGTCGCGGTCGCCGTGGCCGTCCCCGTGGCGGTCGTCGTCGAAGCGCCACTGCCAGTACCAGTACCAGTGGCCGTTCCACCAGCGCCAGAGCCGGTGCCAGCGCCAGCGGCGGTCGCCGTCGTCCGTGCCGGGCTCGGTCTCTCCGGGCTCGACCTCGGGGCCGCCGCCCGTGCATGCCGGCGACGGATCGCCGACGTCGGTGCACTCTCCGCCGTCGGGCGCCGGCCCAGGCTCGGGCTCGGGCTCCGGCTCCGGCTCGGGCGTCTCCTCGCCGGATCCCGGGTCGTCGCCGTCCCCGGCGCCCGGCTCCGTGCCGCCCTGGTCGCCGCCTTCGTTCCCAGGCTGCTCGCCGTCCGTGTTCCCAGGCTGCTGGCCGTCCGTGTTCTCCGGCTGCTCGCCGCTCGCGCCGCCGTCGCCGGTGCCGTTGCTGTCGGCCGGCTGGTCGTCGCCGCGGGACGGAGGCGTGTCGTCTGTCGCCGGGCGCTCGCCGCCGACCGGCGGAGTGTCGGAGGGCGCGGCCGCGCCGTCGCCCGCGGACGGAGCCGGAGCGGGAGGCGTCGGCGGAGTGGGGGGCGCGGGCGGGGCGGGAGGTGCGGGAGGCGTGGGCTCGCCTGCCGGCGGAGCGTCGGGCGCGTCGGCCGGGCCCGGGCCCTCCGCGGGAGGATCGGCGGCCGGCGGCGGCTCGTCGGTCGGCCCCGGGCCAGGGGCCGGCGCCGGGCTGGGGTCTTCCGGCCCGTCGTCGGGGGGCGGCGGATCGTCCGTCCCGGCCGGCGGATCGTCGGGCGTCGGGGTGCCCTCGGTGGGCGGCGCCTCGCCGGTGCCGGCCGCGGGCGGCTCGGGCAGCGGCTGCTCGGGGCTCGTCGTCTCGTCCGTTCCGGGCGGCGCCGCGTCGGCCGGCGGGTTCTCAACCGGCACCTCGCCCGCGAGCTCGCCGCCGGCGTCCTCGTCGCCCGGGACGTCGAGCACCGAGCCGCCGAGCGCGCCGCCGACCGGCGCGTCGACGTCGGGCGCGACGGCCTCAGCGACCTCGGGCGGTGCCTCGACGACGGAGCCGGGCGCGTCCCAGGTGCCGGGCACCGAGATCGGGGCCGCCGGAGGGGCCGTCTGGTGCGTCGCCCCGGTCGTGCCGCCGCTCGACCGGAGCGGCGCTTCGAGCCGTGCCGCGGCGCTCGAGCGCCCGAGCACCGGCCCGGCGAGCCGCTCGATCGCCGACGGCGGCAGCGCCAGCACCGTCACCGCGCAGGCGGGGACGAGCAGGGAAGCGCCGATCGGGAGCAGGGCGCCGTGGACGTGGCCGCCGATCCCCTGCGCCGTCGACTCTACGAGCGCCTTCGCCAGTGCGCCCAGGTGCCGCATCCGTCTTCTCGCCCCCCTTGTCGGGCGCGTGCCGCCAATTCGAAGGAACGAATCCCACCGTACGAGCGGCGTGGAGCGCCTCTATCCCCCAAACCGGCATCCACGTCCCTCGTTCGAGGGAGTCAGCGCGCCGACTGCGCCAGCGCGATGCCGAGCAGGACAACGAGCCCGCCGGCGATCTGGACCGCCGCGAGCGTCTCGTCCAGCCAGAGGAAGGCGGCCAGCGCCGCGAGCGGCGGCTCGGCCGTCGCGACGAGGCCGACGATCGTCGCCGGCAGGTGCTGCAGCGACATCATCGACAGCGTGAAGGGGACGATCGTGCCCGCGACGATCATCACCAGCGCCAGCGTCCAGACGGGCAGCGAGACGTCGGCCAGGTTGCCGAGCAGCGAGACCGACGATCCGAGCTCCTCGAACGGGAAGCTCCACCACGGCAGCACCACCGACCAGAAGAGCGCCGAGACGAGGAACGCGAGACAGACGAGCGAGAGCGGGTCGCGGCTGCCGACGCCCCGCTCGCCGACGAGGAAGTACACGGCGAGCGCGAGCGCGGCGAGCGCGGCCGCCGCCACGCCGACGCCGTCGAGCTCGATGCCCGTCCACGCCTCCGAGACCAGCGCGAGCCCTCCGAGCGAGAGCGCCAGCGCCGCCCAGACGCGCCGCCGCACGTGCTCGTGGCGGCCGAACCGGGCCCAGAGCGCCACGAGCACGGGCGCCGTGAACTGGATCAGCAGCGCGATCCCGACCGGCAGCCGCTCGATCGCGACGAAGTAGAACCACTGGACGAGGGCGAAGCCGCAGATCCCGAAGAAGACGAGCAGCGGCAGCTCGGCGCGCGTCACCCGCAGGCTGCGAGGCGCGACGACGGCGATCGCGGCGGCGAGGCCGAGGCAGGCGCCGGCCGAGCGGAGCTGGGTCAGCCGCTGCGGCTCGATGCCGCCGGAGGTGATGATCACCTTGGAGACGACGCCGTTGAGCGCGAAGAGCCCGGCCGCGGTCAGCGTCATCGCGTAGCCGAGGCGCGGCCTCCGGCGGGCCGCCGGCGCGCCGGCGCCGGGCAGCACCTCGAGGATCTCGGCCACCGCGCGAGGCTATACGCTCGACCTCGTCCGGCCGTGCGCGTCGCGCTCTTCGTCACCTGCCTCGCCGACACGCTGTTCCCGGAGACGGGGAAGGCGACCGTCAGGGTGCTCGAGGGGCTCGGCGTCGAGGTCGTGTTCCCGCGCGAGCAGACCTGCTGCGGGCAGCTGCACCTGAACGCAGGCTACGCGCACGAGGCGAGGGCGCTCGCGACGCGCTTCCGGGACGTCTTCGGCCCCTACGACGCCGTCGTCTCGCCGTCTGGCTCGTGCGTGGCGCACGTGCGCGAGCAGCACGCCGGCTGGGGCGAGGCTCACGTGTACGAGCTCTCGCAGTTCCTGACCGGCGTGCTCGGCGCCGACGACGTGGGCTCGGGCTTCGCCGGCCGCGTCACCTACCACCCGACCTGCCACTCGCTGCGGTCGCTGCGCGTCGGGGACGCGCCACTGCGCCTGCTCCGGGCGGTGCCGGGGCTCGAGCTCGTCGAGCTCGGCGCGGCGGAGGAGTGCTGCGGCTTCGGCGGGACGTTCGCGGTCAAGAACGCCGCCGTCTCGAGCGCGATGCTCGACGAGAAGATCGACCACGTCCTGGCGACGGGCGCCGGCGCCGTCTGCGCGTGCGACGCCTCGTGCCTGATGCACATCGGCGGCGGGCTGCGCCGCCGCCGCGCCGGCGTGCGCCCGCTCCATCTCGCCGAGATCCTGGCGGCATGACGCAAGCCGCGCGCGCTGCCGAGCCGGCGCCGTTCCCGCGCGCGGCGGCGGCCGCGCTCGGCAACCGGCAGCTGCGCGCCAACATCGCGCTGGCAACGAGCACGATCAGGCGCCGCCGCGCGGAGGTCGTCGCCGAGGTCGGCGACTGGGACGCGCTGCGCACCGCCGGTGCCGCGATCAAGGACGACGCGCTCTCGCGCCTGGACGAGGTGCTCGTCGAGCTCGAGGCCTCGGTGCAGCGGGCGGGCGGCGTCGTCCACTGGGCGCGCGACGGGGAGGAGGCAAACCGCATCGTCGTCCAGCTCGTGCGAGCCGAAGGCGCGGGCGAGGTCGTGAAGGCGAAGTCGCTGACGACCGACGAGATCGGGCTCAACGACGCCCTCGAGCGCGCGGGCGTCGACGTGCTCGAGACCGACCTCGCCGAGCTGATCGTCCAGTTCGCCGGCGAGCGGCCGTCGCACCTGCTCGTGCCGGCGATCCACAAGAACCGGACCGAGATCCGCGATCTCTTCCGCGAGCGGCTCGGCCGGCCCGAGCTCGGCGACGACCCGCTCGAGCTCGCCGAGGCCGCGCGGCTGCACCTCCGCGCCGCCTTCCTGCGGGCGCGGGTCGCGGTCTCGGGCGCGAACTTCGCGGTCGCCGAGACGGGAACCGTCTGCGTCGTCGAGTCCGAGGGCAACGGCCGCATGTGCACGACGCTGCCGGACGTGCTCGTGACGGTGATGGGGATCGAGAAGGTGATCCCCGCCTGGCGCGACCTCGAGGTCTTCCTGCAGCTGCTGCCGCGCTCGGCGACCGGCGAGCGGATGAACCCGTACACGTCGCTCTGGACCGGCACGCGCGCGGACGACGGGCCCCGCGCGTTCCATCTCGTCCTGCTCGACGCCGGCCGGACGCGCGCGCTCGCCGACCCCGAAGGCCGTCCCGCGCTGCGGTGCATCCGCTGCAGCGCCTGCGTCAACGTCTGCCCCGTCTACCGCCAGACGGGGGGGCACGCCTACCACACGGTCTACGCCGGCCCGATCGGCGCGATCCTGACCCCGCAGCTGGTCGGGGAGCGCGGCGTCGCCTCGTCGCTGCCGTTCGCGTCGTCTCTGTGCGGAGCGTGCGCCGACGTGTGCCCGGTTCGGATCGACATCCCGCGGATCCTCGTCCACGAGCGCGCGAAAGCGGTCGCAGCCGAGCGGCAGGGCGCCGAAGGCCTTGCGCTGCGACGGCTCGGCCGCGTCTTCCTCGACCGCGGCCGCTACGAGCGCGCGCAGCGGCTCGGGCGCGTGCTGCAGCGGCCCGCCGTGCGCGACGGGCACGTCCGCTGGTTCGCCGGCCCGTTGCGGGGCTGGGGCACGACGCGCGACCTGCCCGCGCTCCCGTCCGAGACCTTCCGCGAGTGGTGGGAGGCCCGTGAGCGCCGCCCGTGAGGCGATCCTGGCCCGGATCGGCTTCGCGCTCGGCAACCGGCGCCCCGTCGCCGTCCCGCGCGACTACCGGACGGCGGGATCGCGCTCGCCTGACGAGGTCGTTCGGCTCTTCGTCGAGCGGGTGGAGGACTACGGCGCCGAGGTGGCGGCGACCGGCGACCCGGTGGCGGCCGTCGCCGCCGCCCTGCGGGCGCACGGCGCGCGCAGCGTCGGCGTCGCGCCCGACCTGACGGCCGAGCTGCGGCCCGGCGGCGTCGAGCTCGTCGAGGACCGGGGCCTGTCGCCGGCCGACCTCGACGGCCTCGACGGTGCGCTGACCACGGCTGCCGCCGCCTGCGCCGAGACGGGCTCGATCGCGCTCGACGGCGGCGCGGGCATGGGGCGGCGCGCGCTCACCCTCGTCCCCGACCTGCACGTGTGCGTCGTCCGCGCGGGCCAGATCGTCGACACGGTGCCCGAGCTGATCGCGCGCCTCGAGCCGAGCGCGCGCGATGGCCGCCCGATCGTGATCGTCTCGGGCCCCTCCGCGACGTCCGACATCGAGCTCAATCGCGTCGAAGGCGTCCACGGCCCGCGCCGCCTCGTCGTCGTGATCGACGTCAGCGCCGACGGCTGGCATGCTGTCCCGACGCCCGGGGTGTAGCTCAGTCTGGTAGAGCGCCTGCTTTGGGAGCAGGAGGTCGCCGGTTCGGATCCGGCCACCCCGACTGAATGCGAGCGGCAGGGGTCATCGCGGCCGTCGCGGTTGCGCTCGCGCTCGCGTCGCCGGCAGCTCCTCGTGACACGCTGTCACGAGGAGGGCACGACCCGTTCCGAGGCTCGATCGAACGGATCTCGCCGGCCGTCGCGAAGCGCATGACCGGCGTCTCCTGGCGGCCGGGCTGCCCGGTGCCGCTCCGCGACCTGCGGCTCCTCACCCTTCGCCACTGGGGCTTCGACGGGCGGCCGCGCACGGGCCGGCTCGTCGTCCATCGCGAGGTCGCGGGCGAGGTCCTCGGTGCTTTTCGCCGCCTCTTCGCGGAACGCTTCCCGATCCGGCGGATGTGGCTCGTCGACGCCTACGGCGCCTCCGATTTCCGCTCGATCGAGGCCGACAACACCTCCGCCTTCAACTGCCGGCCCGTCGAGGGCACGAATCGCTGGTCGGAGCACGCGTACGGCCGCGCGATCGACGTCAACCCGATCGAGAACCCGTATGTCAGCGGCGGCCGGACGTCCCACCGGGCGAGCGTCCGCTACCTCGACCGCTCGCCGTACCGGCCCGGGATGGCGGTCGAGGGCGGGGCGCTCGTGCGGGCGTTCGACGCGGCCGGCTGGGGCTGGGGCGGCCGCTGGTCGAGCCCGCAGGACTACCAGCACTTCTCCGCCGGCGGCAGCTGACCCGCGAGTACGGTACGCACCCGTGGACCGCCGCGCTCAGACCGCCGTTGGCCCGGGCGGGCGAACGCTCGCCTTCGCTGAGTGGGGCGATCCCGGTGGCTTCCCGGTCTTCTCGCTGCACGGCACGCCGACCTCACGGCTCTGGCGTACTCCCGACGAGAGCCGGTACGCGGCGGCCGGCGCGCGCGTGATCACGTACGACCGGGCCGGCTACGGCGGCTCCGACAGGCACCGCGGTCGGCGGGTCGTCGACTGCGTCGCCGATGTCGAGGCGATCGCCGACCACCTCGGCCTCGACCGCTTCGCGGTCACCGGCCGCTCCGGCGGCGGCCCGCACGCGCTCGCGGTCGCCGCGCGCCTGCCCGAGCGCGTGACGCGCGCGGAGTCGGTCGTCGGCATCGCGCCGTTCGACGCGGCGGGGCTCGACTGGTTCGACGGGATGGACGCGATGAACGTCCGGGAGACCGGCTGGGCGCTCGAGGGCGAGGGGGTGGCAGCGCGCGAGCTCGAGCGCGAGGCGGCTGGGATCCTGGAACGGATCGAGGCGGACGCCTCGAGGGTTCTGGACGACGAGTGGGAGCTGGACGACGTCGACCGCTCCGCGCTCGCGAGGCCGGAGCTCGCCCACGTGATCCGCGAGGCG
>DATBMD010000182.1:0-16406 GCA_036555085.1 Gaiellaceae bacterium
CCTCGACGAGACCCTCCGGCGGTGGTTCACGGCCGAGGCGCTGGCGGCGCGGCCGGAGCATCCGGGCGTCGCCCACGCGCGGCGCACGCTGCTGGCGCTCGACCCGGTCTGCTTCGCCGACGGCTGGCGCGCGATCGCGACACACGACGTCCGCGCCCGGCTGCGCGAGATCGCCGCGCCGGCGACGTGCGTGGCCGGGCGCTCCGACCCGGTCGGCACGCTGGAGCGCGTGACCGAGGTGGCAGAGGGCGTTCGCGACGGCCGGCTGGTCGTGCTCGACGGACCGCACATGATCCTGCTCGAGGAGCCGGCCGCCTTCGCAGCGGTCGTCCGGGACCACGTCCGCTGGTCGCGAGGGAGGGAAGCAGCGTGACTCGCGTCCCGCTCGTGCCCGACGACGCCCTCGACGAGGCGGCCGCCGCCGCATTCGAGCCCTTCCGGCGCGAGGGCCGCAGGCCGATCGCGCTCTACCGGGCGCTCGCGCACGTCCCGACGCTCCTCCGCTCGTACGCCGTCTTCGCCCGGAGCCTGCGACACGACGCCGTCATCGACCGCGGGCTGCGGGAGCTCGTGATCCTGCGCACGGCGCAGCTGACCGGCTCGGCGTACGAGTGGTCGCACCACGTCCCGATGGCGGCCGCGGCGGGCGTGACGGGCGAGCAGCTCGCGGCGCTCGGGGGCTGGCGCGAGAGCCCGGCCTTCGGCGAGCGGGAGCGCGCCGTGCTGCGCTGCACCGACGAGGTGCACGCGGTGGGCGTCACGGACGAGACCTTCGCCGGGCTCGAGCGCCTGCTCGGGCGGGACGGCGCCCTCGAGATCGTGCTGACGGCGTCCTTCTACCAGTCGGTCGCGCGGACGATCCAGGCCCTCGACCTCGAGATCGAGCCGGAGTACCGGCCGTACCTCGAGGGCTTCGAGCGGGAAGGGAGCATGTGACGTGGCGGAGATCGGCCCCTACCAGGACGGGCTGGACGTCTCCAACCCGGACGTGACGACACCCGAGGAGATCGAGGCTTACCGCGCCGAGTACCTCGGCACGAACAAGGGGCTGCTCGACTCGTTCGAGTTCTGGCTCGAGTTCCGCCCCGACGTGCTGAAGCGGCACAAGGCGCGCACGCGACACTTCCGCACGGCCGAGGAGCCCGACTTCCCGCTCGTGCAGATCCTGGCGGCGATCCACCAGTACACGATCGACGCGTTCGCCGAAGGGGTGGCCTACGAGATCAGGCTCGCCCGGAGCCTGGGCGCGACCAGGGCCGACATCCTCGACACGCTCTCCGTCGCCTGGATCCACGCCGGCCATCGCGGGATGTACGCGGCGGCGGCCTGCGCCGACTACCTGCGCGACTACGACGACCCGGCGCCGGCGGAGCGCTTCCCCGCCGGCTGGCGGCTCGAGCCCGAGGTGCTCTCGTCGGGCCTCGACTTCTCGACCCGCGACGCGACGGCCGCCGAGATGGAGCTGCTGCAGGGCTGGTACCGGCGCACGCTCGGGGAGGTGCCGCCGTACGTCCGGTTCCTGGCCGCTCACCGGCCGGGCCTGCTGAAGGCCTACCGCGGCCGCTACGAGCATGCGATCCGCGACTCGCTGCCGACGCAGATGCTCCCGTACCTGCTGCTCAACCACAACGTCGTGCGGGGCTTCCGCGACGGGATCCGGGAGCACGCTCTGCTCGGGCGGGCGCTCGGGATGTCGCGCGAGCAGCTGCTCGACGCGATCTGCTTCGCCGTCCTCCACGCCGGGGTCAACGCCCTCGACGTCGTCGAGGACGCGGCCGGCGACGTGCTCGCGGGCGCGGCCTGAGGGACGAGGCGGACCGCCTCGTCCCTCGGTCGCACTACCGCTCAGTCGAAGGCGGAGCTGCCGGTCTCGAGCAGCGTCTTGAGGTCGCTCAGGATCCAGCTCCAGCCGCCGCCGCCGGAGACGAGGTCGAAGTCCCCGACGACCGCCGCCGCGGTCTTCGGAGCGCCCTCGAGCTCGTGCGTCACCGTGAGCCTGGAGATGCCGCCTTCCTCCTCCTTGATCTCCCAGGTGAGCCGCTGCGGCGCCTCTGCCGCCGTCTCGGGATCGAACAGCGCGTGCCAGGTCTGCACGAGCCGGTGCGGCGGGTCCGCTTCGATCACCTCGCCGTCGACCATGACCTCCGGGCCGCCCATCGCGATCATCTGCTCCGTCGCGAGGGCCTTGTACGGGCCGCCGGGGCGCAGGTCGTACTCGGTCAGGCCCCGGTACCCGTAGCGCGCGGTCCACTCGGGCTTCGTGATCGCGTCCCAGATCGCCTGCGGGGACGCCTTGATGTACACGCGGTAGACCTGCGTGGTCACCCGCGTCTCGGTTGCAGTCGTCATGCTGTTTCCTCCAGTTCGGTCTTGAGCTCCGCGAGCGCCGACACCTGGCGCTCGGTGTACTTGTCGATCCAGCGGTCGTGGATCAGCCGGATCGGCACCGGGTTCAGGTAGTGCAGCTTCTCCCGGCCCGAGCGGCGCGTGACCACGAGCGCGGCGTCCTCGAGCACGCGGAGGTGCTTCATCACCCCGAAGCGCGTCATCTCCAGCTCGGACTCGAGCTCCGTGAGCGTGCGGCCGTCACGCGCGAAGAGCTCGTCGAGCAGGAAACGCCTCGTTGGATCTGCAAGCGCCTTGAAGACACGGTCGTCGTCGGTCACCGCTGCAGTTTAGGTGACCAAACGGTCACCTGTCAAGCAGACGACCTTCACCGGCGGTCCTGCCATGCCTCGCCCGGCTTGGTGGGGTGCCGGTACTGGTGCGACTGCCGCGGCAGCGGCGACTCGACGGCGCCGAGCGAGCCTCGCGCGCGGCGCCAGCGCTCCACGAGCTCGTCCTCGCGCTCGTAGTCGAACGGGTCGCCGACCTGCCGCTCGAGCTCCCCGCCGGGCTCCGGCGGGTTCGCGACCAGCCAGTCGATCGTGCGGGCGAGCGCCTCGTCCGCCGGCACCGCGTCGCGGTAGCCGAGCTCCTCGCCGATCAGGCTGCTCTGGCAGAGCCGGTGCTCGCGGACGTGACGGTAGAGCGGGTAGCAGGGCCAGGCGACGTCGTACGGCAGGTCGACCAGCTCGAGCTCCCGGTCCAGGTGGCGGGCGACGAACTCGACCCGCTGGCGCATCGTGAACTGCGTCTCGTCGGCCACCGAGTAGCGCTTGCCGGCGGCCGGCGCGGGGTTGTCGACCACGAGCAGGACGGCGTGCGCCGCGTTCTCGATGTAGACGCGGCTCTCGAGCTTGATGCCGCCGTCGGCGAGCACGAACGTGCGCCGGCCGTCGAGCAGCCGCCGGACGACGCACCAGTCGTACGGGCCGGGCGTGCGGGGGCCGTAGTTGACGGGGTAGCCGACGTACGTGGCCGAGTACGCGCCGGCGGCATGGTTGTCGAAGAGCTGCTCCATCGCCTGCACCATGCGCAGCCCGAGCTTGTGCCGCCCGTCCTCGCCCTCCTCGCTCACGTACAGCGTCGACGTGTCGGGGAACAGCGCCGGCTTGCCGAGCCCGCCCCAGCGCTCGTCGTCGTCGGGCGCGAAGATGCCGGTGGCGCCGCCGATCGCCACCAGCCGCTCCGTCCGGCCCCTGAGCACGTCGGCGACGATCCGCAGGCGGCCGTACTGCGCGACGGTCAGGTCGAAGTTCTCGTCGCCCAGCCCTTCCCGCAACGGCTCCTCGAAGTGCGGGTCCGCGTGAATGTGCCGGACGTCCGGCACCGGGAGCTCGACCTCGTGCTGGCCGGTGTGCAGGATCGTGACCTCGTAGCCGCGCTCGTGGAGCCCCGCGACGACGAGCGGGCCGGTCGGCCCGGTGCCGCCGACGACGAGGGCGCGCGGGCGGGTCACGCCCGCGGCTCAGCCGGCGGGAGCGTCCGCCGCCGGCCGCTCGCGGAGGAGGTAGGCCGAGTGCAGGACCTCGGGGTTCGACTTCAGCTCCTGGGCGGTGCCCGAGTAGCGAATCACGCCGCCCTCGAGCACGTACGCCGACCGCGCCAGCTCCAGGGCGATGTGGGCGAACTGTTCGATCAGCAGCACGCCGACGCCCGACTCGGCCACCCCGGCGAGCGTCGGCACGAGCCGCTTGACCACGATCGGCGCGAGGCCGAGCGACAGCTCGTCGACGAGGATCATCCTGGGCTGGGAGACGAGCGCCTGCCCGAGCACGACCATCTGCTGCTCGCCGCCGGAGAGGAGCCGCCCGGGCACGTCCCAGCGCGCCTCCAGCTCCGGGAACAGCTCGAGCGCGTACGCGATCCCCGAGCTCGCAGCCGCCCGCGGCAGCGAGTACGTCGCGACGCGGAAGTTGTCTCCGACCGTGAGCGCCGGGAGCAGGCGGCGACCCTCCGGCACGATCGCGACGCCGGCCGCCCGGATGGCCTCGGGCCGTCGCCGGGTGAGCTCGACGTCGCCGATGAGCACCTTGCCCCCGCTCGGCCGCAGCACGCCGCCGACCGCGAGGACGAGCGACGACTTGCCCGCGCCGTTCGGCCCGAGCAGCGTGGTCACCTCACCGGCCGGGATCGAGAGCGACACGTCGTCCACGACGGTGCGGCCGCCGCGCGCGACCGACAGCCCCTCGAGGCGCAGCAGCGCGCCGTTCGACTCCTCGCCGCTCATGCTTTACCCCTGAAGCGGGCGCTGGCGCGGCCGGCGCCGATCATGGACGTCATCCGCGAGGTTGACACGGGACGTCTCACTCGATGTCCTCGGTGCCGAGGTACGCCCGGACGACGTGCTCGTCCCGCAGCACCTCGGCCGTCGGTCCGGAAGCGATCAGCTTCCCGAAGTCGAGCACGGCCGTCGTCTCGCAGCAGCTCGAGACCAGGCTCATGTCGTGGTCGACGAGGACCACCAGCGCGCCCACCTTGCCCGGGATGTTCCGGATCACGTCGCTCAGGTGCCGTGTCTCCTCGTCCGGCAGGCCCGCCGCCGGCTCGTCGAGCAGCACGATCCGCGGCCGGCCGACGACCGCCCGGGCAACCTCGACGAGCCGCCGGTCGCGCGCGCTGAGCGTCCCGACGCGCTGCTTCGGCGCCGCGTCGAGGCCGACGAAGTCGAGCGCCTCGAGCACGTCCTGGCGGCGGGATCCTCGCGCCCCCCGCGAGTGCTCGTGCACGAGCCCGACGTTGTCGAACACCGACAGCTCCTCGATCGCCTGCTCCTGCTGGAACGTGCGCCGTAGGCCCCAGCGCGTCCGGCGGTAGTCGGCCATCCGCAGGAGGTCCTCTCCGAACACGCGGACGGTGCCGGAGACCGGCCGCACGAACCCGCTCAGCACGTTGAAGAAGGTCGTCTTGCCGGCGCCGTTCGGCCCGATCAGGCCGCAGGCCCCGGCCTCGAACGAGACCGTCATGTCGATCAGCGGCATCACGCCGCCGAAGCGGACGGTGAGCTTGTCGACCTCGATCATGCCTTCGCCTCGGAGCCACGGCCCCGGAACGGCTTGGCAATGAGCCGGCCGAGGTTCGCGAGGTCCTTCGGCACCTGCGCCACCAGGCCGGCCGGCGCCGTCAGCAGCACCTGGAGAATGCCGACTCCGAAGAGGATGATCAGGAGCTCGGAGGGCAGCCCCCAGTCCTGCAGGAGCGCGGGCAGGAGCTGCAACAGGAGTCCCGCGACGACCGCTCCCCAGAGGCTGAAGATCCCTCCCATCAGCGTCGCCGCGAGCAGGATGATCGACTCCTGCGTGGCGAACGGGCCGACCGAGAGCTGGCCGGCGCTCGCCCCCATCACGCCACCGGCGACGCCGGCGAAGAACGCCGCGAGCCCGAACGCCCAGAGCTTGTAGAGCGTGATGTGCACGCCGGCGGCGACGGCGGCCGCCTCGCTCTCGCGGATCGCCGCCCAGGCGCGTCCCGGCTTGGTCGAGACGTGGATCAGCGCGATCAGCAGCATCACCGCCATCACGACGACCGCGTAGCGGTAGAACGCGGTGTCCGACGTGGCGATGTCGGGCCGGCGGATCGTGCGGATCGCCAGCGCGTCGGAGGTGACCCCGGTGAAGCCGCCGCCGCCGTTTGGGAAGTGGATCACGTGCAGGACGATCGACGTCGCGCCCGCGGCCATCAGAGTGATGAGGGCCAGGTAGAGCCCCTGCAGGCGCAGCACCGGCAGCCCGATCACGACCGCGATCGCGGCGGTCACCGCCCCGGCGATCAGCAGGACGAGCGGGAACGGGATCGACGTCCCGTAGGAGATCCGCGCCGCCACCCAGGCGCCGACCGCGAGCAGCGCGATCTGACAGAGCGAGACGAGGCCGACCCGCCCGTAGAGGAGCCCGGCGCCGAGCGCGACCACCGCGTAGATGGTGACCCCGGTCGCAACTGTCAGCCAGTACGCGCCCGTGAGCGCCGGCACCAGGATCAGCGCGCAGGCGAGCAGGACGGCGATCACGACGGCGCGGACGAGCGTCCCGCGCTCGATCCCCAGGCGGTCGGTCACCGGCCGCGGGGCCTCCTGCACCTGCGCCTCGGCCATGGCTACCGGGCGGTCCGCGCCACGGGCATCACCCGCTGGCGCTGGAAGATCAGCAGCGCCGCGATCGCGAGGACGAAGGGCGCCATGGTGCGGTAGCGCGAGATCTCGAAGATCGGCGTCGCGAGCGCCTCGGCCAGACCGATCCCGATCCCCGCGAGCAGCGTCACCCAGATCGAGCGCAGGCGCGCGATCAGGGCGGCCGCCAGCGCCGAGATGACGAGGAAGGTCAGCGACCCGGCGTCGAGGCCGACGAGGTTGGCGAGCAGCAGGCCGGAGGCGCCGCACAGGAGCCCCGAGCCGAGCCACGCGTACGCCTCGACGCGCCGAACCGGCACGCCGAGCGTCGCCGCGATCTCGCGGTCGTTGGCGAGCGCGCGCATCGCCGTGCCGAGGTTCGTGTAGCGCAGGAAGAGCCAGGTCCCGGCGGTGACGAGCACTGTGAAGCAGAACGCGATCAGCTGCGTGCCGTTCAGGCGCGCGTTCAGGAAGCCGACGTCGAAGCCCCAGTTCGTCGTCGGCATGATCAGCGACCGTGCGAACGTGCCCGCCGGCCAGATCCAGTACATCGCCCCGAGCAGGATGAGAGCGAGGCCGAGCGTCCCGATCGCCTTGACGAGTGGGTCGCGGGCGGCGAAGGCGCGGCCGAACGTCACTCCGTAGAGCAACGTCACGACCGCGCCGACGCCGACACAGGCGAGGTAGCAGGGCCACTCGGGGATGCCCGTGCTGTTGACGAGCTCCCACGAGACGAGGGCGCCCAGGGCCCCGACGGCGCCGAACGCGAGGTTCAGCACGCCGGTCGCCTGGTAGAGGACGACGATCCCCGTCGCGGACAGGGCGTAGACCGCCCCCAGCGCCAGCCCTGTGAGGACGAACGGCTTGAAGTCGTCCACCGTCAGGGCGAGCGCCAGCACGTCCGCGAGATCAGGCATGGCCGGCCCTGGGCACCTGCGTTCTCACGTTCTCGTTCCTATCAGCCCACCTTCCCCTGCCGCGGGTAGGCAGGCGAGCCGGTGTTCAGCTTGCGCTGCTTCTCCCAGACACGGATGTTCCGGAGCTGCGGCGTGTAGGGATAGATGTTGAAGCAGCCCTCCTTCTGCACCATCTTGCCGTTCTGCGGCCACACCGTCCGGTCGGTGTTGTTCGGGTTGTGGTACGGCGCGACGCCGAAGTACCACGGCTTGCAGAGGATGTCCGTCTTGTAGTTCTTGACGTCCCGGATCGCCCGGTTGATCGTCTGCTTGGAGAGCGGCGTCGCGGCGTTCAGCATCGCCGAGGTCGCGATCATCGCCTCGATGAAGCCCATCTGGCTGAAGCTGCCGATCGCAGTGCTCGACGCGTACCTCCCCATCACCGCCCGGTAGAGGGTCATGTCCGGGCCCTTGGAGTCGAGCAGCGCCAGCTCGGCGTTCACGTGCAGCTTGCCGTTCCACGCGCTGCCGAGCTCGGCGGCGACGAAGTCGGTGTTGCACGGCGTCGCGCAACCCCACTTGACCCGGTCGATCAGGCCCTGCTGCTGTGCGGCTTGCAGGATCTTCAGCGCCTCGGGCGGGATGTAGGTGAGGACGATGCCGCCGTCCTGCCCGGCCCGCTGCACGAGCTCGAGCGCGACCGAGGCCGCGTCGGTGATCGGCACGTCGTGGTGCGAGTCGACCGCCTCGAGGCCGGCGTTCGTCGCCACCGCCATGCAGCCGAGGTTGACGTAGCCGGTCGGGTCGCCCTGGTTGGACGTGTCGCAGACGAGCTTCTTCGCGCCCGCCCGGACCAGAGCCTGCGCGGCGCCCGTCGCGCTGTACGCCGGGCCCATGTTGACCTGGGCCATCGTGGGCGCGCCGTTGTAGCACTCGGGCGCGATGCCCGACCCGATCACGTAGTAGCCCTGGGCGCGGTAGTACTTGTGGTTGACGGTGCAGTCGAGGATCTCGGTGTTGCCGACGACCGCCCAGACCTTGTCGGCCACGAGCTTGCGCGCCTGCGCGGCGACCGTGACCGGGTTGATCGGGGTCGTGTAGTACTTGTACTGGATCGGGCGACCACGGATGCCGCCGTTGTCGTTCACGCACGTGAAGTAGGCGGCTGCCGCCTTGGCGATGTCCTGGAAGTCCGTTCCCGGCTCGAACGTGACCAGGCCGCCGACCTTGATCGGCGTCCCGGTCGCCTTCTTGCCGGTGCCGAGCCCGCACACGCTCTTCTTGGCGGTCTGCTTGCCCGACCCCACCGGTGCGGCCTCCGTGGCCTGGCGCGCGCCGGTCGCCCAACCGGCCACCAGCAGGGCCACGAAGCTACACAGAGCTAATGCAACACCGGCCTTGTGCTTCGTCGATCTCATTCCCTCCTCCTTGGCTGTCTTCCATCGCGGAAGTCGCGCTGACTGCGAGAGCGGCGCGGCGCTGATCGCGGGCGCCTCCGATACGAGGTTCGTCCAGGCTTTCCCTCCCGGGAGCGACAGTGCCCGTGCGAACGGGTGCTCGTTCGCACAGCGAACAGGAGTGCGTCTGGCGGAGAACGTACTCGTGGCCGTCGCGCCGTGTCAAGACGTCGATCCGGCCGCGGGGGCAGGTCGGGAAGCCTCGCTCAGACGTGCCCTGGGCGGGCCGGGCCGACGCCGGCGGAGATCAGCTCGGCCGTCTCCAGCAGGGCCGGCAGGATCCGCGCGCGGAAGTCCTCGACCGTGACGCGGTGCGCTGCCGCCGAGACGTTGATCGCCGCGATCGTCCCGCACGGCTTCCGCGTGATCGGGGCCGCGGCCGAGCGGAGCCCGAGCTCCAGCTCCTGGTCGACGAGCGCCCAGCCCTGCTCGCGCACCTCCTCGACGGCGCGCCGCAGCTCGGCCGGGTCGGTGATCGTGTTCTCGGTGAACCGCTCGAGATACGTGCTCTCGAGGTAGTGCTCGAGCTCGTCCTCGGGCAGCCCCGCCAGCAGCACCCGGCCCATCGACGTCGCGTGCGCCGGCAGCCGCGCCCCGACGCCGAGCGCGATCGTCATGATCCGCCGCGTCGGGACGCGGGCGACGTAGACGACGTCCGGCGGATCGAGCGTCGCAAGCGAGCTCGACTCCTTCGTCCGCTCGACGAGGTCCTCCATCAGCGGCTCCGCGAGCTCGGACAGGTTCAGCGACGCCAGGTAGGCCCAGCCGAGGGTCAGCACGCGCGGCGTCAGCGAGAAGAGGCGCCCGTCGGAGCGGACGTGACCGAGCTTCTCGAGGGTGAGCAGGATGCGGCGGGCGGTCGCGCGCGTCGTGCCCGTCAGGCGCGCGACCTCGCTCAGCGTGAGGGCGGGGCGCTCCCGCGAGAAGACCTGGATCACGGCCATGCCGCGCTCGAGCGATCTCAGCGACTGGCTCTTCTCGGTCGCGACCGTCGCCATGTCGCGCCAACTGTATAGCGTCCGGGGCGAGGGCAGAAACCGCGGGCCGGCAGTTCTACCGCGGCGGCTCGGGGATCCCGAGGACGGCCTGCAGCGCCGTGCCGAGCGAGAGGAGCTCCCAGTCGGCTCCGGCGGGGCCGATCAGCGACACCCCCACGGGGAGCCCGGTGAGGGGGCCCGTGCCGGCCGGGATCGCGGCCACCGGGAGCCCCGTCCAGTCCCAGTAGTGCGTGAACGCGATCAGCGCGACGTCGCTGCCGGCCTCGTCGTAGCCGTGCCCGCGGAGGGGGGCGACCGTCGGCACGGTGGGCTCTACGACGGCGGCGATCCGCTCCTGCGCGAACCAGTCCGCCCAGACGCCCGTCAGCTCCCAGCGCCGCGCCTGCGCGGCGGCGTAGGACTCGCCCGAGACCGCTCGCCGCTCGCCCTCCTCGACCCAGCCGCGGGTCGAGGGCCGGTAGAGCTCCCGCCGGCCGTCGAAGCGCCGGTGGTAGGCGAGCACGTCCGTCGTCAGCACGTCGAGGAAGTCACCGTCCACGTCGAGCCGCGCACCGGCCGGGGCCGCGTCCAGCAGCGTCGCCCCCGCCGCGCGGCACGCGTCGAGCGCCCGCTCGAAGCCCGCGGCCACGTCCGGCTCGAGCTCGACCCGGGCGAGGCGAGGCGAGACGGCGAGCCGCGCTCCGGCCAGCGACCCGGGCTCCGGGGATACTGCCGGCTCGCGCGGGGGCGCCGCGAGGGCGCTCCACGGACGCCGGCGGTCCGGGCCCGCCATCGCCGCGAGCACCGCGCCGCAGTCCCCGAGGCTGCGAGCCATCGGCCCCGCGTGGTCGAGCGTCGCCGCCAGCGGGACGACGCCGGCCATCGACACGAGCCCGCGGGTCGGCTTGATCGTCGACGTGCCGCAGAGGGCGGACGGGATCCGCAGCGACCCGGCGGTGTCGGTGCCCGTCGCCGCCGGCACCATGCGCGCCGCGAGCGCGGCGCCGGAGCCGCCGCTCGACCCGCCCGCCGAGCGATCCCGGCTCCACGGGCTCGCCACCTGGTCGGTGGTGCCGCCGGCGGCGAACTCGTGCGTGTGCAGGTGGCCGAGGAGCACCATGCCGGCGGCTTCGAGACGTGCCCAGACGTCGCAGTGGCGCGTGGGCACCTCGTGCAGCAGGCGGCTCGAGGCGGTGACGGGCTTGCCCGCCACGGCGAACAGGTCCTTGAGCCCGATCGGGATGCCGCAGAGCGGCGGCGCCGGGCCGTCCCGGCTCACCGCCTTCGGGCTCAAGCGCTCGTCGGCGGCGGCCGCCGCGGCGAGCGCATCCTCCTCGTAGACGCGCACCCAGGCGTTGATCGACAGCGGGTCGCCGTCGTGGCTGTGCGTCCCGTCGCGATCGCGGATCCGGTCGAGGCAGGCCGTGACCAGCTCGACGGAGGACAGCGTGCGATCCGCGAGCAGCGCCGCGGCCTCGGCCACGCCCAGGTCGCCCGGCTCGGACATCCCGGCGACCCTACGCCATCGCCGCGGCTAGCATCGCGCGATGGCGGGGCACAACGCGGGGGCATTCGAGCTGGGGCGCGAGCTGACGGCGGAGGGCTGCTTCGTCCGCCAGGACAGCGCCTTCCGGCGCCGCGTGACCGCCGACGGCAGCTCGGGCTTCCCGGCCGTCGCGGGGCGCTACCACCTCTACGTCAGCCTCGCCTGCCCGTGGTCGCAGCGAGCCTCGATCGGGCGCCTGCTGAAGGGGCTCGAGCACGCGCTCCCGGTCTCGTACCTCGACCCGTACCGCGACGGCCGCGGCTGGGCGTTCACCGGCGGAGAGTTCGTGGATCGCGCGAACGGCTTCTCCTTCCTGAGCGAGGCCTACGCGGCGACCGACCCCGCGTTCGACGACCGCTACACGCTGCCGGTGCTCTGGGACACCGAGACGGCGCAGATCGTCAGCAACGAGTCCGGCGACATCCTGCGCATGCTCGGGAGCGCGTTCGACGGCGTCGCCGAGAACGGCGGCGCGGACGTCGACCTGTACCCGCCGCCGCTGCGGCCCGAGATCGACGCGCTCAACGCGCTGATACAGCCGAGCCTCAACAACGGGGTGTACGAGGCCGGCTTCAGCCAGAACCAGGTCGAGTACGAGCGAGCCTGCGACGGCGTGTTCGCCGTCCTGGACCAGCTCGAGCGGCGCCTCTCGTCCAGCCGCTACCTCGTCTCCGGCACGCCCACCGAGGCCGACTGGCGCCTCTTCCCCACGCTCCTGCGGTTCGACACCGTCTACTACCAGCACTTCAAGTGCAACCGGCGGCGGCTCGTCGACTACCCCAACCTCTGGGGCTACACGCGCGACCTCTACCAGCAGCCGCGCGTCGCGGAGACGGTCTCGCTCGAGCAGATCAAGACGCACTACTTCACGACCCACGACATGATCAACCCGAGCCGGATCATCCCGGCCGGCCCCGACCTCGACTTCCTCGCCCCGCACGGGCGGGGCTAGTGCGGCGTCTCGTCCTGATTCACCGGTTTCTCGATCGCCAACGCCTCTGTCCACGCGCCGCACCAGCGGGCCGGACAGGTCCGGCCCCTACTCGCGGGCCGGACAGGTCCGGCCCCTACGGGGGTTTCGGGTGCAAGCACGGGCGGGGCTAACGCAGGCCGAGCAGTCGCGCCGCGTTCTCCTTCAGCACGAGCGGGCGCACCTCGTCCTTGAAGCCGGCCTCGGCGAAGTCGGCCAGCCACCGGTCGGGCGTGATCAGCGGGAAGTCGGAGCCGAAGAGGACGCGGTCCTTGAGCAGCGTGTTCGCGTACCGGATCAGCTGCTCGGGGAAGTACTTCGGCGACCAGCCGGAGAGATCGATCCAGACCTGCTCCTTGTGCAGCGCGATCGAGAGCGCCTCGTCCTGCCAGGGGAACGAGGGGTGCGCGAGCACGATCGGGAGCTCGGGGAAGTCGACCGCGACGTCGTCGACGTGGATCGGGTTCGAGTACTTGAGCCGGATCCCGCCCCCGCCGGGCAGGCCGGTGCCGATCCCCGAGTGCCCGGTGTGGAAGAGCGCCGGCAGCCCGGCCTCGGCGATCACCTCGTAGAGCGGGTACACGCTCCGGTCGTTCGGGAAGAACGCCTGGACGTTCGGATGGAACTTGAAGCCCTTGACGCCGTGGTCGTCGATCAGCCGCCTCGCCTCGGCTACCGCCCGCGCGCCCTTCCCCGGGTCGACGCTGGCGAACGGGATCAGCACGTCGGCGTTCGCCGCGGCCACCTCCGCGATCTCCTCGTTGCGCACTGCCGCGCGCCCGGTCTGCGTCTCGGCGTCGACCGTGAAGACGACCGCGGCCATGCTGCGCTCGCGGTAGTAGGCGGCGACGTCCGCAACGGTCGGCAGGCCCTCCTCGCCGAAGTACGCCCGCGCGGCCGCGCGCCACTCGGGCGGCAGGCCGTCCTCGCCGGAGCTGCCGATCTCCGCGTGGGTATGGACGTCGATGGCGACGACGGCGTCGACGTCGATCATCCGCGTGCCCCTCGCGCCGACGTCCCCGTCACCGGCGCATCATCGCGCACCCGCTCGTAGAGCGCCGCGGTCTCGGCCGCCGCGCGCGCGACCCGCTCGCGCAGCTCGACCGGGGCCAGCACCTCCGCCTCCGGCCCGTAGGACAGGATCGCGTGGAACGCGTGGCCCGGGCCGTCGAACGGGGCGACCACCGTCGGCGGCTCGCCGTCGTCGACGACGCGCACGCCGCGCAGGTACCTGACCTCGCTCCGGGGGACGCGCATCGTCACGTCGAGCCGCGGGCGGCTTCGCTCGAACGCCTCCGAGCGGTCGGCCCAGGCGGCGGCGAGGTCGAAGCCCTCCGGCCGCGCGAACGCCTCGGGCCGCTCGCGCGCGGAGACCACCCGGGAGACCCGGTACACCCGCTCCTCGCCGCGGCGGCGGGCGAGCAGGTACCAGACGCCCGCCTTGAGCACGAGCCCGAGCGGGTCGAGCCGGCGTGCCACCACCGCAGCCCCCTCGCGGTACCGGATCTCGAGCCGCCGGCTGCGCCAGAGCGCGCCCGCGATCACCGGCAGGTGCGGCACCCGGTCCTCCTCGCGGAACCAGCCGCGCATGTCGACGTGGAAGAGCTGCGCCGCCAGGCTCGCGCGCTCCTGCAGCTCCCCCGGCAGCGCGGCGAGCAGCTTCAGGCGCGCCGCGGCGAGCTCGCGCCCGAGCCCGAGCTCGGCGGCCGGGCCGACGAAGAGCGCTTCCGCCTCGGCCGCGTCCAGCCCCGTCAGCTTCGTCCGGTAGCCCCGATCGAGCCGGTAGCCGCCGGCCGGCCCCCGGATCGAGACCACCGGCACGCCCGCGGCCGCGAGCGCCTGCACGTCCCGCTGCACGGTCCGTTCCGAGACCTCGAGGTGCTCCGCGAGCTCGTCCGCCGTCAGCAGGCCGCGGGTCTGCAGCACGAGCAGGAGCGAGACGAGGCGGCTCGCGCGCATCGGCGCAGCGTAACCGAGAAACACGACAGAAGATGGCGGGAATATCCCGTACCCTCGGCGGGTATGACCCTGCCGGACCTGTACCTTCCAGGGACGATGAACGGCGAGATCGCGATCCAGGCAGACGGGCTACGCAAGCGCTACGGCGACGTCGAGGCGCTCTGCGGCGTCGACCTGACCGTCGAGGCCGGCACCGTCTACGGGCTGCTCGGCCCGAACGGGGCGGGCAAGACCACCACCGTCAGGATCCTGACGACCCTGCTGGCACCCGACAGCGGCTCGGCGCAGGTCGCGGGCCTCGACGTCGCGCGCGAGGGCGCGAAGCTGCGGGAGCGGATCGGGCTCGCCGGCCAGTACGCCGCCGTCGACGAGAACCTGACGGGCTTCGAGAACCTGGAGATGGTGGGCCGGCTCTACCACCTCGGCCGCCGCGCCTCGCGGGAGCGGGCCGGCGAGCTCCTCGCCGACTTCGACCTCGCCGACGCCGGCAGCCGGCTCGTGCGCACGTACTCGGGCGGCATGCGCCGCCGGCTGGACCTCGCCGCCGCGCTCGTCGCGCGCCCGCCGGTGCTCTTCCTCGACGAGCCGACGACAGGGCTCGACATCCGCAGCCGGATCGCGCTCTGGAACGCGATCGAGGCGCTGGTCGCGCGCGGGACGACAGTCCTGCTGACGACGCAGTACCTCGACGAGGCCGACCGGCTCACCGACCGGATCGCCGTCGTCGACCACGGGGTCGTGATCGCGGAGGGCACGCCGGACGAGCTCAAGGCGCAGGTCGGAGGCGACCGGCTCGAGGTGCGCCTCGACGACCGGCGGCGGGCGGAGGCGGCCATCGCCGCGCTCAGCGCGATCGCCACCGAGCAGCCGACCCTCGAGGACGGCGCGGTACGGCTCCCGCTGCGCCGGCGCAACGGCGCGATCGCCGACGTCGTCAGGCGCCTCGACGAGGCCGGCATCGGCATCGACGACATCGCCGTCCGGCGGCCAACGCTGGACGACGTCTTCCTGACGCTGACCGGCCACGTCGCGGAGGAGGACGGCGACGGCGACGCCGCGAGCGACGAGGCGCGGCGATGACGGCGCTGGCCAACGCCGTCTCCGACACGGTCGTGCTGGCCCGGCGCAGCCTGCTGCGGATCCCGCGCCAGCCCGACCTGCTGGTCGGTTTCACGATCCAGCCGGTCATGTTCGTGCTCCTCTTCGTCTACGTCTTCGGCGGCGCGATCGAGACGCCCGGCGTCGACTACGTCGACTTCCTGATGCCCGGGATCATCGTCCAGTCGATGGTCTTCGGCGGCTTCGTGACGGCGCTCGGTCTCGCCGAGGACCTCAAGAAGGGGCTGATCGACCGCTTCCGCTCGCTGCCGATGTGGGGGCCGTCGGTGCTCACCGGCCGGATCCTCGCCGACGTCGGGACGAACGTGATCCAGCTCGTGATCATGTTCGCGGTCGGGATCGCGGTCGGCTTCCGCTTCTCGACGAGCGTCCCCGAGGTGATCGCCGGGATCGCCCTGCTCCTGCTGATCGGCTACGCGTTCTCGTGGGTGTTCGCCTTCATCGGGCTGACCGCGTCGTCGCCCGAGGCGGCCAACGCGTACGGCTTCACGATCCTGTTCCCGATCACGTTCGTCTCGTCCGCCTTCGTCCCGGTCGAGTCGATGCCGAGCTGGCTGCAGCCGATCGCGGAGAACAACCCGTTCACGACGATGGTCGACGCGGCCCGCGCGCTCTTCATCGGCACCCCGGCCGGCAACGACGTCTGGGGAGCCGTCGCGTGGTCGCTGGCGATCATCGCCGTCTTCGCGCCGCTCTCCTCCTGGCGCTACCGCCGTGCGGTCACGCGCTGAGCCCGCTCAGACCGGGCCCGCGAACGTGTCCTGCAGGTAGGCCTCCTTCGCCGCCCAGTCGCGCGGGGAGCGCAGGTAGCGGCTCCAGGCCTGCTGCTCGTGCCACACCGCGCCCAGCTCCCAGACGCAGAAGGTCGGGCGGTGCGTCCCCTCGACCGTCCACGGGCGGAAGGCGGGATCGCCGTCCCCGTCCTTGGCCCAGACGGTCTCCCAGACCTCGTTGTCGTTGCGCCAGGTCGCGACGATCAGGAAGTAGAAGCCCTG
>DATBMD010000207.1:0-9956 GCA_036555085.1 Gaiellaceae bacterium
CGCTGCTTCTCGCCGCCGACGAAGCCGACGAGCTCGGCGAAGCGCGCGCGCTCCGAGCCGATCGAGATCACGACCTCGTGCAGATCGTGGCGGTCGCTCCGTCGCTCCTGCTTCCTGATGCGACGGGAGTAGACGCCGATCACGTTCAGCAGCAGCTGGACGTCCTCGGCCCAGCGCTCGCCGATGACCGCGAACGCAACCTTCCCGCTCTCCTGTCCGCGCTCACGGCGGGCGCTGACGTAGCCGTCCGCCTGGAAGACGCTCCTGAGGTATGCGGTGATCTCTTCGTGCGAGGCGGTCCAGAGCCGCTCGGGGACGCGCATCGTCGTTCCTCGCAGGAGCAGCTGCCATCGATCCACGAAGTCCCGAAGGCCCTCGCCGTACAGCCGGATACGGCGCCCATGCAGCGACGCGTCCTGGGTTGCAAACTCGCGGACGTGGCGGTGGACGTCGGGGAACACGACGTCGAGGTTCGTCGTCACCCACTCGTACTCGTCGTCCGTTGCGACCTGGAACTCGATCGTCAGCGACCGGTTGGTTCCGTGGTCGTACTGGCCGACGAAGCCGTCGGCTTGCAGCCACCCGGCGAGTGCGGCCTCTGCGATCGCCTGCCCGTCGACGTCGGGCTCGGAGATCTCGTCGAGAGCGCTCCCGGGGCCGACGGCGACGAGGGCCGGCTCGGCCACCTTCGCGCGGTGGGGATGCAGGTGCATGCGCATTCCCGGCCGAAGCTGGTCGACGCGGAACCATGCGGGCTCCGTGCGGCGCTCGTGGACGGCCTTGACGAGATGGTCGGCGGTTGCCTCGACGAAGCTCCCGTTGCGGAGCGTGATCCGGAACGCCTCCTTCAGCCCGTTCGCCTTGACGGCGACGATCCGTGTCGTGCCGTTCGCGTCGTAGACCTCGCGGCCGATCTGCTCCTCTTCGACGAGCTGTCCGATCGGAACCATGCCCTCGGGGGTCGACACCAGCGCGTGCCACGGCTGGCAGGCGGAGCACTGAGGGCGCTCCTCGAAGCCGACGTTGAACCACACGGGCGAGTTGAAGGACGCGATCTGGTTGACGAGGATCGCCTTCAGCTCCGCCTCGAACGTGTCGGCCTCGTCGCCGTCCGCGAAGTAGCCGCCGCGACGGCCCCAGCCGCCGATCGTGTCGACGACCCGCCCGATCATCTGCTTCACCGAGCGCTCGCGCTCGGGGGACGCGAGGCGGCCCCGGAAGTACTTCTGCGCGACGATGTTCGTCGCCGTCTGCGACCAGAACTTCGGGAACTCGACGTCCCGCTGCTCGAACGCGGGGCCGTCCCGGCCCGGGATCAGCGCGTCGCGGAGCTCCCACTCGATCTCGTCGAACGGGTCGCGGCCGGGGATCGTGAAGTGCCGGCCGGGCGCCACGCGCGCCTCCGAATCGACGACGACGTTCACGTCCTCCACCACCGGGGCCTCAGGTGCCTGCGTCGCCTCCGTCGCCATCTCGTCCTCCCGAGCCGTCGTCATGTGGTCTCTCCGCCCGGGCGTCGCGGCCTCGTTCGGTGAGCGGACCGGCCATGGTAGGAGGCGAGTCGGACGGATCCGCGCCACCGACGAAATACCTGCAAATTGCGCAAAAACGGTTTGATCCCGCCATTGTAGTCGGCGCGGCTCGCGCCCCGCGCCGCCGCCGGCCGGCAAGCCCGGCGCCTGAGCTGCTAGACCGCCGGCGGCGGCCCGTCGTCCCCGCCGGCGCGCCGCGACTGGAGCCGGCGCGTGATGTAGCCGGCCGAGCCGGCTGCGAGGAGGAGCAGCGCGAGGCCGCCGAGGATGATCAGCGGCATCGGCACCGACGAGGGGCCCGACGTGTCGACCGGCTCCCCGGCCTCGGTGACCGAGTCGCCGGGGTCGCGCGTCGCCGGGGGCGGGGTCGGCTTCGAGGTGGGCGGCTTCTCGGCGGTGGAGGTCGGAGGGGAGGGAGGCTGCGCCGCCGGCGGCGGGGGGCTCGCGGGCGGGGGCTGCGACGGGGCCGGCGGCGGCGGCGCGCCCTCGCCGGGATCGGACTGGCCGCGCGACGCGTACTGCAGCGCGCGCCTGATGTCGTCACGGGCGCTCGAGTAGTCGAGGACGTCGGGAGGCAGCTTCTTGATCGCCGCGTCGTAGCAGGCCAGGGCGTAGATCCGGTCGACCCGCGCGTTGTCGTACCAGTCGTCGATCACCTGGTCGGCGCAGGAGGCGGCCCGCGCGGGCCCGGCTGCCGCCAGCGACGCGAGCGCTGCCAGCACCAGCGCGGTGAACACCATGAGCGCCCGAAGGCCGGTTGAGAGCGTCGACGCGAGTGTCACGACAGAGCGGCGGGACTCGCCTACGAGCAGAGTCTGACCAGTCTTTCGGCTGGCAGTGAGAGCAAGATCTGTGGACGGTAAACGATTTGTAAGACGACGTCCGTGCACGACATGCTCGCGCAGGCCGTGTAGGCCCGGTCAATGCTAGCGTGGCCGCCGATGCACGCCGCGCCTGGGAGGTCCGCGCGCGGGCCACGGCCGGGTGCCGCATGGCTCCTCGCGGGCGCCGCCGGCGCCGTGCTGGCGGGCGCCGTCTTCTTCGGCGGCGGCTCGTCGAGCGAGTCCGTGCTCGCGCTCGGGATCGGCCTCGCAGCGCTGGGCGTGGGCGCTGCGGTCGCGGCGGTGCTGCGGCTCGTGGAGCTCCCGCGCCTCGACCGGCCGACGACCGTCGCGCTCGTCGCGGTCGCCGCGCTGCTGGGGTGGACGGCGGTGACGATCGCCTGGTCGATCGCCGGCGACCGGTCGTGGTCGGCGCTGAACAAGGGCCTCGTCCAGGCCGGGTTCCTCCTCGCCGGGATCCTGCTCGGCGTGCTGGGCCCGCGGACGGCTCGAGCCGCGGCCGTCCTGCTCGCAGCGGTGATCGGCGCGGCACTGGTCTGGGCGCTGCTCGGCAAGGCGATACCCGCCCTCTTCCCCGACGGCGACCGCGCCGCCCGCCTGCGCAGCCCCGTCGGCTACTGGAACGGGCTGGCGCTGCTCGCCGACGTGGCGCTCGCGCTCGCGCTCTGGCTGGGTGCGTCGGCCTCGTCGCGGCGGCGGGTGCGGGCGGCGGGCGCGCTGCTCTTCTACGTCGCGACGGTCGCGCTGATCCTGACCGCCTCGCGCGCCGGCATTGCCGGGGCGCTCGTCGCGGTCGCACTCTGGCTCGCGCTCTCGCCGGAACGGCTGGAGGGCGGGCTCCTCGCCGTCGGCGCCGGCGTGCCCGCGGTGGCCGTCGGCGCCTGGGCCAGCACGCGCTCGGCGCTGGTCGACGACGGCGTCGGCCGGGCCGACCGCATCGGTGACGGCGCCGTGTTCGGCGTGCTCGCGCTCGTGGGAGCGGTGCTCGCGGTCGTGCTCGCCGCGGCGCTCCGGCGCCGCGTGCTCGCGCGCGTGGAGAGGCAGGCTCTCGGCCGCGCCGCCGTGGCCGCGGCCGGCGCGGCGGCGCTGACCGCCGTGATCGCGCTGGCGCTCGCCGTCGGCAACCCGGCCGCCTGGGCCTGGGACGAGTTCGCCGGCGGGTCGGCCGACGTGAACGATCCGAGCCGCCTGACGAGCCTGAGCTCCAACAACCGCTCCGAGTGGTGGGGCGAGGCCTGGCACGTGTTCGAGACGCAGCCGCTCCGGGGCGTGGGCGCCGGCACGTTCGCGGTTGCGCGGCTGCGCTACCGGGAGGACGCGACGGAGGTGACGCAGCCCCACAGCGTTCCGCTGCAGATCCTCTCCGGCACCGGTCTCGTCGGCGTCGCCCTCGCGCTCGTCGCGGCCGTCTGCCTCGGGATCGCGAGCGTTCGCTCGCTGAGGCGGCTCGACGGCGGCGAGGTCGCCGCCGCGCGGGCGCTCGTCGTCCTGCCGGTCGTCTGGGCGCTGCACGCGCTCGTCGACTACAACCTCGAGTTCCTCGCCGTGACGGCGCCGGCGCTCGTCGCGACAGGCGCTCTCGTCGCCGCCGGGCGTCCCGCCGCCCGCGCTCCCGCGTGGCCGGCGGCCGCGGCCGCGGGCGCGCTTGCGCTCGTGCTCGTCGGGTCGCTCGCCTCGCCCGCGCTCTCGTCGCGGGCGGTCGAGCGGTCGACGCGGGCGCTCGACGCCGGCCGGGCGGACGACGCGGCGGCGGACGCGCGGCGCGCGCAAGCGCTGAACCCACTCTCGCTCGAGCCCTTCTACGCACGGGCGCGCGCGGCCGAGCGGGCGGGCGACCCGGCCGCAGCGGAGGCGTTCTACGTCGACGCGACCGAGCGGCAGCCCGAGAACCCCGAGCCCTGGTACTTCCTCGGCCTGTTCAGGCTCGACCGCGGCGACCTCTGCGGCGCGTACTTCGCCCTCAACGAGGCCTACACGCGCGACCCGAAGAGCCGGCGATGGGTGCCCGGCGGCCCGCTCGACGTCGCCAAGGACGCCGTGAACAACGCGGGTGCCTGCGAGCCGTAGGAATCAGGAGCCGACCACGACCACGGCGTGCGCGCCGTGCAGCCGGCCGGGACGGATGCCGTCCAGCGGGCCGACGATCCCGACGCCGATGTCGCGCGCAAGCCGCTGCGCCTCGGCGGCGAAGCCGGTGCGGTACATGACGACGCTCCGGACGTAGTCCATCCGCGGCGCGTTCGTGACCTCGCCGATCCGGTAGCCGCGCCTCTCCACCTTGGCCGCGGCCGCCGCGGCGGCGCCCTGGACGCCGTTCCCGTTCAGCACGAGCACCTCGACCCTGGTGCGCGCGAGAGCGGGTGCCGCGGGCGTCTGCGCCTTCGGCTTCGCCGGCTTGGCGTTGCTCGGCGCCTCGGAGGCAGCGCCGCTCTTCGGCTTCGCGGCGTGCGCTCTGCCGGGAGCGTCCGGCTTCGCGAGCAACGCGCCGCCGACGACCACCAGGAGCAGCAGTTCGACCGTGGCGATCGCAGCGGCGACGAAGGCCGCGGTGCGCCAGGGCCGGACGATCGCGTCGACGGGAGGTGGGAGCGGATGATCCACGGCCAACCGTCATTCGCCCGCCGGCCTCCTACTCCTCCCGCACCGACGCCAGCGTCGCCGCCAGCCCGTCCGCGAGCGAGATCTCCGCGCTGAAGCCGAGCTCGCGCCGGGCCCGCTCGGGGTCGAGGACGCTGCGCCGTGCGTCGCCCAGCCGTGCGGGCTCGTGGCGCGGCCCGCGCTCGACCCCGACGACACGGGCGCACATGCGGTGGAGCTCGTTCACGCTCGTCTCGATCCCGGTGCCGACGTTGAAGACGCCGCGCTCGCGGCCCGCGGCGAGGAGGAGCGCCCGGACGACGTCCGCGACGTGGACGAAGTCGCGCGTCTGCTCGCCGTCGCCGAAGATCACGGTCTCCCGGCCGTCGTCGAGACGCTCGAGGAAGATCGCGACGACGCCGCCCTCGAGCGTGGCCGACTGCCGCGGCCCGTAGACGTTCGCGAACCGGCACGCGACGGCCGGCAGCCCGTGGATGCGGTTCCAGCCGTCGAGATACGCCTCGGCGGCGAGCTTCGCAATCCCGTACGGCGAGACCGGGCGGAGGGGGTCGTCCTCGGTCGCGGGCGCCTCGACGTCGCCGTAGATGGCGCCGCCGGTGGAGGCGAAGACGACTGCGGCTCCCGACGCGCGGGCGGCCTCGAGCACGTTCACCGTCCCGACGACGTTCACCTCGGCGTCGAACGCCGGCCGCTCGACGGACGTGCCCACGTCCGCCTGCGCGGCGAGGTGGAAGACGAGCTCGGCCTCGAGCTCGAGCGGTTGCCTGACGTCGCGCTCCACCAGGTGCGCCGAGGGGTTGACCTGCTCGCGCCTGCCGGTCGAGAGATCGTCGACCACCGTCACGTCGTCACCGCGGGCGACCAGGGCGTCCACCAGATGCGAGCCGATGAAGCCGGCGCCGCCGGTCACGACCGTGCGCATCGGCCCACCCTAGTGGTTCGGCCGGGCCGCTCCCGAAGCACTAAGTTGCCCGTCATGTTCGTCACCTTCGAGGGGGTCGACGGCTCCGGCAAGACCACCCAGGCACGCCTGCTCGCGGAGCGGCTCGCGGCGGAGGGGCGCGAGGTCGTCGCGACGCGCGAGCCGGGCGGGACCGAGCTCGGGGAGCGGATCCGCGAGCTGGTCCTGCACGGCGGCGAGGTCAGCCCCTGGGCCGAGGCGGCGCTCTTCGCCGCCTCGCGCGCCCAGCACGTCGCGGAGGTGATCCGGCCGGCGCTCGGGCGCGGCGCCGTGGTGGTCTGCGACCGCTACATCGACTCGTCGCTCGCGTACCAGGGCGTCGCCCGCGGGCTCGGGCTGGACGAGGTGCTGGAGCTGAACCTGACCGCCGTCGGCGGCCTGCTCCCCGAGCGCACCTTCCTGCTCCTGATCGACCCGGCCGCCGCGATCGCGAGGACGGCGCCCACCCGGGACCGGATCGAGCGCGAGGGCGGCGAGTTCGCACGCCGGGTCGACGCGGGCTTCCGGCTGCTCGCGGAGCGCTTCCCCGAGCGGATCGTCCCGCTCGACGGCACCCTGCCCGTGGCGGAGCTGGCCGAGCTCGTCGTGGCGGGCCTCGGGGCAGGAAGGCCCGGCGAATGACGGGCTTCGCGGCGGTCCCGGAGCAGGACGAGGCCAAGCGGCTGCTCCGCGCGGCGCTCGCCGAGACGCCCGCGCACGCCTATCTCTTCCACGGTCCCGGCGGCGTCGGCAAGCGCGCCGCCGCCCTGGCGTTCGCGGCCGAGCTGCTCGGCGACGAGCGCCGGGTCGCGGCCGGGACGCACCCGGATCTCTACCGGCTCGAGGCGCTCGGGGAGATGATCCGGATCGACGCCATCCGGGAGCTCCGGCACGACCTTCACATGCGGCCCTTCGAGGCGAACCGGCGCGTCTACCTGATCCTCGACGCCCACCTGCTGAACGACGACGCCACCGACGCGCTCCTGAAGGACCTGGAGGAGCCGCCGCCGTACGCCGTGATCGTGCTGGTGGCGGACGAGCTCGGGCCGCTGCCGGAGACGATCCGGTCGCGCTGCCAGCTCGTCCCGTTCCGCCGGCTCTCCGAGGCGGCCGTGCAGGGCTGGATCGCCGAGCGCGCGCCCGCGCTCGCCGCCGACGAGGTGCGGGCGCTCGCCCGCGTCGCCGGCGGCCGGCTCGACCGCGCCGCCCGGCTGCTCGACCCCGCCGCCGACGCCCGCCGCCGCGAGCTCCTGGCCGTGGCGCGCGGGCCGTACCTGGACCCCGAGTTCGAGCCCGCCGACGCCGCAGCCGTCATCCTCGCCGCGGCCTCGGCGCGCGGGGCGGAGGCGAAGGAGCAGGAGACGAGCGCCGTCGAGGGGCTCGACCTGACCGCACGCGAGTCGGAGCAGAGGGTGCGCCGGGCCCAGCGCGGGGCGGAGCGAGACGAGCTGCTCGCCTCGCTCGAGGAGCTCTCGGCGTGGTACCGGGACCTCGTGGTGGTCGCCGCGGGCGCCGAGCCCGCGGTCGTCCACGCCGATCGGCTGGCCGACCTGCGCGAGGACGCAAGGCTGGGCGGCGTCGGCGCCGCCGCCGAGCGGGCGGCCGAGCTGACGCGGGCGGCCTGGCGCGGAGCGGAGGAGTTCAACGTCAATGCCGCGCTCGCGCTGGAGGCGTTGTTCGTGCGGCTGCACCGCGAGCTCGCGCCGGCCGCGGCCTGAGTGCGATGACCGCGGCCGGGTAACCGACGCTCGATCGAGGGACAGGTGCTAAGGTCGGCGACTTCCCGACCCGATAGGTGCGCATATCGCTGCCCCGGTGTGCGCTCGTTTTCGCTCATGATGGGCCGCCAGACCCCCATCCCGTTGCATCGCTCGCGCCTCGCGGTTGTTCTCGCAGGCGCCTCGCTCCTGCTCGCCACGGTGCTCGCGCTGCTCGTCGGCGGCGCGCCGGCGGCGACGGGCTGCACGCCCGACGGCGCCTGGCCCGCAAACAACCCGGGTTTCGCAAGCCAGGTCATGAGCCTCGTCAACCAGCACCGGGCGGGCATGGGTCTCGGAGCGCTCGGCTCGTCAGCCAGCACGACCGCCTCCGCCGTCTGGAAGGCGCGGAACATGGCGGCCTACGCGTACATGGCGCACAACGACCAGTACCCACCACCCCCGCGTTCGATCAGCGAGCGAATGAGCGCCTGCGGGGTCACGGGCGGCTGGGGAGAGAACATCGCCTACGGCTACCGCACCCCCCAGGACGTCATGAACGGCTGGCTCAACTCGCCCGGTCACCGCTCGAACATCGAGAACCCGAGCCATCGGGTGATCGGCGTGGGGGCCGCGACCGGTTCCAACGGCGTCTATTGGGCCCAGGTGTTCAGCAGTACCGGCGGGAGCGCGCCGCCGCCGCCACCACCGCCTCCGCCTCCGCCGCCGCCACCACCGCCACCGCCTCCGCCGGCGCCCACGCCGCCACCGCCTCCGTCCCCGCCGTCTCCGCCCGGCTCGCCGCCGCCGCCTCCCGCGCCGCCCGGGTCACCGCCGGCGCCTCCGGCCCCACCGTCGCTGCCCGGCTCGCCGCCGCCTCCCCCGTCTCTGCCGGGCTCGCCGCCGCCTCCGCCCGGCTCGCCGCCTGCGCCGCCGGCTCAGGCCTCGCCGTCGCCGGCGCCGGTGGTGCTCGAGAGCGGTGCGTTCGCGGTCGGCGCCCGGCCGGTCCAGCTCACCACCCGCGTGCGGGCGGGCAAGCGCCTGGTCGCCAGCGCCGCCTTCGTCGATCTCCGCTCGCTGGCCCGGTTCACGCGCGGATCCGTCCGCTGCCGGGCCGAGGTCGCCGGCAAGCGGCTGCGGGTCGTCACGAACGCGTTCCGCCGGGGTCGCGCGACGTGCGCCTGGCGGGTTCCGCGCGCGGCGAAGGGCAAGCAGCTGATCGGCGTCGTCGCGGTCCAGGTCGGCGACCGCGCCGCGCGCCGGCTCTTCATGCGAGAGGTCCGCTAGTAGGGGCCGGACCTGTCCGGCCCGCTAGTGCGGCGCGTGGACAGAGTCGTTGGCGATCGAGAGACGCCGCACGGGGTTTTCCGGTGCAAGGTTCGGAGAGGGCTAGGCGAGCGCGATCCGCGCCACCTGGGCCCCGAGCCGCCGCGCGTCGGCGAGCCGTAGGCCGGGGGCGTAGGTGAGCACGACGACGATCACCGGCCCGTCGCGACGGTAGGCGATCGCGGCGCTGTGCCGCGTCGACGAAGTCCAGCCGTGCTTCTGGGCAGCCGGCAGGCCGGCCGGCAGCCCCAGCAGGCCCGCGTTGTCCCCGCTGCGCTCGCTCGCCAGCAGGAGCGCGAGCCCGACGCGGGCTTCGTGCCGAGACAGCCGCGCCCGCCCGAGCGCCGCGGCACGACCGGCCGCCGCCGCGTGCATGGTCGCGAGGATCCGCCCCAGGTCGCGCGCGGTCGTCACGCGCCCGGTCGCCGGCGGCGTCTGGCTCGAGACGGTGCCGGCGCGGTACCCGCCGGGGTACGTGCTCGCCTCCGCGCCCAGGCGGCGCAGGCGCTCCTCCACGACCGCCACGCCGCGCCGCTCGTCGCCGCCGCCGAGCAGCCGGAGGAGCCGGTTCGCGGCGAGATTGGAGGACCACGCTGCGAGCGCGGCGAGGTCTTGGGCCGCGGCGGACCGTTCTGGCCTGGGGCCGAAGCGGTCGAGCGCTGCCGCGAGCACGCCGAGCTTGACCGTCGACGCCGCCGGGAACCGCACGGTCTCGCCGGCGCCGGCAGCCCGGCCAGAGCCCAGGTCGTGAACCCACACCGCGGCCGCGCCGGCGAACCGGCGGGTGGTCGTCGCGAGCCGGTCGGCGAGCCCCGCGTCGGGTCGCGGCGGCCGGCCGGCCCGGGCGGCCGCCGTGGGCAGCGCGGTCACGCCGGCGGCGCTCCGGCGGCCCCGGATCCGGCCGGCGGCGTCGAGGAAGCGCAGCTCCAGCTCCCCCGCCCCGGCAGGGGCTTCGACCAGGGCTCGGAGCTCGCGCCCGGCCCGGGCCGAACGGACGGCGAGCAGCCGAGCGCCGAGGCGG
>DATBMD010000226.1:0-23060 GCA_036555085.1 Gaiellaceae bacterium
GGCGTGCGGTAGGCGGCCTCGACGTCGGCGCCCGCATGCGAGAGGTAGCGCACGGTGCGCAGGTGCAGGACGGCGGGGCGCCGCTCGCGCCGCACCCAGCCAACGAGGTCGCGGCTCGAGGCCAGCGCCGCCTCGGGCTCGTCGCCGCCGGCCTGCTCGACGCGGAGCTGCGGCCGGGCCCGCAGGGCCGACTCCACCCAGCCGGCGGGCGTCCGCACGCTCACGCCGAGCCCGTTGTCCTCGCACACGAACAGCAGCGGCAGCGGCAGCCCCTGGTGGGCGCACCAGGCGGCGGTGTTGAGCGCGGCCTGCGCGGTCGCGTGGTTCAGCGACGCGTCGCCGAAGCTGCAGACGACCACCGCGTCCGTCGGCCACGGCGACGCGATGCCGAGCCTCACGGCCCGGTCGAGCGCGAGCGCGAGCCCCACCGCCCGGGGCAGGTGCGAGGCGATCGTCGACGTCTGCGGGATCACCGCCAGCTCGTGGTGCCCGAACACCTTGTGCCGCCCACCGGCGATCGGCTCGTCGGCGGCCGCCGCTACGCCCAGCAGGATGTCGGGCACGCCGTCGCGTCCGGCCTGGCCGGCGCGCGCGAGGTAGAAGGCGCCCGAGCGGTAGTGCAGGAGCGCCGGGTCGGTCGGGCGCAGCGCGAGCGCGACCGCCGCGTTGCTCTCGTGCCCGGCCGAGCCGATGGTGTAGAAGCCGTTTCCTCGCGCCTGCAGCTCCCGCGCCGCGTAGTCGCAGACCCGGCTGTCGACCTGCGCGCGCCACAGCGCCTGCGCGTCGCCCGTCGCCTCATCCGTGTCTCGCTCCCCGCCCAGGTCGCGGAGCGCGGCCAGGAGGTGCTGCTCGAGCGGGTCGGGCTCGGCGGCCATGGCGCGACGCTACCGTCCGAGCCCGTGACGGGGGGCGAGCGCCGACTCGACCCACGCCGCGGCGGCGAGCACGCGTGCGTCCTCTCCCGGCGGGCCGACGATCTGCGCCCCGAGCGGGAGGCCTGACGGCCCGACGCCGGCGGGGACGTTGAGCGCGGGCGTGCCGAGCGCCGACCAGACGCGATTGAAGATCGGGTCGCCGGTGGTCGCGACGTCAGGCGCCTCGCCCGGCGCGGCGGGGACGACGAGCGCGTCGACGCCGTCGAAGACCACGTCGAGGACGCCGAGGCACGCCCGCAGTCGCTCGACCGACTCGTCGTAGCGGGCGACCGGCATCGCGGCGCCCTCGTCGAGCATCGTGCGCAGCGGCTCGCGGATCTGCGCCCGGAAGCGGCGGTGCTCGTCGGCCAGGCAGCGTGCGATCTCGAACGTCCACATCGTCCCCTGGGCTTCGGCGAGGCCGGCCAGCACCGCCGGCAGCTCGACCTGTTCCGGGTGCGCGCCGGCCTGCTCGAGCAGCCGCGGCAGGCTCTCGAAGAGCGCGGCGGTCTCGGGCAGGGCCGCCGGCCACTCGTGGGTCAGGCAGATGCCCAGGCGCGGCGCGGCGGCGGGCGCCGACCCATCGAGCCGCCGGGCCGAGAGCGTGCCGACCACGAGCGCCGCGTCGGCGACGCTCCGCGTGATGACGCCGACCGTGTCGAACGACTCCGAGATCGCCTTCACGCCGACGCCGGGGAGCACGCCGCGGCTGGGCTTGTAGCCGACAACCCCGCAGAAGGCCGCCGGCCTGACGATCGACCCGGTCGTCTGGGTGGCGAACGCGACCGGCACCATCCCGGCGGCGACGGCCGCCGCCGACCCGGACGAGGAGCCGCCCGGAGTCCTCGTCGGGTCGTGTGGATTGGCCGTGGGGCCGGGCGGCCAGGCGGCGAACTCGGTCGTGACGAGCTTGCCGAGCGGCAGCAGCCCGCACCGGCGGGCGGCGGCGACGCTCGCCGCGTCGGCGGCCGGGCGGTGACCCGTATAGATCGGCGACCCGTAGGCGGTTGGCATGTCGTGCGTGTCGAAGATGTCCTTCACGCCGAGCGGAACGCCGTGCAGCGGGCCGCGCGCCGCCGGCTCGACGCGGTCGAGCTCCCGGGCGGCGGCGAGCACGCTGTCCTCGTCGAGGTGCGCCCACGCCCGCACGACGGGCTCGGCGGCCGCGATCCGCTCGAGGCACGCACGCGCGACCGCCTCGACCGACTCGCCGTGGGCGAGCCTGGGGGCGAGCTCCGAGACGGTGGGAGCCTCGGCGACCTGGAGTGTCGCGCGGCCGGGCACGATCGCGCCAATCTATTCAGCCGATTAGAGTGGCGGTCGTCGATGAGCGACGTTCGAGCTCTGATCGCGCGGCACGACGCCGCCTGGAACGACCAGGACGTCGACGCGGTCGTGGCGAGCTACACCGACGACGTCGTCTTCCAGAACCACACCGCCGGCGAGCCTCCCGTCGCGGGCGAGGACGCGGTCCGCGAGCACATCGCCGGGATCTTCGAGCGCTGGCCGGACCTGCGGTTCTCGTCGCGCCGGCTCTACGTCACGGACGGGCTCTGCGTCAGCGAATGGACGGCGCGGGCGACCCGGGACGACCGCCGGCTCGAATGGGACGGCGTCGACGTGATGCCGATCCGGGACGGCCTGATCGCTCGCAAGGACGTCTACTCGACGTCCGGGACGCCGCGGGTCGTCGACGGCTAGAAGGACGGCTCGTCCGTGACCTCGCAGCCGGGCGACCTCGCCGATCGCGCGATCGTCCCTCGCTGGGAGTGGCGTACCTTCGGCGGCGAGCTCGGAGGCGCCGACGACCGCCTGCAGGCGCTTCCGCTCGCGTCGAGCGAGGAGCGGGACGAGACGTACGTGCTCTCGCTCCGGAGCGGGGCCTCGGCCAAGGCCCGGGAGGGGCGGATCGACGTCAAGCAGCTCCAGCACGTCGACGCGTTCGGGCTCGAGCAGTGGAAGCCGGTGCTGGAGCTGCCCTTCCCCGTCCCGGCGAACGGCGTCCGCGCGCTGATCGAGGCGCTCGGTGCGACCGCCCAGCCGCCGGCGCGGCCGGAGTACACGCTCGACGAGCTGCTCGAAGAGGTGGTCGCGCCGAGCCCGGACCTGCTCGGTGTCGCCGTGAGCAAGCGCCGCCGCCACTACACGCTGGGCGGGTGCATGGCCGAGCTCTCGGAGCTGCGCGCCGGGCCGGCGGCGAGGAGGACGATCGCCGTGGAGTCGGAGGACCCGGCGCGCGTGATCGCCGCCGTCCGCGAGCTCGGCCTCGCGGCGCGCCCCAACGTCAACGTGCCGCGCGAGCTGAAGGCGCTGCTCGGCTTCGGCGCGAGGCGCTACGCGGCCGTCGACGTCGGCACGAACTCGGTCAAGCTCCACGTCGCCGAGCGGGGCGCGGACGGCGGGTGGCGGACGGTCGTCGACCGTGCCGAGGTCACGCGGCTGGGACAGGGGCTCCATGCCACCGGCCGGTTCGACCCGGATGCGGTCGAGCGCACCGTGCAGGCGATCTCGGCCCTGGCCGGCGAGGCCAGGGAGGCGGGCGCCGCCGAGATCGCGGCGGTCGGCACGGCCGGGTTACGGCTCGCGGCCGACGGCGCCGAGGTCGTCCAGGCCATCCGGGAGCGTGCGGGCGTCGACATCGAGGTCATCTCCGGCGAGGAGGAGAGCCGGCTCGCCTACCTCGCGGCGACGGCGGGGCTCGCGCTCGGCGCCGGGCCCGTGGTGGTGTTCGACACCGGCGGGGGCAGCTCGCAGTTCACGTTCGGCCACGGCGATCGCGTGGACGAGCGGTTCAGCGTCGACGTCGGCGCCGCGCGGCTCACGGAGCGGCACGGGCTCGACGGGATCGTCGGCGACGACGCGCTCGCGGCGACGCTCGACGAGATCGACTCCGACCTCGCGAGGCTGGACGGCCGGTCGCGCCCCGACACGCTCGTCGGCATGGGCGGTGCCGTTACGAACCTCGTCGCGGTGAACCTGGAGCTCGCCGCCTACGATCCCGATCGCGTCCACGGCGCCGTTCTCGACCGGGCCGAGGTCGACCGGCAGATCGAGCTCTATCGCTCCCTACCGGCCGGCGGGCGGCGCGCGATCGTGGGCCTGCAGCCCGCCCGCGCGGAGGTGATCCTCGCCGGCGCCTGCGTCGTCCGGACGGTGCTCGCCAAGCTCGGCCGGGAGTCGCTCACCGCGAGCGACCGGGGCCTGCGCCACGGCCTCCTGCTCGAGCGGTTCGGGAGGCTCGCCGGATGACGCTCCGTGGAGTCGCGCTCGCCGCGGTGGTGCTCGGCGCGCTGTATTTCCGGTTCGTCCGCCGGCCGATCCTCACCTGGGGAGCGACCGCGAAAGAGGCGGCTGCGCGGCTCCCGGGCGACGAGCTGCTCGACGATGCAGACGGGGTCGCGACGCGGGCGATCGAGATCGGTGCGCCTCCCGCTGCGATCTGGCCCTGGATCGCGCAGATGGGGCCGTCGCCGCGGGGAGGGGCGTACACCTACGACTGGATCGAGAACCTGCTCGGCCTGGGCATGCACAGCGTCGACCTCGTGCTGCCCGAGTTCCAGCGCCCCGAGATCGGCGACACGATCGGGTACGGGCCCAATCGCATGCGCGTAGAGCGGGTCGAGCCGGAGCACGTGCTCGCCTGGCGCTCCGAGGACGGCAACTGGGTCTGGACGTTCGTGATCGAGCCGGGGGACGGCTCGGCGCGGCTGATCAGCCGCAACCGCTTCCGGCTGCCGACGCTGGCCGCGCGTCTCGGGATGCTCCCCATGGAGCCGGCCTCGCTCGTGATGGAGCGAAAGATGCTCCGCGGGATCAAGCAGCGCGCGGAACGGCTCGCCGCCGGCTCGGTGGGCGAGGGCTCTCGATCCGCAGCCGACGACCTCGCACCGACGGTGACGCGTGTGGCGTGAGCTTCCCACCGGGACCGCACCGCTCGATCCGTGACCGGCGAGACCCGCGAGGCCGAGGAACGTTTCCGCGCCGTGGTCGAGAGCGCGCCGGTGGCGATCGTCGAGATCGGCCCCGACGACAAGGTAAAGCTCTGGAACCCGGCTGCCGAGCGGATCTTCGGCTGGTCGAGCGAGGAGGTGCTCGGCCGTCCGCCGCGGTGGGTCCCGGAGGATCGCCTGGATGAATTTCGGGCGCTGAGCGCGCGGGAAGCGCTGGGCGAGTCGTACGCGCGCTTCGAAACGGTTCGGGTGCATCGCGACGGCCGGAGGCTCGACGTCGAGATCTCCGCCGCCCCGATCCGCGACGACACCGGCGCGATCGTCGGTGCGATGGCCGTGCTGATCGACATCACCGAGCGCAAGCGGCAAGAGGCGGAGGTGCGAGCGTCGCGCGCACGTATCGTCCGGGCGGCCGACGACGCGCGGCGCCGGCTCGAGCGGAACCTCCACGACGGCGCACAGCAACGGCTCGTCTCGCTCGCCCTGACCCTTCGCCTGGCCGAGTCGAAGCTCGGCTCCGACCCCGCCGCTGCCGCCGAGCTCATCGCCGGTGCCCGCGACGAGCTCGCCGGCGCGCTCGAGGAGCTTCGTGAGCTTGCGCACGGGATCCACCCGGCGGTTCTGACCGAGCGCGGGCTGGCGGCCGCAGTTGCGGCGCTCGTCGCTCGCACACCGATTCCGGTAGACGTCGAGCTCGACGGGGCAGGGCTCCCGCCGGCGATCGAGGCGGCGCTGTACTACGTCGTCGCGGAGGCGCTCGCGAACGTCGCCAAGTACGCGGACGCGACGACCGCGCGAGTGCGGCTTGGCGTCGACGCGGCCGGCGTCGTCACCGCCGAGGTGAGCGACGACGGCGTCGGCGGCGCCGACCCGGCCCGCGGCAGCGGCCTGCGAGGTCTCGCGGACCGCGTCGAGGCCCTCGACGGCCGACTCGTCGTGGACAGCCCCGCCGGCAAGGGCACGTCCGTGCGCGTGGCAATACCGATCGGCGTCGCGACCGCGTCCCCCTAGGAGGATCGCGCACGCGACGCTAGGCCGGATCGATGTTGTGGTTGTGCCGGAAGACGTTTTCCGGGTCGTAGCGCCGCTTCACCTCGAGCAGCCGGCCGTAGTTCGGCCCGTAGGCCGCCCGGACCGCGTCGCCGCCCTGGTCGTCGCCGAGGTAGTTGAGCCAGCGGCCCTCGTCGAGGTGCGGGCCGAGCGCGCGGTGGGTCTCCCGCGCCCACGCGATGTTCTCGTCGGAGGCGGCCGGGTCGAGCCAGACCCCGGGGATAACGAGGTTCCAGCCTTCGGCCCGGTGCGGCACGGCCGTGTCGGTCACGCCCACGCGCGTGACGGCGCCGTGGAAGTGCTCGAGTAGGATCGCGCTCATCGGGGACGGGACCGACGCGAAGCGTTCGACCATCGTGTCGATCAGGCCGTCCGGGAGGCCCCGCGTGAAGCTCGAGAGCCAGTAGTTGAGCGATCGGGGCGGGAACCCCTCGTCGAGGATCGTGTTCATCACCGGGTAGGGCATCTGCCCGACCTCGACCACCACGGGCGAGCCCCACTCCTCGAACGGGGCGAGCTCCCGCTCCGCCTGCTCCGGGTCGCCCGCATGGCACAGGGCCAGGGCGGCGATCTTCGTGTCCGAGCCGTCGGGCGCGTAGGCGAGCACCGCGAACACCGTCAGGTCGTCGGAGCAGCCCGGGGTCGCGTCGCGATAGAAGCGGAGCAGCTCGGGCGCGGCGTCGACCGGGTGCGCGATCAGGCCGCCGGTGATCAGCTGCAGCGGATGCAGCCGGTAGGTGAACGTCGTCACGACGCCGAAGTTGCCGCCGCCGCCGCGCAGCGCCCAGAGCAGGTCCGGGTGCGATTCCTCGGTGACCTCGAGCACGTTGCCCTCGGCGTCCACGAGCTCCGCGGCGAGCAGGTTGTCGGCCGCCAGGCCGTGCTTTCCCATCAGCCAGCCGAGCCCGCCTCCCAGCGTCAGGCCGGCGATGCCGGTCGTGGAGACCGCGCCGCCGGTGACGGCGAGCCCGTGCGCGGCCGTGGCGTCGTTCAGCTCGCCCCAGGTGAGACCGCCGCCGGCGCGGACCGTGCGTGCCTCGGCGTCGACCGCGGCGTCCTTCAGCTCGGTCAGGTCGATCATGGCGGCGTCGTCCACGACGGCGCGCCCGGCCACGTTGTGCCCGCCGCCCCGGACGCAGACGTCGAGCCCGGCGGCCCGCGCGAAGCGCACGCCGGCGGCCGCGTCGGCCGTGCTGCGGCAGCGGACGATCAGCGCCGGCTTCCGGTCGATCAGCCCGTTGTGCACGCGGCGAATGTCGTCGTAGTCGCCGTCGGTGGGACGAAGGACGCGGCCGGAGACGCGGACGGCGAGGTCGTCGACGAGTGCGGGGTCGATGGTCACGGTCATCGAACGGCTCCCTTCGGGGCGTCGCGGGAACGGTGGGTCCGGGCGAGTCTAACGCCGGCCCCGAGCCGCTCGGAAGCGCCGCGCCCCGGCTGCCGGGCCGCCGTGCGGCTCAAGTGTCGGCGGGCACGGGCCGATCACCTCGGAGGTGAACCGCCGACGCCGTTCATCGGTCGCACTGGGGATCCTGGCCGTTGCGGCCTCCGTCGTCTCCGCGGCGAGCGCCAGCCAGCGCGTCGCCGTCGACGCGAGCTCCGTGACGCTCCGGGTCGACGACGACGGCGTCGCGCTGATCACCTATGCCGAGGCCGGGGGCGCGGTTCGCCACGTGCTCGCGCGGCCGGCGGGGGACGGCGACGAGGGGGCGACGCTGGAGCTCGACCGATCGGGCGGCTGGCAGATGTTCGGGCGCCAGGCATGGGGCCGCTTCCGGGACACGTGCGGGACGTATCGCGGGCCGCCGCTCGTCCACCTCGTGGCCGCCTGCACGGCGACCGACGGGACGCACTGGGCGCTGCAGAGCTGGCAGCGCGTCCAGCCGCTACGAGGGGTCGCTCCGTTCCGCCCCGAGCACGAGGCGCTGGAGCTCCGCGTGTCACGCTGGTCCGGCCCGCTCGCCGCCCTCGAGGTGTACCCGAACTGGACCGGCGGCGGTCGCCTGCAGGGGCTCTTCGGCCGGCTGACCTACCGCGGCCGGCCCGTCTACGGCGAGCGGACGCCGTCGCCGACCCGGTCCGACCCGAAGAGCCGCTACGTCTACATCGACACCTACAACTCGGCGTACGGGCCGGGCTGGAAGCGTGAGGGGGCGAAGGTCACGCACGTCGGCAGCGGCGGCTTCTGCTTCTCGTTCTTCCCGATCCCCGCGCCGCGCGGCTATCCGGGGCCGATGCCGACCGTGCCCGGGAACGGCCAGCGCCACCGGGTGACCGCCGTCGGCCCGGGCCTGACGCCCGACATCCGGTGGGAAGGCCCCGGCCTCGGCGCGTACGACCCCGACGCCGACGCGCGGGTCAACGCCGTCTTCGACGAGATCCTCGGCGCCGACCGCTCCTGCACCGACGAGCGCTGAGCCCGCTCGAGCCGCGCGGTCGCCCGCCGGCGAAAGTCGTGTCGATCTGCCCGTCCGTCGTTCGACGCATGGGTAGAGCCTCGACGGGGCAGACTCCCGGAGGCCGATTCCGACCCGACAGAGGAGGTACACGATGCGAGTCATGGTGCTGGTGAAGGCCAACGAGGACTCCGAGGCGGGCGTCATGCCCGACGAGCAGCTCCTGACCGAGATGGGCGCCTTCAACGAGGAGCTGGTCAAGGCCGGCGTGATGCTGGCCGGGGAAGGCCTCCGTCCGAGCTCGAAGGGCGCTCGTGTGCGTTTCGCCGGCGGCAAGAAGTCCGTGATCGACGGGCCGTTCACGGAGGCCAAGGAGCTGATCGCCGGCTACTGGCTCTGGGAGGTGAAGTCGCTCGACGAGGCGATCGAGTGGCTCAAGCGCGCCCCGTTCGAGGAGACCGAGGTCGAGCTCCGGCCGGTGTTCGAGGTCGACGACTTCGGGGCCGAGCTGACGCCCGAGCTGCGGGAGCAGGACGAGCGGCTGCGCGCGCAGGTCGCCGCCCGCCAGTAGCGGCACGATGGCCCGGCCGGCGGACGTGAGCAGGGCCGACTCGCACCGCGCCGTCGAGGCGGTCTGGCGGATCGAGTCGGCCAGGCTGATCGCCGGCCTGGCGCGCATCGTGCGCGACCTCGGCCTCGCCGAGGAGCTCGCACAGGACGCGCTCGTGGCCGCGCTCGAGCAGTGGCCGGAGTCGGGCGTCCCGGACCGGCCGGGCGCCTGGCTCATGGCCACTGCGAAGCATCGTGCGATCGACGCGCTGCGGCGGCGGGCGAGGCTCGAACGCAAGCAGCAGGAGCTCGGTCGCGAGCTCCAGGCGGAGCAGGAGCAGGCGCCGGACCCGGCTGCGGGGCTCGACGACGACATCGGCGACGACCTCCTGCGGCTGATGTTCACCACCTGCCATCCGGTGCTCTCCACGGACGCGCGAGTCGCCCTCACGCTCCGGCTGCTCGGCGGCCTGACGACGGAGGAGATCGCGCGCGCGTTCCTCGTTCCCGAGGCGACGGTCGCGCAACGGATCGTCCGGGCGAAGCGGTCCCTCGCCGAGGCGCGAGTCCCCTTCGAGGCGCCCACGCCCGCGGAGCGCTCCGCCCGGCTGGCGTCGGTGCTCGAGGTCGTCTACCTCGTCTTCAACGAGGGCTACTCGGCGACCGCCGGCGACGACTGGGTTCGGCCGGCTCTCTGCGAGGACGCGCTTCGGCTCGGCCGCATCCTGGCCGAGCTCGTGCCGGACGAGCCCGAGGTGCACGGCCTCGTCGCGCTGATGGAGATCCAGGCGTCCCGGCTCCGCGCCCGGACCGGGCCTGCGGGCGAGCCGATCCTCCTGCTCGACCAGGACCGTGGGCGCTGGGACCACCTGCTGGTGCGGCGGGGCCTGGCGGCACTGGCGCGCGCCGAGACGCTCGGCCGCCCGCTCGGCCCCTACACGCTGCAGGCCGAGATCGCCGCCTGTCACGCGCGGGCGCGGGCTCCGGACGAGACGGACTGGACGCGCATCGTGGCGCTCTACGACGCGCTCGCGCAGCTGGCGCCGTCCCCGGTCGTGGAGCTGAACCGGGCCGTGGCCGTCTCGATGGCGTTCGGGCCGGCGGCGGGCCTCGAGCTCGTGGACGCCCTGGTCGACGGGGGATCGCTGGACGGCTACCACCTGCTGCCGAGCGTGCGCGCCGACTTCCTCGTCAAGCTCGGCCGTCACGCCGAAGCACGCGCCGAGCTGGAGCATGCCGCCTCGCTCGCCCGCAACACGCGTGAGCGCGAGCTGCTCCTGGGGCGCCTCGAGGCGCAACCGATGAGTCTCGACCGCTCGTAGCGTCTGAGCGTGAGAAGCCCTCGACCGCGAAAGGACCCGTTTGACGAACCTGGACACCCGCACCCGCTGGCTGGCACTCGTCGTCCTCTGCCTCGGCGACCTGATGATCGTGCTCGACGCCACGATCGTGAACGTCGCCCTGCCGTCGATTCGCGAGGACCTCGGGTTCACGGAGACGTCGCTCGCCTGGGTGGTGAACGCGTACCTGCTGACGTTCGGCGGCTTCCTGCTGCTCGGAGGCAGGCTGGGTGACCTGTTCGGCCAGCGGCGCCTGTTCGTCGGCGGCCTGGCGCTCTTCACCGCCGCCTCGCTGGCGTGCGGTCTCGCGACCTCGCAGGCCTTCCTGATCGCGGCGCGGGCGGTGCAGGGCCTGGGCGGAGCGGTCGTCGCCGCCGTGGCGCTCGCGCTGATCATGACGCTGTTCACGGAGCCGGGCGAGCGCGCGAAGGCGATGGGCGTGATCGGCTTCGTCGCGGCCGGCGGCGGCAGCATCGGGGTGCTCGCCGGCGGCGTCCTCACCGACCTGCTCAGCTGGCACTGGATCTTCCTCGTCAACGTCCCGGTCGGCGCCCTCGTGATCGTGCTCTCGTTCCTCGTCATCCCCGGCGGGCCGGGGACGGCTCGCGGCGGCCGGCTCGACGTCGCCGGCGCCGTGACGGTGACGAGCGCGCTGATGCTGGCCGTCTACGCGATCGTCAATGGCAACGAGGTCGGCTGGCTGACCGCCCGGACGCTCGGGCTGCTCGGCGCGGCGGCCGCGCTCCTGATCGCGTTCGTCGCGATCGAGGCGCGCGCGGCGGCGCCGCTCGTGCCGCTCGGCCTGTTCAAGCTGCGGAACGTCTCCACCGCGAACGTCGTCGGCGTGCTCTGGGCGGCCGCGATGTTCGCCTGGTTCTTCCTCGCCGCGCTGTACCTGCAGCTCGTGCTGGGCTACAGCCCGCTCGAGGTGGGGCTCGCCTTCCTGCCCGCGAACCTGATCATGGGAGCCTTCTCGCTCGGGCTGTCCGCGATGCTCGTGCTGCGCTTCGGCATCAAGCCGCCGCTCGTGACCGGGATGGTGCTGGTCGCGGTCGGTCTCGCGCTGTTCGCGCGGGCGCCGGTGGACGGGAGCTTCGCGGTCGACGTGCTCCCGAGCATGCTGGTGCTCGGGGTCGGCGTCGGGATGGCGATGAACCCGGTCCTGCTGGCCGCGATGAGCGACGTCCCGCCGGAGGAGTCGGGGCTCGCCTCGGGTGTCGTCAACACCGCGTTCATGATGGGCGGCGCGCTGGGGCTGGCGGTGCTCGCGAGCCTCGCGGCGGCGCGCACGGACACCCTGCTCGCCTCCGGCGAGGACGAGCTCGCCGCGCTGACCGGCGGCTACAACCTCGCGTTCGTCGTCGGCGCCGCCTTCTCCGTCGCCGCGGCGGTGATCGGCGCGCTGCTGCTGCGGCCGGCAGCGGTCCCGGCGATCCACGGCGAGGGCGCCGGCGAGCCGCAGTCCGAGGCGGCGTGACCGGCGGCGGCGCTCAGGTGTCGAGGTAGCGGCCGAACCAGGCGAGCATGCGCTTGTAGGCGTTCGCCGCCGCCGCCGGGTCGTAGCGGGAGCCGGTGCTGTTGAAGAAGGCGTGGTCGGCTCCCTGGAAGGTGGCGATCTGATGCGGCAGGCCGGCCGACCGGAGCGCCGCCCGCGCAGCCGGCCGGCTGGCGTTCACGCGCGCGTCGAGGCCGGCGTAGATCCCGAGCACGGCGGCCTTTGAGCCCGAGAGGTCGCCGCCCTCCGGGAAGGGGCCGTAGAACGGGACCGCCGCCGCGAGGCGCGGCTCCCGCGACGCGAGCAGCAGCCAGGTCATGCCGCCGCCGAAGCAGAAGCCGATCGCCGCCAGCTTCCGCTTCGGCAGCCGGCGCCGCAGCTCCGAGACGCCGGCCTTCAGGTCGGCGACGAGCCGCTCGGGCGCCGCGGCGCTCAGCGCCGCCATCGCTTCGAACTCGTCGGCGAACGACCCCGTGCCGCCTTCCTCCGAGAGCAGGTCGATCGCGAGGGCCGAGTAGCCGCTCGCGGCGAGCCGGCCGGCGACCGAGCGCGTGTGGTCGTTGAGCCCGCGGTTCTCGTGGATCACGAGCACCCCGCCGCGCGCCCGCTTCGCCGCCGCCCAGGCGCCCATCAGCCTCCGCCCCTGCGGCCCCCGGAACGTGATCGCCCTCGTCGGGACCGCCGCCGCCGTGCTCGCCGGAGCGGCCCGTGCCGCCCGGCGCGCCGTCGAGGCGGTCGCGGCCCTGGCGTCGCGGGCGAACGCCGCCAGCAGCGACGACGCGGCGGTCGCGCCGAGCCCCATCAGCCCGAGGCGTCGCAGCGCCTCGCGCCGCGAGACGAGCCCGTCGGCGTGGTCGACGGCGATCTCTTCTGCCAGGTACCGCTGCAGCTCGGTCATCAGCCCGAAGGTTGTCAGAAGATCGGTACGCGGGCCGGCGGCGAACGGATCTCTCGAGCGTGCGGCGACGTATGACGGACAGGCATCCTGTCCGCGAGCGGACCCCGTTCCAAAAGGAGGCTCCATGACCACCGAAGACGGCTCGCTCCGACTCAGTCGCACCGCCGCCCTCCGCCTCGCGGCGGCCGGAGCCGCCGGGCTGGCGCTCGGGCCGCGCCCCGCACAGGCGGCGACCGGGACGCCCGAGGCAATCGAAGCCGGCGCGCGGGCGTTCCTGCGCTCGCTGCCGCAGGCCGCGCGAGCTCGCGCGACGTTCCCGTTCGCGGGCGCCGAGCGGACGCGCTGGCACTGGACCGTCCCCGCCTCGGTGCCGCGCAACGGCCTGCCGCTGCGCGAGCTGAACGCCGAGCAGCGCCGCCTCGCGCTCGGGTTGCTGCGCGCGAGCACGTCGGCGTCCGGCTATCGCAAGGCCCTCGACATCATGGCGCTGCAGGGCGTGCTGAAGCGCATGGCCACGGGGATCGACGACACGTTCGACGCCGACAACTACTTCGTCTCGGTCTTCGGCGCGCCGGGCAGCCGCGCCTGGGGATGGCGCTTCGAAGGGCACCATCTCTCGCGGCACTTCACCGTGGCCGGCGGCAGCGTGGCGGTCGAGCCGTTCTTCCTCGGCGCCTGGCCGACGCGCGCCGGCAGCTCCTACCGCTCCGTTGCGCGCGGCTTCCGCACGATGCCGCGGGAAGAGGACGCCGCCCGCGAGATCGTGCTGCTGCTCGACGGGGGCCTGCGCCGCCGGGCGGTCTTCTCGTCGGAGTCGCTGACCGACCACGTCACCCAGAACGCCGTCCGGGCGCGCCCGCCCGAGCCGGTCGGGGTGCTCGCGGGAGACCTTCCCTCCGCGGGGCAGGCGCGCGTGCTCGAGCTCCTGCGCACCTACCTCGCCAACCATCCGCCGGCGCTGGCCGCCGACCTGCTCGCCCGGGTCGAGCGGGCGGGCATCGCCCGCGTGCGCTTCGGCTGGGCGGGCAGCACGCAACCCGGGCAGCCGCAGTACTACCGGCTGCAGGGCCCCACCTTCGTGCTGGAGTTCGACAACTCGCGCAACGAGGGCACCCACATCCACAGCGTCTGGCGCGACTACCAGCGCGACTTCGGCCGGCACCTGCTCTAGCGTGGGGGGTCGGGTCAAGGCCCGAGCGGCGGCGCTGCTCGCGCTGTGCGCGATCGGCGCCGCCGGCGGCCTCGCCCGGGCCGAGCCGGGCTCGCGCTCCGTCGGGCTGCCGTGGGCGGGCAGCCTCGTCGGCGGGGTGCAGCTCGAGAGGGAGGGGGCGCACATCGTCACCTGGGACGGCGTGCGCGAGCGCACGCCCAACCGCGGCGGGCGGCGCTACGGCAGCGCGCGGCTGGTGGCCACGCTCGAGCGGGTCGCCGGCGAGTACGCCGCCGCCCACCCGGACGCCGCGCGCGTCGTCGTCGGAGACCTCTCGCGACCGAGCGGCGGCGACTTCGGCCGGCGCTACGGGCCGCCTGGGCACTCGTCGCACCAGAACGGGCTCGACGCCGACGTCTACTACCCGCGCCTCGACCGGCGAGAGCGGCCGCCGCGGGCCGCGCGCCAGATCGACCGCGTGCTGGCCCAGGACCTCGTCGACCGCTTCGTCGCCGCCGGCGCGGTCAAGGTCTTCGTCGGCCCGCGGACCGGGCTCGAGGGGCCGCCCGCCGTCGTCGAGGTGTTGCCCGCGTACCACGACAACCACCTGCACGTGCGCCTGCCCGGCGACGGCGTGCGTTCGGCGGTGGTAGGGGAGAGCACGCTGGGGCTGCCGATCCGCGCCTTCACGCTCGGCTCGGGCCGCCCCCGGATCCTCGTGGTCGGGTGCATCCACGGCGACGAGTGCGCGGGGAGCGTCGTCGCCAACCGGCTCGTGCACGCGCGGCCGCCCGGGCGCGGCTCGATCTGGGTCGTGCAGGACGTCAACCCGGACGGCCACAGGGCCCGGACGCGGTCGAGCGCGCGAGGCGTCGACCTGAACCGCAACTTCCCGGGCACGTGGCGGCCGCTGGCGGCGTCCGGGACCGCGCCGGCGTCCGAGGCCGAGACGCGAGTCGCGATGCGGCTGATCCGCCGCCTGCGGCCCGACGTCACGATCTGGTTCCACCAGCCGCAGGGCCTCGTCCGCGCCTCGGGGCCCAGCCGGGACGTCGCCCGCCGCTACGCCCGGCTCGCCCGGATGCGATTCCGCGAGCTGCCCTGGCCGCCGGGGGCGGCGACCGCCTGGCAGCACGAGGCGTTGCCGAGCACGCGGGCGTTCGTCGTGGAGCTCGAGCCGGGCCCGCTCGGGATCCGCGAGGCCGGCCGGTACGCGCGCGCGGTCCTGCGGCTAGGCGGCTGAGCGGTCGTCGCCGCCGTCATCGCGCTGGGCGCGCAGCAGCTCGATCCGGTCGTGGACCGCGCGTCGCCGCTCGGAGACGTCGCGCTCCTGCTCGCGGAGCGTGCGCACCTGCGCCTCGTCGGCCGCGCCGCTGCCGGTGGCTGCGCCCGGCAGCAGGTCGATCCGGTCCTGGAGCCGGCGGCGCTGGGCGGACAGCAGCCGCTCCTCTTGCTCGAGCTCCTCCAGCAGGCGGTCGTCGTTGGTGGGCGTGATGTCCGTCACCCGGCGTGTATCGGCAGCGTCCGCCGCGAAGATGAGTCGTTCGACGCCCCGGTCGAGCATCAGTTCTTGCCGAGCCGTGATAAATGGCTCGTGGAATTTTCCGGCGCGATCTCGAGCAGCGATGGAGATGGCCACACACAATCTTTGAAAATACCCCTTGCCAGATCCGACTCGATGCTCTATCCTTCAAGGCGGTAGAGATACGCGATGAGAGTCCATACCGACATCAACTTGTTCCTTTCCGAAGCGGCGCCAGCCGCCACGGATCGACTGTGCCGGCAGAGCCCCGTCACCGACGGGCCCCGGCCAGGCAACCGCAATGCCCTCGTAGGGAGGCGCGTGCGCTAGCTCTCTAGTCGCATGACAGCTTCTGCGCGAGGGCGGCCCAACGGGCCGCCTTTCGTCGTTTGAAGGGCGGTCGGAGGAGCAGGACACAGAGGTGATGCTCAGCTTGAAGAAGATCTAGCAGGAATCGAGGCCCCGCCTGAGAGAGAAAGGCCCTCGGCGCTCGGCGTCAGAAAAACACGCTCGGCAATAGCGTGAGCTTTTGCCAGCGGATTTTCCGGCCAGTGCGCGAGGCTCGGGCTCCAAAGCCCCTCCACGTAGGACGCAGGCCGCTTCGCGGCGACCGGCGATCCAGGGTCGAAGGGTAGGCGAGTGGCATGGACAACAACGCAGAGCTCATGCCTGCGGGCCATCGGAAGCGTGTAGGGCGCCGCGCCTGCTGCATCGATCCTCCGCGCGCGGGGGATGGACGGAGAGGCGCAGCGTCTGCCGGGCTGTGCGTCTCCATCGAGACTTGCCGGCAGCTAGGAAGGACGAGCGTGTCGAACGACGTGCTCACGCGGCGGTTCGCCGCGATCGGAGCCCGGCTCGTCGTCGGCACGTGCTCGAGCTCGCCATATCGGCGCGGCGGAGTGGGAGTATGGGACCCGGACGGGAACTGGCACAGGGGCATCCTGGAGGTGTTCGCCCGGGGTGCCGTCAGGCACCCAGATCACGCGACGATCGTGCTCCACGGTTGGCACCGCGTGGCAATGAGCGCCGAACAGCAGGCGCGATCCAGCCACGCGATCGCCTCAGGGCCCGATTAGACGGGTGGCGCACCGGGCGGCCGGGCGCCACCGCCCACGTGGCCGTAGCTCAGCCGGTAGAGCGCCCGCCTGAAACGCGGGACGCCGCAGGTTCGATCCCTGCCGGCCACATCGTCCGACTCGACGACGCCGTAGCTCAACTGGCAGAGCTCCCGGCTCTTAACCGGGAACGTGCAGGTTCGAATCCTGCCGGCGCCACTCGGAAGGACTGCCATCGGCGCGGTATCCCGTCTCGAAAACGGGTGGCTCTTCGGGGCTTGGGGGTTCGACTCCCTCTCCTTCCTCTCGTGGGCGCAAGGCGGATGTCTGCACACCTGTGCAGACATCCGCCGCGCGGAAGATCCCTAGAAGGCGCCCGCCTTCGGCGGTCGCAACAGCAGGGCGCCCAGATTGGCTGGCGCACCGACACTCACATGGAGGCATGGCCGAGTGGCAAGGCGGCGCGCTGCTACCGCGCAGGCGGGCACCCACCCGCTCGCAGGTTCGAGTCCTGCTGCCTCCGTCTTCCGCCCCGTAGCTCAGTGGAGAAGAGCAGTGGGCTTCGAACCCACGCGCGCCCGTTCGAACCGGGCCGGGGCGTCTCCTTCAACCGCGACTAGCTCAATCAGGGAGAGCAGCCGCCTTACACGCGGACGGTTCGGGGTTCGATTCCCTGGTCGCGGATCTCCGTTCCACGCCCTTGAAGCTCAGCTCGGCAGAGCGGCCGCCTTGTAAGCGGACGGTTGTCGGTTCGATCCCGACCTGGGGCTCTTGCCCTTCCCCTCGTAGCCCAACCTGGCAGAGGCATCCGGCTCAGACCCGGAGTGTTCGTGGTTCGAATCCACGCGGGGGGACTCGATGCGACGTCGTCCAATCGGCAGGACGCCCGGCTGTTACCCGGTCGATGCTGGTTCGAGCCCAGCCGTCGCAGCTCCGCTCCTCGATCGTCTAACTGGCAGGATCTCCGGCTCTGAACCGGAGGGTGCGCGGTTCGAATCCCGCTCGAGGAACCTCGTTTCTCCCGGCGCAAGGCCGGGAATCCGCACACCTGTGCAGACGTGCAGGCTAGGTCATGGCGACCGGCTCGGCTCCAACCCGATGCGTGGAGAGGGTTCGATTCCTTCAGCCTGCGTCGTTATAGGGTCAACCGTGTGAGCGACCCGGCTGCCGCAGCCCCGCCTTCGGTGCACGGCCACGCCGTCAACCCCTGGCTCGTGCTCGTGCTCGTGTGCATGGCGCAGTTCATGGTCATCCTCGACGCGACGATCGTGAACGTCGCCCTCCCGTCGATCCAGGCCGACCTGGACATGTCCGAGGCTGACCTGCAGTGGATCGTCAACGCGTACACGCTCGTGTTCGGCGGCTTCCTCCTGCTCGGAGGCCGGGCGGGCGACCTCGTCGGGCGCAAGCGGGTCTTCCTGATCGGAGTCGTCGTCTTCTCGGTCGCATCGCTGCTGAACGGGCTGGCGCCCAACTCGGAGCTCCTGATCGTGTTCCGCGGGCTACAGGGGCTGGGAGCGGCGCTGATCGCCCCGGCGGCGCTGTCGATCATCACCACGACCTTCGCCGAGGGCGCCGAGCGCGCGAAGGCGATGAGCGTCTGGGCGGCGATCGCGGTCGGCGGCGGCGCCGTCGGCCTCGTCCTCGGCGGCATCCTCGTGGACGCTTTCTCGTGGCCGTGGATCTTCTTCGTCAACGTGCCGGTCGGGATCGCGGTGTTCGTCGCGGCGCTCCGCAACGTGCCCGAGTCGAAGGACGAGAGCGCCCACAAGAGCTTCGACCTTGCAGGCGCGGTCACCGTGACCGCGGGGCTGCTCGTCCTCGTTTACGCGATCGTCAAGGCCCAGGAGAAGGGCTGGGGGTCGCTGCACACGCTGGGGATCGGCGGGATCGCGCTCGCGCTGCTCGTGGCGTTCGTCGTGATCGAGCAGCGGTCGGTCGAGCCGCTCGTACGCCTCAGCATCTTCCGCGTCCGCACCGTGCGGGCGGCGAACGTCGCGATGCTCTTCGTGGCCGCGGGGCTGTTCGCGATGTTCTTCTTCAACACGCTCTACCTGCAGCGCGTGCTCGGCTACTCGCCGCTCGAGGCGGGCCTCGCCTTCCTCCCCTTCACGGCGGGGATCATCGTCGGCGCCGGCCTCTCGCAGGCGTACGTGGCCAGAGTCGGCGCCCGGGAGCTGTCGCTCATCGGCATGGCGCTGGCCATCGTCGGGATGCTGCTGTTCGTCCGCCTGCAGCCCGGTGGCGACTACCTGACGGACTTCCTGCCGGGAGTCATCCTCGCCTCGATCGGCATGGGCCTCGTATTCGTCCCGGTGACCCTGATCGCGACGAGCGGGATCCCCGGCGCCGACGCCGGCCTTGCCTCGGGGCTCTACAACACGTCGCAGCAGATCGGCGGCGCGCTCGGGCTGGCGATTCTCTCCACCCTCGCCGTCGGCGCCACCGACGACGCGCTCGCGGACTCGGGCGGGCAGCCGACCCCGGATCAACAGGCGCAGGCGCTCGTCGACGGGTTCCACGTGGCCTACATCGGCAGCGCCGTGCTCATCGCGGTCGCGGCCGTGCTGCTCTTCCTCCTGCTGCGCCGGCAGGACGTCGTCGCCGTCGGCGAGGGCGAGCCCGCCGTCGCACAGGCATGAGCCCGGCCCCTCTCCCTCACGCGTCCGTGGTGTAGCGGCAGCACGCGAGCCTTCCACGCTCTCGGCGCCGGTTCGAGCCCGGCCGGACGCTCCTCACATCGTGCCCCGGTCGTCCAGCGGTCGAGGATGCCGGTCTCTCACACCGGCGACGCGGGTTCGAATCCCGCTCGGGGTATCAGGCGATCGTGGTGTCAGCGGTAGCACGCGGCGTTGCCGGCGCTGCGGCCCGGGTTCGAATCCCGGCGGTCGCTCTCGTGGGGCTCTGGTGCTAACGGGCTAACACGCATGGCTTGCACCCATGAGTTCGGGGTTCGATCCCCCGGGGCTCCATGTCTCGCTCTCGGAAGCATCTGGGGAGGCTGGCCGGCTGTCCACCGGTCGAGGCGGGTTCGATTCCCGTCGAGAGCGCCTATGTATCTCGTCGGAGCTCGGCGGAACGCGAGCACCGGGTTGCGAGCCCGGAGGCCGGAGGTTCGAATCCTCCCGGCGAGACTGCGAGGGCATAGCTCAACAGGTAGAGCCCCGGGTTGTGAGCCCGGACGACGTGGGTTCGAGACCCACAGCCCTCTCCACGACGACGGGCCGGCTGGGCAGGCACCGCTCTGATGAGGCGGTTCAGCGTGGTTCGATTCCACGGTCGTCGACCTCTCCCCGTAGCTCAGTCGGAAGAGCCGAGGGCTTCTACCCCTCGCGAGCGCAGGTTCGAGCCCTGCCGGGGAGCTGTGCTCGTCATCTGGTCGTAGGGGAGACTGGCCACCCCGCCGGCTTCGGGCGCCGGAGAGCGCAGGTTCGAATCCTGCCGACCAGACTGCGCGGTGGAGGAGCGGCTGTCCTCGCGAGCCTCATGAGCTCGAGACGCGGGTTCGAATCCCGCCCGCGCTACCTCGACGCGGACGCTGAGCACGCGGTGAGCTCACCGCGCTGTAAACGCGGCGCCTCCGGCTCTGGTGGTTCGACTCCACCCGTCCGCACCTTCTTGTTGGCGCAAGGCCGGGATCCGCACACATGTGCAGACCCCGGCCGCGCGAAGACCCCTGAAGGCGTCCGCGTGCGGCGGCCGCAACCCCTTCATCGTCGCGACCGATCCACAGACCCGTAGCAGGAGGTCAGCAAGTGCAACCCGCGCCGGCGTGGTGGCGCCGGCGAAGGTGCGGGGAACGTCGTGGGTGCAACTCCCACCGGGTCCATTCGTCGCGGGCCTGAGCGGCCCGGTTATCTCAGGCGATGACGCCGGTTCGAATCCGGCGACGGGTCGTGCCTCACGACCGCGACGAACGTCCGGCTGCGGGCCGGAGCAGCACCGGTTATCGACTCGTAATCGACAGGACGCGGGTTCGAGTCCCGCCCGGAGCGCTCATGCTCCGGTAGCTCAGCTGGCAGAGCAGTTCCGGACTGCGTCACCACGACCGCAGCTGTCCGCACGTGGCAGGAGAGGGTCGCCCGCCGCGTGCTCGAACACACCGGGAGGTCTCGAGATGATCGCGATCCTTCTGCTCGACCCGAAGTACCCGCACAACGTCGGCGGCGCGCTGAGAGCAGCGGCGTGCTTCGGCGGCTCGACGCTGGCCTGGACGGGCGAGCGCGTCGCGGATCCGGAGCGCTGGCCGCCCGGGGCGCGGCTGCCCCGGGAGGAGCGGCTGCGGGCGTATCGCCACGTCCGCATCGAGCGGCACGACGACGAGGGCTGCCGCGCGCTCGTGGACGACGGCCGCGTCCCCGTCGCGGTCGAGCGGCGCGCCCAGGCCGAAAGGCTCGTCGACTTCGTCCACCCCGAGCGGGCGCTGTACGTCTTCGGCCCTGAGGACGGATCGATCGACAAGGGGTGGCTGCACGCCTGCCATCGGTTCGTCTGTATCCCGACGGTGAACGACGGGCCGCTCAACCTCGCCGCCGCCGTCAACGTCGTGCTCTACGACCGGCTGGCGAAGCAGCTCCAGGGCTAGGTCCCACTCGACCTAGGGGTCGGGCCGGACGGCGCCCGTCGACAACCCGAGAGGAGGGGAGCCATGTCGTACCTCATGCAGCACCTGACACGCGCTCCCGGCCGGGTGCTGCCGCTCGGACGCGGCGTGCGCGTGGACGAGCACACGCGCCTCAACCTCCCCGGCTACTACGCGGGCGCGTACGTCCGCGTCCTCGTCGAGGACACGTCGCGGCGAGCCGAGAAGCGCTGGCTGCGCCGCTCGGCGCCGCCGTCGCCGCAGCTCGTCCTGCAGATCGCGGACTGCGTCAACCAGATCAACCTCGAGTTCGACCTGTCGGACGAGGGCTTCCGCGAGAACTCGATCTTCAAGATCGAGACCCTGCTCGGCGCGCTCGAGCGCTTTCGCGACGGCCTCGTCGCGGAGGCCGAGCTTCGCGAGCAGCGCGAGCGACAGCTCGCAGCACGCTGACCCGCGCAGCCGCGGGCCGGAGCCCGCCGGTTATCGCCAGACCGATGACACCCGCGGGCGATCTCACGACCGCGGCTGCGCCTCACGACCGACCCAGCTGATCGCGGACTTCGCCCGCGGCTCGCTCTGAGCACCGGTCGCCGGCGGTGCTCCCGCTGAGCAGGCGCGGGAGCACCGCAGCGGGCGGCTTCGCCGTCCGTAAGCACATGCTTACCGATTGCCCGGAGAGCCGTCGGCGGAGCGGCGGGGCCAGGAATCCCCTGCTCAGAGGCCGATTCGAGTGGCGCTCTCGCGTTCCGACGGGGCGCAACCGCGCGGCAGCCACGTCCGGGGTCTGACCCTGGCCATGGCTCGCAGAGCCATGGCCGACGCGTGCCGAAAGCGTGTCGAATTGTCCACAGCTCACCCACGACCGGAGCCAGGGAGCGCCGCCGCCGGACGGCACGACCGAGTCGACCCGACACCGTGGCCGAGAGGCGAGGCGCGCGCCTGCAAAGCGCGTAGACGGCGGTTCGATTCCGCCCGGTGTCTTCGCAGCGCCGCGACTGGGATAGTCGCGGCGTGCACGACCTCGAGGCCGGCGGGCCAGTGACGATGGTGCTGCCCGAGCGTGACCCCACGCTGGGCGGCGCCGACGAGCTCCTGCTGCTCGAGCGGCCCGGCTTCGAGGCAGAGCTCGGCGCGCCGGTCGTGTTCGCGCGCTCGGACCCGGGAGCCGGACGCCGCTGGCTGCTCGTCCTCGACGAGAGCCACGAAGGCTCGCCGGCGACCAGCTGGGATCCGGCCGCGGGCCTGATCGAGTCGCGCGCGCGAGACGCCGGCGGCCTGCTCGAGGCGCTCAACCTCTGGCGGACGGCGCGGCGGCTCGGCGGCGGCCGGGTGGCCGCGACCGACTGCTCGGATCTGGACGAGGCGATCGGCCGAATCGCCGACGAGGTCGCGGACACCTACCCCGCCTTCGAGCTCCGGGGCCTCGACTGGCCGGCGATCTGTGGACGACACGCGCACGCGGTCGCCGCGGCGCCCGATTCCCTGGCGGCGCTGCAGCGGTGGCTCGCGGAGCTGGAGGACTCCCACACGTGGGTCTGGCCGGGGCACGCGAACCTCCCTTACGCCGTGCGCGCGAGCGGCGGCGCGGCGACGTTCACCCGCGTCCCCGAGCCGTCGGCCGCCTTCGCCGCCGGCGTACGGGCCGGCTGGCTGCTCGCCGAGCTGGACGGCGAGCCGCCCGACGTCGAGGGCTGGCTGGCGCGGAGCGCGGCGCCGGCTCACTCCCGTCCCTACCTCGCCGGCCGCAGGCTCCTCGCCGGGCCGGCGGGCGAGCCCCGCGAGGTGGTCGCCGCCGCCCCGGACGGCACCCGGATCGCCTGGCAGGAGGCGCCGGCGACGAGACCGGCCGCGGAGCCCGTGCGCTGGACGCGGCTCGCCTCGGGAGCGGCGTATCTCCGGATCGACGCCTGGCTCGGGGGCGCCGGCGTCGACGAGCGCGTCGATGCCGCCTTCTCCGAGCTCGCCCGCTGCGACCGTCTGATCCTCGACCTGCGGGCGAACCCCGGGGGCAGCCTCACGCTCGCCGCGGCCACGCGCGACCGTTTCCTGCGCGAGCGGACGGAGCTGGGGTCGATTCGCTACAGCACGGGCGGCGGCCGGGTCTCCGCGCCGACGCCGCTCGTGGGCGAGCCCGCCGACCGGCGGCGCCGCTGGCC
>DATBMD010000266.1:0-14565 GCA_036555085.1 Gaiellaceae bacterium
GCGGTCAACGGCGGCGCGACCGTCAACACGACCGGGACCGTCGCGGTGACGCGGACGAACTACGTCGAAGCCGCCTCCTCGACGGCCTCCGGGCTCGCATCGAGCACCCTCACGCGCGAGACCGCGACGTTGAGCGGCAACGTCTGCGGCGCCTTCGGCGGCGCCACGGTTGTGACGATCACCGGCGGCAACGACTCGCAGTCGCTCGCGACCGGCTGCTACCGCTACGTCCTGACCGGCACGGACAATGTCGGCAACGCGGCCACGATCGTCAGCCAGACGATCGTCGTCGACCGCACCGCGCCGGCGGCGCCGGTGCTCGCGTTCTCCGCGCTCACGGGCGGCATGTACTACCCCGGCACCGGCACGACGCTCTTCTTCCGTCCCTCCGTGCCGGGGGGCTTCACGCTGACCGCGACCGCCGACGATCCCGACACCGGGATCGCCGGCTACACGTTCCCGAGCCCGCTGGCGATCGGCTGGACGACCGCCGGCAGCGGCGCCGAGCGTACGTACACGTTCGCCGCGGGAGCCGCGCCGCCCGGGGCGAGGACCGTGACGGCGACCAACGGCGCCGGCATCGCGTCCGCCCCCGCGCAGTTCACGGTCACGGCGGACACGATCGCGCCGACGGGCGGCGCGCTGACGGTGAACGGGACGGCCGCGACGGCGGGCGGCACCACGAGCACGAGCACGGGCGCCGGCTTCGCGATCGCGCGCACGGACTACGCGGAGACCGCCTCGGCGACCCAGTCCGGGCTTGCCTCCAGCACGCTCACCCGCCAGCAGGCGACGCTCATCGGCACCACCTGCGGGACGTTCGGCCCGGCGACCGTGCTCACCGGCGCGCCCGCCGAGACCGGCCTGGACACGGGCTGCTACCGCTACATCCTCACCGGCATGGACAACCTCGGCAACGCCGTCGGCCTGATGACGACCGTCCGGCACACCCTGGCGCCCACCGTCACCAGCGTGCAGCTTCTGAACGGCGGCGGCTCTCCGGGCCGCCCCGACCAGGGCGACCGGATCGTGATCCAGTTCTCGAGGCAGATGAGCGTGAGCAGCTTCTGCTCGGCCTGGTCGGACGACGCTGCGGATCAGAACCTGTCAGGCGACAACGACGTCAGGGTGCGCATCGGCACCAACGACCGGCTGACGCTGACGAGCACGAGCTGCGCCTTCAACTTCGGCGAGATCGCGCTGGGCGCCAACTACGTCCTGATCATCACCACGACGTTCGGCGGCAGCGGCGCCGACCGCTCGACGATCGACTGGGACGCGTCGGAGCGCACGCTCACGATCGTGCTCGGCGAGCGGAGCACCTTCCCGCTCCTGTCGAACGACTCGAGCATCGCCACCTACACGCCGAGCGCCGGGATCACCGACAGCACGGGCGTTCCGCTCGCCGGCGGCTTCACGACCGCTGACGTCGAGCAGTTCTAGCCACCGCTCGCGCGAGCTCAGCGGCGCGAGGGCGCGTTCGCGTCTCGCGCGGCGGCCAGGTCGCGGACACGCACCTGCTCGGTCAGCAGCCGGCGGAAGCGGTCCGGCTCGCCCGCGACGTAGGCGGCGCAGCGGTCCCGTCCGGCGGGGTACGTCAGCACGTAGCTCCGCGAGGTCGGCTCCTTGAAGAAGCGGAGCACGTGCGCGGACAGCTCCGGCGTCAGCAGCGCCCAGCGCTCGAGGTACGCCCGGGTGTCGGCCTCGCTCGCCCCGGCCTCGTGGAGCATCAGCGCCGCGTTGACCTCCGCCCACTCGAGCGCCTCGCGGGCCTTGTGGATCGCGAGCGCCTGAGCGAGGTCGAGCTCGATGCCGGCGTCGTGGACGACCGCGGCGAGCGCCGCCCCGCCCTCGCCCTCGAGCAGCACGGACGGCGCGAGCTTGGCGATGCCCTCCGTGACGAGCGACTGTGGCGTCGGCACGAGCACGATCGCCTCCTCGAGCAGGCCCCGTTCCCGCACGAGCAGGCGCTCCTTGGCGCAGCGCTCCGCATGGTGGCCGGGGTACGTCTCGTGCAGCGCGAGCACCAGCAGCTCGAGCGCCGAGATCGGGAGGTCGACGTTGACCTCGATCGTGCTGCGGTAGCCGCCGAGGTACTCGCAGAACGCCAGGTACGGCACGTCGCGCACGATCTCGAGGGTGACGCTCTCGCCCGGCGGCAGCTCGACCAGGCGGCGCGTCTGCACGCGCGCCTCCTCGATCACCGCCGCGACCACCCGCTCCACCTGCTCGGTGGGCACGCGGGTCGAGCGCTCCCAGCGCTCGAGGCGCTCGGCGACCGGCCCGTCGCCGGGGAGCAGGTCGTCGAGCTGCTCGTGCGCGGTCGCGAAGAGCGTCTCGTCGGTGTGCGTCGGCCGGACGCCGTAGCAGCCCTCGACCTCGTCGGCGTACGCGATCGGCTCGCCCGCCAGCACGCCCGCGTACGTGCGCAGCCCTGCCACCTGGTCGCGCAGCCAGCCGTCCTCGAGCTCGTCCAGCAGCGCATCGGCGGCGGCGGTGAGCTCTTGCGGCTCGACGGGCGGCGCCGCGTCGACGGCGGCTGCCAGCTCGGGCGGGCCGAAGTAGGCGTCGACGATCCCGTCGACGTGCCGCCCGACCTGCAGCCCGAGCCGCAGGTAGCGCTCCGCGGTGCGCTCGTTCACACGGCGAGCTTACGACGTTCACGACAGGCGGCCGGCGATCCTGGGTACCTCAGTGCACAGCGATGGCAGAACCGCGATTGCAGGTGGGCATGTACTCGTTCGATTGCCGTGACGCGGCGAGGCTGGCCGAATTCTGGTCGGAGGTCCTCGAGTTGCCCGTCGACGAAGGCGCGAGCGCCGCATACGCGACGATCGGCTTCGAGACCGAGGGGCCGACGTGGATGTTCGTTCAGTCCGACGATCTCCCCGGCGGCCGCAATCGCCTCATGCTCGACCTCGGCGGACAGAGCGACTGGCGGCAACAGGCCGACCGCGTCGAAGCGCTGGGCGCCACGAGGATCGCCGACCACGACGTGGACGGCGTCCGCTGGGTCGAGCTACGTGACCCGGAGAACAACACGTTTCGGATCTTCGCCCCTCGGTCCGACCAGGAGGCAGCAGGCGGTTCCTGAAAGACACGTCGCGGGGCAGCTCGATGTTTTCAGATTGACGACAGGTGGTACTGGGCTGAGCGCACATGCTGACGGCCTTCGTCTTCGACGAGCAGGAGTCGCAGCGTCGCGAGGACTGGGAGGCCGCGCTGCGCGACCTCGGCGACGGGCAGCTGCTCTGGCTGGCTCTGCGAGACCCCACCGAGGAGGACCTCGCTGCGCTGAAGGAGCCGCTCGACCTCGGGGACGCGAGCCTCTCCAGGCTCCACGAGCACTCCCGCGGCGCCGGCGTCACCGACGAGGGTGAGCGGATTCACGTCGCCGTGCAGGCGGCGGTCGAGGCCGGGCTGACGACGATCGAGTGCATCGTCGGGCCGAACTGGATCGTCACGGCCCACGAGGGCGAGATCGAGGTGCTCGACGAGTTCCGCGAGCGCGCCGAGGGAGGGGGCGCGATCGGGGAGCTCGACGCCCTCTCGTTCGTCGCGACGCTCCTGGTGTGGGTCGTCGCGAGCTACGTGCGCGCCTTCGAGCGCATCGAGGGCGAGCTCGAGGAGCTCGACGCGAGCGTCATGGTCGGCACGCCGCAGGACGCCAAGACGAACCTGCGACGCCTGGTCGAGCTGCGGCGAACGATCGGCACGCTGCGCCGTGCCCTGACGCAGCACCGTGAAGTCGTTCTCTCGCTCGCCCACCCCGAGCTCGACCTGCATTCGAGCGAGGAGTCTGCCCGCCGCTTCGTCGACCTGGAGTCTCGTCTGGGCGATGCTCTCGAGGCGGCGCGCGACGCGAAGGACTCCACCATGGGGTCGTTCGACGTCCTCGTGACCCGGATCGGGCAGCGAACGAACGAGATCATGAAGGTGCTGACGCTGGTCTCCGTCATCCTGCTGCCGTCCGCTGTGCTCGCCGGCATCATGGGCATGAACTTCCAGGTCGGGCTCTTCGACCGCGCCTGGATGTTCTGGGCGATCGTCGTCGCGATGGTGGGCATCGCCGCCGTCGCGCTCGCGCTCGCCCGCTTCCGCCGCTGGATCTGACGCGGCGAGCGTTTGAGCGTGCGGGTGCGAGGGAAAGCTCCGGGAGTCAGGGCGCTCCGTTCGGGCTCATCCCTTCACCCCGTTGGTCTGGGCACCGGCGGAGCGCCTGTTTCCGAAGAGCGGAGGTGTTCGATGCCGGTCTGGGCGTGGATCCTGATCATCGTGCTGCTCGTGCTGGCTCTCGGAGGCGGCTTCGGCTACAGCCGACGCTGACCTTCGGCTTCAGAACGGTCGCGCGAGACGCACCTGAACCAACCGCCGGGTGGTGACGCCCGCGAGCACGGGCTCGCCCAGCCTGCGGGCGCGCACGAAGAAGACGGCGGCGCCGCCGCGCTTCAACGGCATCCGGGCGGTCGGGACGATCTCGATCACCGCCCAGCCGTCGGCGCCGGTCGCGACCTCGCGCGAGGATCCGGTCCAGTTGTAGGGGATGCCGATCACGAGCACGAGCGCGTCGCGGACGGCGTAGCCGCGGGTGTCGGTTACGCGGAAGCGCGCGGTGATCGGGCTGCGGGACCGCACCGGGCTGGGGGAGAAGTCGACCTGTGAGATCACGAGCCGCTGGGGCAGCGCGACCGAGCCGACTGGGATCGAGGTCTTCCCGTCAGGGAGCCCGTAGGCGCCCGCCGGCGCGGTCGACGGCACGGCGGCCGTGGCGTTGGATGCGATCGACCGCTCGCCGAACGCGTTCCGGGCGGAGACGACGAATCGGAGCCTGAAGCCGACGTCCGCGCTCGCGACGCGATACGTCACCCGGGTCGCGCCCGGAATCGCGGTGCAGGTGTACGACGGGGTGCACCGCTGCCACTGGTACGTGAAGGAGATGGGTGCGTCGCCCGTCCACGTGCCCTCCCGCGCGGTGAGGGTCGCGCCGACCGACGCCGTCCCGCCGGGCGTCGGCTGGCCCGCGACGGCCGGAGCGGCCTGGCTCTTCGTGACCACGCCGGTCGGCGCGGACGCCGCCGTCGCGCTTCCCGCCGCGTTGGCGCCGGTGACGACGACCCGCAGCGGCGAGCCCACGTCGGCGGCGGCGACGGTGTAGCTCGAGCCGGTCGCGGCGGGCTGGATGTCGCCGCAGGACGTCGCGTCGGCGTTGCAGCGCTGCCACCGGAACGTGAAGCTGATCGGCGTGTCGCCCGTCCAGCTGCCTGTCGTCGAGCTCAGCTTCGATCCCTGACGCGCGGCCCCCGACACCGACGGTGGAGCGGTGTTCTGGGGTGCCGCCGCCTGTGACGCAGCGCCGCCCACGGCGGCGAGCAGACCGGCGCCGGCCGCGAGGACGGCGGCCGCGACGGCGACGCGGCGCAGGGGAGCCCCGGGGAGTCGAGATGTGAGTGGGCGGTGTTCGGCCATGGTGGCTCCTTCGCTCGATCGGGATGGCTGCTCAAAGGCCGCTCACGCGAACGGCCGGGGCGTCAGGCGTCCGGGCGCTGCTGACCCCTTCACCGCACGTGACGACGATTCGCGCTCGCGGTCCGGTTCCCGGCGGGGCCGAGACCATGACGCGCTTCGGCGACCACCGTCTGACCGACGCCTGCTTGCCTCCGATCGAGACGGAGCCGGTCCGCCCGAGGCCGGTGCCGGACAGGCGCAGGAGGCGGCCCGCCGGGGCTCGCTGCTGCGCGACGGTTCTCACGACCGGGTCTCGGCAGGACCGATCCGTCAGGCTGCGGTTGGGCGTGCGGAAGGTGCGATCGTCGCCTCGGCGCCACCCCCGGTCGGGATAGAGGTCGCTGCGGGCGACGATGCGGAAGTGGTACGTGTAGCCGGGGCTGAGGCCGTTGACGATCAGGGCCGCGGTGGCGCTCCGAATCCCCGACTCGGCGTCGCGGACGGTTCGCAGCACCTGGCTCCTGGTTCCGTACGCCCGCGTCCGTCCCCACTCGTAGTAGTAGACGAGCGCCGCGCTCGCCCGGGCCCAGTCCGACAGGATCAGCCGGCTGGACTCGTTCCTCCCGACGCAGGTCCAGACGCCGCCGTGGAGCACCGCCCGGTCCGGCCGTGCCACGCGGGCGCGGAAGGTCTCCGCGTACGGGTAGGCGGGATCGTCCTTGTTGCAGCTCCCGTTGTCGCCCTCGGCACCGGGTGGTGGGGGAGAGTCCGCGGCTGCGCCGGCCTGCGTGAGCACCAGCGCTGCCAGGAGCGCCGCTGCGACGAGAGCGCGTCTCATGCGGCGAGCGTGGACGCCCCGTGTTTGGAAACTGTTGGAGATGCGGGCGTTTTGAGCGATCCCTCACGCGATTGCCACCTGCTTCTCACATCACTCGGAGAGTGCTCGCGGTTGCGGGCTGCTGCCGCGAGTCGCCGGCGCTTTGAGCTACGGTCAGCACCCGCACGGAGAGCGGAGCTCGTCGGCGGCCCCCACCCCCGCAAGGACGGCGACGCCGCCGGCTTCTGACCCATGGCCGACGCATTGGACAACGGCGTTCTCCTCGACCTCCTCGAGAGCGGGTCGGACATGCCGGCTCTGCGGGCACCGGAGGATCCGCAGCCGCTCTCCTACGGGCAGCTCGCCGACGCCGTCGACGAGCTCGCTGCGCGGCTGGCGGCGCTCGGCGTCGCGAACGGCGACCGCGTCGCGCTGGCGCTGCCGCCCGGGCCGGAGCTCATCGAGCTCGTGCTGGCGATCGGCTCGCTCGGCGCCGCCGCCGCTCCGCTCAATCCCGCGTACGGCGAGGCGGAGTTCTCGTTCTACCTCGACGACCTGCAGCCGCGGGCGCTGCTGCTGTCGCAGGGCGAGCTCGACGCGGCCAGACGGGCGGCGCCGGGCGAGGTGACGCAGATCGACGTGACCCTGGTCGCGGACGGTCCGCCGGAGCTCTCAGCCGGGAGCGGCAGGACCGCGCGAGCGCAGCGATCGGAGCCGACCCCCGATCATGTCGCGCTGCTCCTGCACACGAGCGGCACGACGAGCCGGCCGAAGCAAGTTCCGCTTCGCCACCGCAACCTGACGGCCTCGGCCCGTGCCATCGCGCGCCACTACGCTCTGACGCCGGACGACGTGTCGTACTGCGCGATGCCGCTCTTCCACGTCCACGGCCTCGTCGCGTCGACGCTCGCGCAGCTCGCCGCGGGCGGGACGGTGCTGGCGCCGCGCCGAGTCGCACCGGGGCGGCTCTGGTCGCAATTGGCAGCCCACGGGGCGACGTGGTACTCCGCGAGCCCCACGCTCCACCACATGGTGCTCGAGAGCGCGCCGGAGCAGCGGCCGGACGGCGTTCGCCTGCGGTTCGCGCGGTCGTGCAGCTCGGCGATGCCGCCGGACCTCGCCGCCCGTCTCGAGCGCTATCTCGACGCGCCGCTGCTCGAGGCCTACGGGATGACCGAGGCGAGTCACGAGATGGCTGCCAACCCACTCCCGCCGCAACAGCGGGTGTTCGGGTCGGTCGGCGTCCCCACCGGAGCCGAGATCCGCGTCGTCGACGAGCTCGGCGCCGATGTCGCGGACGGCGCAGCGGGCGAGGTCGTCATCCGCGGCCCCGGCGTCATGGACGGCTACCTCGCGAACGAGCGGGCAAACGCCGAGGCGTTCCGGGACGGCTGGTTCCGCACCGGCGACCAGGGTCGTTTCGACGACGGCTATCTGATCCTGGTGGGGCGGCTCAAGGAGATCATCATCCGGGGCGGCGAGAACATCTCGCCGCTGGAGGTGGAGGCTGTGCTCCTGCAGCACCCGGCGGTCAAGGAGGCGGTCGCCTACGGGATCCCGGACGCCAAGTACGGCCAGCTCGTCGGCGCTGCGGTCGTGGCGGCGGGCGAGCTCTCCGCGGCGGACGTGGTCGCCCACTGCAAGGAGCGCCTCGCGGCGTTCAAGATCCCCAGCGTCGTCCACCTCGTCGAGAAGATCCCGCGCACCCCCACCGGCAAGGTGCAGCGGCAGCGCATGCCCGCGCACTTCGGCGAGGACTGATGCGGTTCGCGATCCTCGGCAGCGGCGCCATCGGCTCCTACGTCGGAGCGGCGCTGGCGCGCGGCGGCGCCGACGTGGTCCTGATCGCGCGGGGCCGCCAGCTCGAGGCGCTGCAGGAGCGCGGCGTACGGGTGCTCTCCGCGCGGGGAGACTTCGAGGCGAGGGTGCCCGCCACCGACGACCTCGCCGCGGTGGCCGGCGCCGACGTCGTCGTGATCGGGCTGAAGGCCTACAGCCTGCCGGGGCTCGCGCCTCGCCTCGGCGAGCTGCTCGGCGGCGAAACGGCCGTGCTGCCCGCGCAGAACGGCGTCCCGTGGTGGTTCTTCCAGTCCTTCGGCGGCAGCTACGAGGGCACCGTGCTGGAGAGCGTCGACCCGGGCGGCGTCGTGTCGCAGTCGATCGAGCCGGCACGGGTAATCGGCTGCGTGTCGTATCCGGCGACCGAGCTCGTGGCGCCCGGGGTCGTCCGGCACGTGGAGGGCACCCGGTTCGCGATCGGCGAGCCCGACGGCTCGCTCGGCGACCGCTGCCGCGCGATCGCGGAGGCCTTCGAGGCGGGCGGCCTGAAGTGCCCGATCGAGCAGCAGATCCGCGGCCAGCTGTGGCTGAAGCTGATCGGCAACGTCGCCTTCAACCCGACGACCGCCCTCACCGGCGCCTCACTCGGGGAGCTGGGGCTCGTGCCCGAGATGGTGGATCTCGCGCGCGGGATCATGGAGGAGTGCGCGAGCGTCGGCGCCCGCCTCGGGATCGAGCTGCCCGTCTCGATCGAGCGCCGGCTGGAGGCCGGGATCGCGGTCGGCGACCATCGCACCTCGATGCTCCAGGACCTGGAGAACGGCAAGCCGCTCGAGATCGACTGCCTGAGCGGCGCGGTGATCGAGATCGCGACGCTGCTCGGGATCGCGGCACCGCAGACGCGAGCGGTCGACGCCGCCGTCCGGCTCAAGGCGCTGCTGCGAGAACGCGCCGCCGACGCTGTCGGGACGGAATCGGCGGCATGAGGCGGCTGATCGACCTCGGCGCCGGTGACCTGCTCGCTGCGTTTCGGTCCCGCGAGGCCTCTCCCGTGGAGGCGCTGGACGCAGTCGCCGAGCGGATCGCGCAGGTGGACGGCGCGCTCGGCGCGTTCACGACGCTCTGCCTCGACCGCGCGCGCGAGGAGGCGAGGGCCGCCGAGGCCGCGTACAGGCAGGGGGCCGCCGCCGGCCCGCTCGCCGGCGTCCCCTTCGGGGTCAAGGACCTGTTCGACAGCGAGGGCGTGCGCACGACGTACGGATCGCCGATGTTCGCGGAGCACGTGCCGGGCGCCGACGCCGAGGCCGTCCGGCGCGCCCGGGCAGCCGGCGCCGTCCTGGTCGGAAAGACGCAGACGCACGAGTTCGCGTGGGGCATCACCTCGGTGAACACCCTGCTCGGCACGAGCAGGAACCCGTGGGCGACCGATCGGATCTCGGGAGGCTCGAGCGGAGGCTCGGCGGTGGCCCTCGCCAGCCGCCAGATCCCGCTCGCTCTCGGCAGCGACACGGGCGGCTCGATCAGGGTCCCGTCCGCCTTCTGCGGCATCGTCGGCTTCAAGCCGACGTACGGCCGCGTCAGCCTCGCCGGCGTCTGGCCGCTGGCGCGCACGCTCGACCACCCGGGGCCGATGGCACGGGCTCCCGCGGACGCCGCGCTGCTCCTTCGGGTCATCGCCGGGCACGACCCCCGCGACCCGGCCACCGAAGACGTCGCTCTGGGCGATCTCGAGCACGAGCTCGAACGAGGGCTCGAGGGACTCGTCGTCGGCCACTGCCCCGACCTGCACGTCGTCCCGCTCGCGCCAGACGCCGGCGAGGTCTTCGAGCAGGCGCTGGCGACGGTGCGCGGCCTGGGTGCCGCCGTTGAGCAGGTCGAGCTGCCGGAAGGGCGCACCGCCTACGAGATCTTCGGTCCGACCCAGCGCGCCGAGGCGCTCCACACCCACGTCGAGGCGGGTCTCTATCCCGCCCGCGCCGGCGAGTACGGGCCCGACGTGCGGGGGCGCCTGGAAGCGGCGGCGGGTGAGGGCGTGCGCGAGTACCTGCGGGCGGCGGCGGAGCGCCGGCGCCTCCGCGCCGGCTTCGCCCGCGTGTTCCGCGAGGTGGACGTGCTCCTGACGCCCGTGTCGGCGGGATCGCCCGTGACGGTCGGCGACGAGACGCTCGAGCACCTCGGCCGGACGATCGAGCTCCGGGAGCTCGTGATGACATACACCGTCCCGCAGGATCTCGCCGGGCTGCCGGCGTGCGCCGTCCGCGCCGGCTTCGACCGGCTCGGGATCCCGGTCGGCGTGCAGTTCAGCGGCGCCGAGTGGAGGGACGCGACCGTCCTGCGAGCCGCCCAGGCGCTCTGGAGCGCCACCCCCGCGGTGCAGGACCGTTGGCCCGAGGTCCCCGCTTCGCACCCCCACGCCGTGCCAGCAACGGAGAGGAGGAGAGCATGACCTGGAAGGACCGATACCGCTGCGCCGTCACCATCTCCGTCGATTTCGACGCGGAGTCGCTCTGGAGCGGAACCTTCAAGCTGACCACTCCGAGCCCGCTCTCGCGCGGCGACTACGACATCCGCGCGGGCGTTCCCCGTGTCCTGGCCCTGCTCGACAAGCACGCCATCCCGGCGACGTTCATGGTTCCCGGCCAGGTGATCGACGATCACCCGCAAGCCTGTCGCGACATCGCTGCGCAGCAGGTTGAGATCGGCTACCACGGCTACTTCCACGAGAGCGTCCTCGACATCCCGGTCGAGGAGGAGCGAGAGCTCATGCGCCGTGGGATCGGTCGCATCGAGGACGTGTTCGACACGCGGCCGCGAGGGAACCGGTCGCCGCCGTTCGCCCTCGGGCCCAATACCGCGGACCTGCTCGAGGAGTTCGGGTTCGCCTACGACTCGAGCCTGTTCGGCCACGACGAGCCGTACCGGCCGCGCGTCCCGGTCGTCGGCGGGCGGTTGCGCGACTTCGTCGAGCTGCCGGTCAGCTGGGAGCTCGACGACGCGCCGTACTTCCTCTTCAGCTTCTTCCCCTACATGTCCGGCTATGCGACGCCGTCGCAGGTGCTGGAGATCTGGAAGGCGGAGTTCGACGGCTCGTACGCGGCGGGCGGCTGCTTCCTGCTCGTCGTCCACCCGTTCTGCATCGGCCGCTACCCGCGCATCGCGATGCTGGACGAGCTGATCTCGTACATCAAGAGCTTCCCGGACGTGTGGTTCGCGACGCATCTCGAGGTCGCCGAGGAATGGCGGACGGCCCGGGAGCGCGACGGCACGTGGCACGAGCCCGCGATCGAGGCGAGCGCCGCGCCGAACTAGACTGGGCGATCGAGTCCAGGACGCGCGCTGTGGTAGGCGAGCCGCCGATGGGGATGTACTCCGGAGCAGCACTGCAACGACGAGCTACACCGGGCGACGTGCTCCGTCCCGGTCTCGAGTCCGACCCCGACGGCTTGGCACTCGCCTCGGCGCGGACGCGCCTGACGTGGCGGGAGCTCGACGACCTGAGCAATCGGCTCGCGAGCGGCTACCTCGGTCTGGGGCTGCAACCGGGCGACCGGATCGCGTCGCTCATGCCCAACCGTTTCGAGCTCGTGGTCCACTACCTCGCCTGCTTCAAGGCGGGGCTCGTGGCGACGCCCCTCAACTATCGCTACACGCCTTCGGAGATCGACCACGCGATCGCTGTCAGCGAGGCTCGTGCGTTGCTCGCTCACGTCGAGCGCGACGAGGATCTCGCAGCGAGCGAGCGCGTCGCCCAGCTGCCCTTGGGCACGATCGGCTATCGCGAGCCTGAGTGCGGCGGCGCGACGTTCGACCAGCTGCTCGAAGGCGGTCGACCAGACTGGACGGGTCCAGCTGCGGCGCCGGCCGCGCCGGCGGTCATCTTCTTCACGTCCGGCAGCACGGGCGCTCCGAAAGGGGTGACGCACACCCACGAGACGCTCGGTTGGATGTTCGCGACGGCGGCCGCGGGGCTCGAGCTCGGCCCCGATGACCTCGTGCTGGCAGGCTCCTCGCTCTCGCACGTCGGGGCGTTCTACGTTTCGTTCGCGGCGCTGAGCGTCGGCGCCGGCATCGTCGTCACCCGGACGTTCGACGGAGACGAGCTGCTTTCGCTCCTCCGCGAAGACCGCCCGACCGTGCTCTCGACGCTGCCCTCGAAGCTCTTCGCGCTCACCCGGGACCATGGTGCGTCGCACGACGACTTCTCGTCGCTGCGCCTGTGCAGAGCGGCCGGGGACACGGTCTCCGGCGAGCTCGAGCGCGAGTTCACGGCGCTCAGCGGATTCGAGGTCGACGAGGCGTACGGCCTCACGGAGACCGGGCTCGTCTGCGTGAGCCCTCCGACCCGGATCAGGATCGGCTCGGTCGGTCAGGTGGCGCCGGGCGTCTCGTTGTCGATCCGCAACGACGCCGGCGACGTCGTCGAAACAGGACGCGACGGCCGGGTGTGGATCAAGACCGACGCTGTCTGCGTCGGCTACTGGGGAGACGCGGAGGCGACGGCGGCGGCGTTTGTCGACGCCTGGCTCGATTCGGGCGATGTCATGTTCGCCGATCCGGACGGGTACCTCTACTTCCGCGGCCGCAGGAAGCAGATCATCGTTCACGACGGCTCGAACATCAGCCCGCAGGAGATCGAGGGCGTGCTGCTGGAGCATCCGAGCATCGAGAGCGCAGGAGTCATCGGGATCAACGATCTGGTCCACGGGGAGAACGTCCGCGCCTACGTCACGCTACGGGCGGGCAGCGAGCGGCCGAGCGAGCTCGAGCTCATCCGGTTCGCTCGTGCCAAGGTCGGCTACAAGGCGCCCGAGGAGGTCGTCGTGCTCGAGGAAATGCCGCGGACTGCTACCGGAAAGGTGGACCGGACCGGCCTCAAGCGCATGGCCGAGGCTGCGCGCTAGGCGGCTCGAGCGACCGGATGTGTGAACGTGCCGTGTCGAGCGTTGAGCGGCTGGGGCTTCGGGCTCGAGCTCTGATCGCGACGAGTCAGGTTCCGACGAGCTCGACCCGGCGGCTCCACGCGGACCAGTGCACGTCGGCGGTCAGGACGCTTTTCGCCTTGCGCACGTCGGCGTAGGCGAGCACCAGCGCATCCGGCATCAGGAGCGCGCTTCCATGTCGCGCGCGGAGCCTCGCCGCGGCGACCGCTATCGCTTCGTCGACGGGGTCGACGGCGATCTCCAGGCTGGCGATCAGCCGTCGTGCCTCACGCTCCTTGCCTGCCCGTGCCGGGTGCACGAGCGCCTCGGCGAGCGTGTGGGCGGGGATGCGCAGGTCGTCGTCGGCGTGGGCCTCGAGCGAGGCGCGCGCGGCCTGGTGGTGGGGGTCGTCCGGATCGAGCAGCGCGATCAGCACGCTCGTATCGAGTGCAGTCAGCGCCACTCGTCGCGCAGCTCGTCGAGCGCGCCCGCAGGCCAGACGTCAGGCAAGGCGCCAGCAGCTCTCTCGAGCGCGCGGCGGCGGCGATCACCCACCGTCTCACCATCGGAGCGGGACACGATGACGCGGCCCTCGTCGTCGGCCTCGACCGCAAGCTCTTCGCCGATCGTCAGGCCGGCCCGCTCGACCACGGCGAGCGGGAGCGTGATCTGGCGCTTGGGAGAAAGGCGCGTGAAACCTCTCTTACGCTTTACTCGCCTCTTCACGAGTAAAACTATAGCGCCTCGGGCTGCTCTGACCCCCGGACGCGAAGCCGGCTTGGCGGCCCGAAACTCCCCAGCCCGCGTCAGACTGCTCGACGGATTGCCGAGATTGATCGTCCTGAGCGTCGCGACGCTCGAGCACTCTCTACTCTCTCGGCATGTGCAGTCAGCGGACGGCGTTCTTCCGCCTCGACGGGCGTCGCATCGCGCACGCGACCGTCGGGACGGGGCCTCCGCTCGTCCTGGCCGCGTGGTGGGTCAGCAATATCGTCGAGGACTGGAAGGGAAGCGCGGTTCCGCGGCTTCATCAAGGCCCTCGCTACCGGGAGGCAGGTGATCCGCTACGACCGGCTCGGCTGCGGCATGTCGGAGGTCTCGGTGAGCTTCACGCCCGGTACATGGAGCTCGCTCTCAACCCAGACGGAGCGCAGCAGCGCGGGTACGACCTCCAGGACCTCCTCGAGGCGCTCTTCAAGCTCCACGACATCCCATATCAGCCCCCCTACCGAAAGGGCACCGTCGAAGAGACGGACGGTTTCTTCACTTTCCGTGGGTTCGACTACCTGCTCGAGGCGCGGTGGCGTAAGACCCAGCCGCCGATCGGAGATCTGCGTGCGTTCTCGGGGAAGGTGAAGGCGAAGATCGAGAGCACTCGGGGCCTCTTCCTTTCGATTCCGGGATTCCGCAAGGAGGTTGTCGACGAAGCCGCGACACTGTCGAACCTGATCCTCATGGACGGCGAGGAGTTGGCGGTCACCCTTGAAGGGCGTATCTCGCTCGTCGAAGGTCTCCAACTCAAGCTCGACAAGGCAGCCCAGGAGGGCTTGCTCTTCTACTCGCTCGTGCGGGGCGGTTAGAGAGAGGCCGGGTCCCCTCGCGTAG
>DATBMD010000334.1:0-6812 GCA_036555085.1 Gaiellaceae bacterium
AAGGGCGGCGGCGTGACGGTGGAGGCCGAGGTGCACCCCGTCACGGGCGCGATGGACGCGCCCCCGCAGGTGCGTCCGTTCGCGTTCTCGACCGCCGAGAGCGCGAAGCGGTTCGTCGACGAGGCGCTCCTCGCCCTCCAGTACCTCGGCTGCGACGTCGTCGAGCCGCTGGACGAGTAGTCACTCCCCGCGCGCTTCGCGAAGGGCGCGAATGTCGACGAGGTCGCGGTCGCGGCCGGCGGCGTTCTTCATGCGCAGGAGGTCGTCGAGCCCGGCGAAACGCACGCGCCCGATCGGCGTCTCGACCACGAGGGAGCGCGCCGCGAGGTCCTCGTAGTCCTCGGGCTCGACGTTCTGCATCAGACCCAACCGCCCATAGCGCGTCATCAGGAACGAGGTGCCGTCGAGCTCGACCGGTGTCGCCTCGATGCGCTCCAGCACGGCGTGGAGGCGGTCGAGGTTCGGCCTGTCCGGCCCTGGCACGACGTCCAGGCCCTTCGTCGCGCGCTCGTAACCGTGCACCCCGACGGCGACACCGCCGATGACGACGAAGTCGACCGCTCCCGCGACGAGAGCCTCGAGCAGCGCCCAGATCGACAGTCGGCCGGCGACCGGAGTCACGCGGTGGCGCTGCCCGGCGACTGCGAGTGCCGTCGCGGCCTCACTGAGCCGGGCGACGTTCTCGAGGCGCGCCAGGGGCGTCGACGACCCCAGGGCCGCCCGCAGCTCCCAGGCCGGGACCTTCGGCCGCGGCAGCGCCGCGAGGTCGGCAGGGACGATCCAACGGCCGGCTCCCGGCGGACGCCGTCCGAGAGAACGGAGCGCCGTCGCCAGCACGCCGCGCCTCCGGCCATCGTCCCGCAGCCGCAGGACCTGCTCGACCAGCTCGATCAGCGGCCACGTCTCGGGGCGCAGGCGAGTACCAGCCGGCGTGGGCACCACGGGGATCAGCCCGCGGTCGATCCAGCGATCGAGACCCGGAAGGCTTACGCCGAGGGCCCGCGCCGCCGCCAGCTTCGGAACGCTGGGCCCGAGGGAGCGCGAACGCGCTGCTCGAGATCGCTGAGCCGGCCCTGGACGACCGGTGCACGGGTCGAGCGCGTTGCCGTGCGAAGCGCGACCGCGAGCGCCAGCAGATCCTCGTCGGGCACGACGGCCATCGCTCGGATTCTGCCGACGTTGGTGTTACTTGCCCCGAAACACCAACTAGTGCGGCGTCTCGTAATGATTCACCGTTTTCTCGATCGCCAACGACTCTGTCCACGCGCCGCACTAGCGGGCCGGACAGGTCCGGCCCCTACGGGGTTTCCGGGTGCACGGTTTGGAGAGGGCGCACTAGCTACAGCGAGACAACGCGCGCGAGCTCTTCGATCGACGTGAGCCCGGCGGCGGCCTTCGCGATGCCGTCGTCCCACAGGGAGCGCATGCCGTTCATCGCGGCGGCCCGCTCGATCTCGTCGCGGGGCGCGTTCAGGCTTGCGAGCGACTCCAGATCGTCGTTCATGATCAGGAGCTGGAAGATGCCGATCCGGCCGCGATAGCCCGTCCGGTTGCAGCGGGGGCAGCCGATCTTGCGGTACAGCGCCATCCCCTCGCGCCTGGCGGCCTCCTCCGCGCCGATGCGCGCGGCGACCAGCTCGTCGACCGTCGGCACGTACATCTCGCAGCAGTTGGTGCACAGCCGCCGGGCCAGGCGCTGCGCCAGCACCGCGGTCACGGCCGAGCCCGTCAGGAACGGCTCGACGCCCATCTCGTTCAGCCGCGTGAGGGCGCCGGGAGCGTCGTTGGTGTGCAGCGTCGAGAGGACGAGATGGCCGGTCAGCGCCGATTCGACCGAGATCTTCGCGGTCTCCGGGTCACGGATCTCGCCGACCATGATCACGTCGGGGTCGGAGCGGAGGATCGAGCGGAGCGCGAGCGCAAACGTCATCCCCGCCTTGACGTTGATCTGCACCTGGTTGATGCCCGGCAGGCGGTACTCGACCGGATCCTCGACGGTGATCACGTTGATCTCGGGCCGGTTGATCTCGGCCAGGCCGGCGTAGAGGGTCGTCGACTTGCCGGAGCCGGTCGGGCCGGTGACGAGCAGCGCTCCCGTCGGGCGCTTGAAGACCTCCTGCAGCCGCTGCCGCATCGACTCCGACAGCCCGAGCGACTCGAGCGTCGGGGTCTTGCGCGACTTGTCGATCAGGCGCATGACGACCTGCTCGCCGTCCACCGTCGGCAGCACGGCGACGCGGATGTCCAGCGTGCGCCCGACCGACTTCGCGTTGAGCGAGATGCGCCCGTCCTGCGGCTTGCGCCGCTCCGCGATGTCGAGCTTCGACAGCACCTTCAGCCGCGTCGTGACGCCGTTCGCCATCCGTCGCGGGATCCGTTGGGCCTCGTAGAGGACGCCGTCGACGCGGATCCGCACCACGAGCGAGTCCTCCTGCGGCTCGAAGTGAATGTCGCTGGCGCCGTCGCCGGCCGCCTGCATGATGATCGAGTTGACGAGGCGGACGAGCGGCGCGTCGGAGACTCCGTCGTCGACCTCGAGGTCGTCCTCGTCCTCGCCGACCACCTCGATGTCGTCGAGGTACGACTGGGTCTCGGTGACCTCCGTATGGCGGGCCAGCCGCTCGAGCTCGGCGACGATGTCGTCCCGGTTCCCGACCTCGACGTCGATGGCGAGACGCGTGGCGAGCCGGAGCTCGTCGATCCCGTGCACGTTGGCCGGGTCGGCGATCGCGACGCGCAGCCGCTCGCCGACGCGTGCGATCGGAACCGCGACGACGCGCTGGAGCGAGCGGAGCGGGATCAGCTCGGCCGCGTCCGGCGACAGCCGCTCGTCCGCGAGGCAGACGTACGGCAGGTCGTACATGCGGGCCAGGGCCCGCGCGACGCCTTCCGGCTCGGCGACGCCCTCGTCGGCGAGCGCCTGGGCGAGCGTGCCCAGCCCGGCGCGCCCGCGGGCGCCGGCGAGCCGGTCCGGGGTGACGAGATCGGTGGTGGCGACCAGCTCGGCGACGAGATCGGAGGTCGTCTGGAAGCCGCTCTCGGCCAGAGAGGCATCGCTCGCGGCGCCGTTCTGGGGCACCTCGTGCCCGGTCGTCCGCAGCTTCCCGGTCGGGTTCATCGTCTGCCCCTCACGCGAGGTATCGGCAGCCGGCGAGGCTTCCAGGAGTGCCCGTAAGGGCTCTCTAGCCGCTGAGCCCGACGTACCATTCCATGATCGAGTCGCCGGCGAACAGCGCGACGAGCGCGCCGAGCGCGAGGAACGGAGCGAACGGGATCGCCATCTTGCGGGCGGCGCGACCGTGGAGGGCGAAGAGGACGAGCGACGGGACGAGCGCGGCGACGAGCGCGACCATCATCGCGACGGCGACCGAGGTGCCGAGCATCGCCCCGAGCAGCAGCGCGAGCTTGACGTCGCCCATCCCCATCCCCTTCGGGTAGGCGAGCGCCGCGACGAACAGAAAGGTCGCCGCCCCCAGCGCGGCGAGCAGCCACTCGAGGCTCGGCTCGCGCAGCATCTGCGCGACCAGGACGACGGCGGTCGCGGGCAGCACGATCCGGTTCGGGACGATCCGGTGCTCGAGGTCGATGGCCGACAGGACGACGAGCACCGCGCAGAAGAAGGCCGCCGTGAGCCCGTACGCCGTGAAGCCGAAGCGGAGCACGCAGGCGACGACCAGGAGCGCCGTCGCCGCCTCCACCAGCGGATAGCGCAGCGGGATCCGCGCGGCGCAGTGACGGCAGCGGCCCCGCAGGAGCAGGTACGAGACGAGCGGGACGTTGTCGCGCGCCGCGATCTCCGCCGAGCAGCTCATGCAGGCCGAGCGCGGACGGCTCAGCGGCCGGTGCAGCGGCAGCCTCGACGCGACCACGTTGAGGAAGCTCCCGACGGCGAGCGCAGGCGCGAACACGACGGCGGCGAGCGCGACGTTCACGAGGCAGCTCTCGGGGTCACCTGGCCGACGCCGCCTAGGTCGCCGGCAGCTCGCGGAACAGGACGACGGTGTAGGCGTCGTCGACGATCGGGAACCACGGCGGCGGCAGGAACAGCAGCTCCTGCTGGTAGCCGTAGGTGCGGTTCGTGAACATGTTGGTGAAGGAGCCGCCGTCCTCCGTCGCGGACGAGCCGGTGAAGGTCATGATCGATTTCTTCTCGTCCCCGGCGGCGTCGTAGTAGGACGAGTTCTGGTAGTTGGGCCAGCTCTGCCAGGTGCCGTCCTGGACCAGCACCCCCGCCATCCAGGTCAGGTCGTCCGGGACGTACCAGGCCACGTAGAGGTCGTTCTTGGCCGCGAGCCCGAGCACGTCGTCGCCGGCCTGCTCGTAGGAGATGTGGTCGGCGACGACGATGTTGTCGTTGGAGGCGACCGTGACCCGGCCGTCGACCACCCCGGAGACGACGGCCGTCTGCGCGACGTAGATGGCGCCGTTCGAGGGGATCAGCCTGTTGCTGACGGAGCCGCACGTGGGCGGGCGCGCGGCGACGTTCTGGCCGCTCGTCTGCGTGCACGACTGGACGTCGACCGTCCCGTTGTTCTTGAACGTCAGCTTGAACGCCGCCTTGGACGGGTCGTCCAGGTGGACACCGGCCGCGATCGCCGCCCGCTCGACGTCGACGAACGAGGTGACGAAGCTCGAGAAGTTGAGCGGGTTCTTGATCTGATCGCGAATGTCGGGCTTGCCGTTCGAGTTCGTGTCGTCCTCGTCGTAGATCTTCGCCCCGTTCTGGAGATCCCCCGCCGAGAGCTCGCTGACCTGGCCCTCCGCGTACACGCTCGCGGTCGCGGTCCCCTCGTGGCTGATGTCGCCGTTCGCGTAGATCTTCCCGTTCGTGATCGCGCCGACGCCCCAGCCGACGTCGCCGTTGACGACCCGGTAGAAGTCCGCCAGCGACGACGGCCTGATGATCGTCTCGATCATCCGCGTGTCGGTCGTCGCGTTCTGCTTCCGGCCCATCGCGACGATGCGCATCTGGCCTGCCGTGTCGACCGGCGGGAAGATCTGGAGGCTGTACTCGTAGCCGTTCGGCAGCTGCTTCCAGTGGTCGAAGTTGTTCGGGTACGTCCAGGCGAGGTTGTAGGGCCACGCGATCTCGTCCGACCCTGCGGCGACCGTGGTGCCTAGGGGCTCCTGGCGCGTCGACTCGCCCGGGTGGACGTAGTGGACGTAGTAGAGGCGGTCGTCGACGATCTTCGAGATGTAGTCCTCGATGCCGGCCTCGGCCGCCTGGAACGCCGTGCCGCTCGTGACCTGCTGAGCGCTGCGGTTCGACTCCCCGCGGACGACCTCGATCAGCGTCACGCCGAGCAGGGCGAGGAAGGCGCAGAGGAAGACCACGAGGACCATCGCGATGCCGTCCTCGCGGGCCGCGACGTGCGTCCGGGAGCTCACGCGTCGGCCCTCACGGTGACGCTCGTCTGGTACGTGAACGGGCGGTTGGGGTCGGACCCGGTGGCCGCCGTCAGCGTCACGCGGATCGTGTCGACGAGGGAGGGGTTGGTCATCACGGTGATCTCGTTTCCATTCGCGTCGAAGTAGCGGAACGGCGTCGTGGTCGTGATCCGGTCGGTCTGCTGCAGCCAGGACCCGAGCGACGGGATGTTCCAGGGCGCGCCGTCCGTGTCGGTGCTGGTGGCGATCCTCCGCTCGAAGCGACCGCCGCTGACGCGGTACGACACGCGGCGCAGGTGGAACGGCACCGCGCGGTCGGGCGAGAGGAACGTGATCTCGGTCGGCGAGATGCTCTCGATCGGGAACGTCGCCTCGTCGCCCGAGTAGGTCTGACGGAGGTCGCTGCCGAACTGGTCGATCGCCCCGCGGATCTCTGCCTGCATGACGCTCTGGTCCTCGACCTCGTCGCTGTGGCGGATCGCCGAGGCGATGACGGTCGAGGCGAGCGCGAACAGCGCGCCGAGGACGACGAGCGCGGTCAGCATCTCCGAGAGGGTGAAGCCGTCCTCGCCCGTCAAACGGCCACGTATCGCTCGCATGGTGTTCACGAGAGCGGACATGTGTTGCTGCCGAAGTTGGCGGTCACATTCGTCGTGCCAGCGGACACTGTCTGACCCGTCAGCGTCACGGACTTGGGGTTGTTGCCGCTGCACGTCGTCTTCCAGGCCTTGATCGTGTAGCCGGATCCCGCCGGCACCCCGTTGAAGACGACCGGATCGGGATCACCGCTGCCGTTGGTGGTCGCGGTGGCAGTGATGTTGTTCGGCCCGCCCGTGATCTTGACGGTCGCGTTCGGGACCTTGACCCCGTTGCGCCGCGCCGCGACCTGGAGCACTCCGATGGAGGTGAAGTCGATCGCGACATTGGTGGTCGCGGCCAGGGTGACGTCGGCGGAGGCGGAGCCCGATGCCGTTCCCTTGGTCGCCGTCACGACGTACCCCGTGCCGGCCGGCACGTTCGGGAAGGTGAGCTGCCCGCTCGCGTCCGCCACGCCCGAGATGTCGATGCCGTAGGGGCCGCCTGTGATCTCGATGGTGGCGCCTCCCGCGGCGTAGTTGCCCCAGTCGACGTCGACGAAGACCGACCCTCCGGGCGGGAAGGGGAGCGTGACGATCGTCGTGGTGACGGTGTTGACCGCCACCGAGAGCGTCTGGTTGGCCGTCTCGGAGCCGTTCGTCGCCTCCAGCAGGTACCCGTCGCCCGCCGGGACGTTCGTGAAGGACACGAAGCCGTTGCTGTCCGTCGTGGCCGAGACCGGGGTCATGCTGTTGGGGCCGCCGCTGAGCGTCACCGTGGCGCCGGGAACAGGGCTGCCGAGCTGCTCGACGGTCGCATCGACGCCGCCCGACGGACAGGACCCGAAC
>DATBMD010000024.1:0-4376 GCA_036555085.1 Gaiellaceae bacterium
CTCGCTGACGGCCGCGGCGATGGCGAGCGTCGTCAGCAGCGGGATCAGCAGCACCGCCTCGACCAGGTCGACGATCGTCCCCCGCAGCCAGACGCTCCCGGCCTGCGGCACGGCGCGGCGCACGATGATCGGCGCGCGCCCAAGTGACGTGATCGCGAACGACGCCGAGACGGCGGCCGCGACCGCGACGGCCGGCCGGCCGGCGCCGGCGGCCGCCGCCGCGGCGAGGCCGGCGCCGAACCCCTGCAGGGACGCGAGGCCGCCCTCGGCAAGGCGCCGCCGCCAGACGACGTCGGTGCGTAGGAACTGAGCCGTCGCGCCGGCAGCGAGGCCGGCGAGCGGGCCCCCGAGCAGGGCCGCGGCGAGGATCACCGGCGCGGACGGCGAGTACCAGCTGCGCGGCCCCAGCTCCAGGCCGATCCGCTCCGCGAACGCGGCCGCGAGGAGCAGCACGCCGAACGCGACCGGATCGAGCTCCGTCGAGAAGCCGTCCAGGCCGGCCCAGACGACCGCGACGGTCAGAGCCGTGGCCGCGTACGCGACCGCGATCGCCGTGCCGCGGGCAGGGTCGGCGACCCGGGGCGGGAGCGGTGCTGCAGCGGCATGCGGCGCCTTCCGCTGCCGCAGGCGGAGAGCGGTCACGCGCTGATCATCAGCGCGCGCCCCCGAGGCGGCCATCACCCGTCCGGGGAAGCGAGACGCCCGACCGGGGGAACGTGAGCGCCGGCCGTGCGCCGGCCCGAACGGCTAACCTCCCGCCGGTGCGGAGCCTCACTGCGGTTCTCTGGATGGTCGCCGGAGCGCTGGCGTTCTTCCTGGCGACGGTCGCCGTCGCGGATCTCGTGTTCGGCGTCTGACCGGCAGCGCCGTCTCTCGTCCCTCGATCGAGGGAGCCCGCCGGTACCCGATCCCCCTGATCACGCGGGTCGCTAGCATGGCCCCCTTCGACTGGGGATTGGGCCGTCCGGGTGGGCGGCCGAAATCGACTGGAGCCGCCACGCTCCCTCGAGGGGGGTCGATATGACACGAAGCCGCCCGCTCGCCGTGCTGGCCGCAGCCGCGGCCGCGATCACCGTCTCGCTCCTCCCCGGAGGGGCCGCCGCAGTCGTCGGCGACTGCGTGCCGCAGGCGTCATGGGGGACGCTGAACGGGTCCTACGCGCAGCAGGTGTTCCAGCTCGTCAACCAGCATCGCGCCGCCCGTGGGCTGTCCCAGCTCGGCGCGCTCGCCAGCCTGTCCGCCGCGGCGGACTGGAAGTCGCTCCACATGGCCGGCTACGGCTACATGGCGCACAACGACCCGGCGCCGCCGGTCAACCGCTCCGTCTCCGACCGGTTGCTCGCCTGCGGCTATCCGGCCACCTCGTCGGGGTGGGGAGAGAACATCGCGTACGGCTATACGAGCCCCGCAGCGGTGATGTCCGCCTGGCTCAACTCGCCCGGCCATCGCTCGAACATCGAGAACGCGACCTACCGCTCGCTGGGCGTCGGCGTCGCCCGGGCCGCGAGCGGTGCGCTGTACTGGACGCAGGAGTTCGGGACGGCGGCCGGCTCCGGAGGCCCCGCGCCGCCGGCACCGCCGCCGCCGCCACCCCCAACGCCGCCACCGCCGCCGCCCGCGCCGCCCCCGGCCGACATGCAGCCGCCGTCGACCCCGACCGGCTTCGTGGTCTCCGCCAGGACGCAGACGTCGGTCACGCTCCGGTGGAACGCCGCGACCGACAACCGCGGCGTCACCGGCTACGGCATCTACGTCGGCTCGTCGCGGGTGGGCACAGTCGGGGGCACGTCGGCGACGGTCATGTCGCTCGGCTGCAACCGGATGTACACGTTCTCGGTCGACGCGGTCGACCTGGCGCAGAACCGGTCCGGCAAGGCGACCCTGACGACGATGACGTCGCCGTGCTCGACCTCGCCGCCGCCGCCACCCCCGCCGCCTGCGCCGGCACCGTCCCCTCCGGCACCGCCGCCGCCCCCACCGGGCGGAACCGACACGAAGCCGCCGACCGCTCCCACCGGGCTCCAGTTCACCGCGACCGCGAGCACGCTCACGATCCGCTGGAACGCGTCGACCGACAATGTCGGCGTCGCCGGCTACCGGGTCTGGCGCGGCAGCACGCTCGCGCGGATCACGACCGCGACGAGCACGACGCTCAGCCGTCTCCCGTGCGGGACGCTCTACTGGATCTCGGTCCAGGCCTACGACGCCCGCAACAACGCTTCGTCGCGCGCCGGCGCCTACGCGCGCACGTCGTCCTGCCAGTAGAGGTCAGACCGTCGTCTGACCCGTGAGCATGAGGTGCGAGCCCTCGCAGGGGCTCGCACCTCGACGCAGCGCGGGCGCCTCGGGGTCGAGGCGGCGCCCGGCTGCGATCATCACGCTACCCAGCAGGCGGCGGAGCCCGCCGGGGCGCGCAGTCGCTGCCTCGCGCAGTCGCTCGGCTCGATCGGCAGCGAGTGCGGTGGTCACCTCGGGGCCGAACATCAGCATTGCGGCGTTCCTCCTCTCGGCCGCTACCATTTGGTCACAAGTATCTTGAACCCGAACTACTTGGCCGGCACTCTAGCGGAGTGAATACCTTGACGTCAAGAAACTCGAAGGCGACAATCAGCGCGATGGCCAAGGCCGCGGCGACCGAGACGGACGTCATCGACGACAAGCTCGAGGTCTGGGCCCGCGAGCTTCCCGAGCTCGACCTCCTCACCGAAGGCATCGTCGAGCGCATCCAGACGATCGACCGCTACCTCGACCGAACGATGAACGAGACACTCGCGCGCTTCGACGTCTCGTACGGCGAGTGGAAGCTGCTCGGCGCGCTGCGGTACTCGGGCGAGCCGTACCGGGTGTCGCCGGGGAAGTTGTCGCGGTGGATGGGCCTCTCGAGCGGCGCGATGACGAACCGCCTCGACCGGCTGGAGCGCGCCGGCTTCATCCGCCGGCTCCCCGACCCCGTCGACCGGCGTGCGCTCCAGATCGAGCTGACGGAGGGCGGCTGGAAGCTCTGGCAGGACAGCGTCGAGGTGCAGGCCGAGAAGGAGGCCCGCATCGCATCGGCGCTCGACGACCGCGAGAAGGCGCAGCTGAACGACCTCCTGCGCCGCCTGCTCGGCGCGTTCGTCGAGGAGCACGGCCCGCTGAAGGAGAAGCCGTCCGACGCGGACGGCTAGCGTGGGGGAACCCCATGGTTCCCCCACGGACCCCCCTCCTTCGCCGCAGCACAGAGGACGACTCGCAGCTGGCCTCCCGGCCGGCAAAGCCGGCCTCCGGCCCCAGACTGCGGATCCACGGGAGCTCTCCCGTCGCATCACGGCACACGCCGCATCCCTGCGTCCACGCACCGAACACGTCACGTGGTCTTGCGACCGCCGAAGGCGGGCGCCTTTAGGGGTCTTCGCGCGGCCTGTGGTCTGCACAGGTGTGCAGACCACAGGCCTTGCGCCTAGAAAACCTCGAACACGCGGTACATCGCCGGTCCGAGGATCACGACGAAGAGCACCGGGAAGATGAAGACGAGGATCGGCAGGAGCATCTTCACGGGCGCCTTCATCGCGCGCTCCTCGGCGGCCACCTGGCGCCGCCGGCGGGCATCGGCCGCCTGGACGCGGAGCACGCGGCCGAGCGGGCTGCCGAGCTGGTCGGCGTAGAGCAGGGCCTGGACGAACGACTGCACCTCGGGGAGGCCCGTCCGCGCGGCCAGCTTGCGAAGCGCGTTCACGCGCGTCTCGCCGACGCGCATCTCGTTCAGCGTCAGGTCGAGCTCGTCGACGAGCGGCCCCTTGAGGTGCTCTCCGACCTTGGCCAGCGCCGCGTCGAACCCGAGCCCCGCCTCGACGCTGATCGCGAGCACGTCGAGCGCGTCGGGCAGGTCGCGGCGCATCTGCTCGCGCCGCTTCTGCGCCCGGGAGCCCACGCGGAGGTCGGGCAGGAAGAAGCCGAGCGCGCCGCCGGCCACGCCGAACAGCAGCACGCGGGTGGCGCTGCCGTTGAGCATGCCGAGCAGCGAGCCGCCGGCGACGCCTGCCGCCGCGAAGACGATCTTCAGGGCGAGGAACGCCTGCGGCGAGAGCTTGTGCGCCATTCCGGCCGCGACGAGCCGGGTGCCGACCCTGTCGACGGTGGCCCGCGGGTCGAGGCGCGTGGCGAGCCGGGCGAGCCGGCCGGCGTGTCGTGCCGACATGCCTTCCCAGCGGGACGGCCCGGGGGTGCCGGACGCGGGGCCGCTCTGGGCGACGGCGCGGCGCAGCGACGCCTGCCGTTCGCGCTGCGGCTGCGTCAGCAGCCCGCCGGCGATCACGAGCGAGGTGGCGAGACAGACGAAGGCGAGCAGGAGCAGCACGTGCATCACCCCTTCACGTTCGCGATGCGCTGGAGGACGA
>DATBMD010000129.1:0-17938 GCA_036555085.1 Gaiellaceae bacterium
TGGTGTGGGGGCTCGCCTTCCGCTGGGTGTCGATGACGAAGGGCGACAACGGCATCGCGGGCGTGCCACGCCCCGAGCTCGGGCTGCCGTGGAGCGCGGGGTCGCCGCTGGTCTTCTTCTACGTCGCGGTCGCCGCGCTCGCCGTCGCGTGGGCGCTGCTCGCGCTGATCGTCCGCTCGCCGTTCGGGCTCACGCTCCTGGGGATCCGGGAGAGCGAGGGCCGCATGCGCGCGCTCGGCTACAACGTGTGGCTGCACAAGTACCTGGCGTTCGTGCTGTCGGGGCTCTTCGCCGGCTTCGCGGGCGTGTTCTGGGCCTACTACAACGGCTTCGTGAGCCCGGTCGACGTGCAGCTCGTCACCTCGGTGGAAGCCCTCCTCATGGTCGCGCTCGGCGGCCCGGGGACCCTCGGCGGCCCCGTGCTGGGCGCTGCCGTCATCGTGTTCCTGAAGAACTTCGTCAGCATCTACACGAAGCGCTGGCTCCTGATCCTCGGCGCCGTCTACATCGGCGTGATCCTCTTCGCGCCGCGGGGCGTGCTCGGCGCGTTCCGCCGCGACGCCCGATGAGCGAGCTCGCCCTCCGCCTGCAGGCGGTCTCCAAGGCCTTCGGCGGGCTGCGGGCGGTGGACAACGTGGAGCTCGCCGTGCAGCCGGGAGAGCGACGCGCGCTCATCGGCCCCAACGGTGCCGGGAAGACGACGCTCTTCAACCTCATCGCCGGCGACCTCCGCGTCACCGAGGGGTCGATCGAGCTGTTCGGCGACGCGGTGACCTCGCGGCCGCCGCGCAGCCGGGCGCGGCTCGGCCTGGCCCGCACGTACCAGCAGTCGCGACTGTTCGCCGGCCTGACCGTCGAGGAGTGCATCTACCTCTCGGTCGTCGGCGTCGAGGGCGGCCGGCTGCGGCCGCTCGTCAGGCCGCGGCACGACCGCGGGATCCGCGAGCGCGCCCGCGTCGCAGCCGGCCGGGTCGCGATCGACCACAAGCTCGCCGAGCGCGTCGGCTCGCTGTCCCACGGCGAGCACCGGCAGGTGGCGCTGGCGATGGCCCTGGCCGTCGAGCCGCGGATGCTGATGCTCGACGAGCCCGCCTCCGGCCTCTCGCGCGGCGAGCGGGGCCTGCTCACCGATCTGCTGCTCGCGCTCGACCGGGACATCACGCTGGTCCTGATCGAGCACGACATGGACATCGCGCTGACCGTCGCCGAGCGGGTGACGATGATGCACGACGGCCGCGTGATCGTCGAGGGGACCCCCGCCGAGATCCGTGCGAACGAGACCGTGCACGAGCTCTACCTCGGCCGCAGCTTCCGCCATGAGTGAGCTGCCGGAGCCGGCCGGCGCCGGGGCGGAGCCGGCCCTCCTGGAGGTCGAGGGCCTGAGCGCGTTCTACGGGAGCGCCCAGGCGCTCGAGGACGTGGGCTTCTCGATGGGACGCGAGTCGATCGCGATCATCGGGCGGAACGGGATGGGCAAGACGACGCTCTGCAACGTGATCATGGGCATCACACCTCCGACCGCGCGAGGCTCGGTCCGGCTGGAGGGCGAGGAGATCGTCGGGAGGCAGTCGTACAAGATCTCCAGGAACGGCATCGGCTACGTGCCTCAGGGCCGCCGTCTCTTCCCGTCCCTCAGCGTCGACGAGCACCTGCGGATGGCCGCCCGCGGCACGTCGGCGAACGGCGGCAGCGAGTGGACCCGCGAGCGGGTCTACGAGTTCTTCCCGCGGCTGGCCGAGCGGAAGCGGAACGGCGGCGCGCAGCTGTCCGGCGGCGAGCAGCAGATGCTCGCGATCGGGCGCGCGCTCGTCACGAACCCCAGGCTGCTGCTCATGGACGAGCCGTCGGAGGGGCTCGCGCCGACCGTGATCGAGAGCATGATCGCGACCTTCCAGCGGCTCGAGGAGGAGGGCCTCGCGATCTTGCTGATCGAGCAGAACCTCGGCGTCGCGACCGCGCTCGCCGAGCGCCAGCTCGTGATGGTCGGCGGCCGGATCGCGCTGGAGACGACGGCCGCCGAGATCGGCGGCGACCAGGAGCTGCAGCGGCGCTATCTCGGCGTGGAGCCGCTCGCCCACTAGCGTGGGGGAACCCATGGTTCCCGCACGGGCCCCCTCGACCGTGAAGACGTGGATCCTCCTCGCCGCCCTGCCCGTCACGCTCGCGCTGGGAACCGCCGGTTGCGGGGGCTCCGGCGAGCCCGGACGGGACATCGCGTTCGTGAGCACCCGGGACGGCGACTACGCGATCTTCGGGATGAACGCCGACGGCGGCGACCAGGGACGGCTGAGCGACGAGCATCCGAGCGACGACCAGTCGCCGCAGGCGATCGGGTTCCAGCTCGACCCGTCCTGGTCGCCGGACGGCACGCAGCTCGTCTTCTCGAGCAGGCGCGCGGGGACCTCCGACCTCTACGTGATGAACGCGGACGGGACGGACACGCGGCGGCTGACCTCGACGCGCGACGACGACAGCCACCCGAGCTGGTCTCCGGACGGGCGGCGGATCGCGTTCCAGCGCGGCGAGGGGCTCATCTACCTGATGAGCCCGGACGGCTCGGATCTCCGCCGGGTCACCGACGACCTCGCGCCCGCGAGCGATCCGGCCTGGTCTCCCGATGGCCGCTGGCTCGTCTACGAGCGGAGGACGCCGGGAACCGACAGGCGCGAGCTCTGGCTGACGCGGCCCGACGGCTCCGGGCGCCGGGCGCTGACGAAGCTGGACGGGGTCAGCTACGCGCCGGCGTGGTCGCCCGACGGCGAGACGATCGCCTTCTCCAGCGACCAGGGCGGCCGCCGGTTCGAGATCTACACGATCGGCGTGGACGGGAAGCAGCTGCAGCAGCTGACGCACTCGATCGAGGACGACGCCTTCGAGCCCGCCTGGTCTCCCGACGGCGAGACGCTCGCCTTCTCGCGCGGCGGCGCGATCCTGACCATCGACGGGGAGGGCAACCAGGTGGAGCTGACCGATCCCGAGGACAACGACTCCAGCCCGGCCTGGAACCCGTCGCCGCCGCAGGCAGGCTCCTGATGCGCGCCGCGCGCGTCCACGAGGGCGGCGAGCTGCGGCTCGAGGAGGTCGCCGAGCCCGAGCCGGGACCGGGCGAGGTCGTCGTCGACCTGCGCGCGGCCGGCCTGAACCGCCGCGACCTGCTGGTCCGGAAGGGCGTGTACCCGTTCCCGCTGCCGCTGATCTCCGGCTCGGACGGCGCCGGCGTCCGGCGCGACACGGGCGCGGAGGTCGTGATCCTGCCCTCGCTGGACTGGGGGCCGCGCGAGGCGGCGTACGGCCCGGACTTCCAGATCCTCGGCGGGCCCCGCGACGGCACCTTCGCCGAGGCCGTCGCCGTCCCGGCCGCGAACTGCTACCCGAAGCCGGCCGCCCTCTCCTGGGAGGAGGCCGCCGCCTTCCCGCTCGCGGCCGTGACCGCCTACCGTGCGCTCTTCGTCCGCGGCCGGCTGCAGCCGGGCGAGACCGTGCTCGTGCTCGGCGCCGGCAGCGGCGTCTCGTGCTTCGCCGTCCAGCTCGCCTGCCAGGAGGGCGCGCGCGTGCTCGTCACCTCGTCCTCCGACGAGAAGCTCGAGCGGGCGCGCGCGCTGGGCGCCGAGGCGGGCGTCAACTACGCGCGGGGCGACTGGGTCGCGGCCGTCGAGGAGCTCGGCGGCGCCGATCTCGTGATCGACTCGGTCGGCTCCACCTGGCAGCAGTCGCTCGACTGCTGCAACCCCGGCGGCCGCGTCGTCGTCCTCGGCGCCACCGGCGGCACCGAGGCCGCGCTGCAGGTGCGCCCGCTCTACTTCGGCCAGCTCTCGCTGCTGGGGACGATGATGGGCAGCCCGAGCGACTTCGCCGCGCTCCTGCGCCTGCTGGCGGCGGCGAGCTGGCGCCCCGTGATCGACTCGGTGCTGGCCCTGGACGAGGCGGAGAGCGCGCTGGCGCGCCTCGAGGGCGACCACTTCGGCAAGATCGTGCTGCGATGCAGCTGAACGCCCGCGAGTGGGGGCCCCCCGACGGCCCCCTGGTCGTCTGCCTGCACGGCGTGACGAGCCACGGCGGGCGCTTCGAGCGGCTCGCGCGGGCGCGTCTTGCGGGCTACCGCGTCGTGGCGCTCGACCTGCGCGGGCACGGGCGGTCGGGCTGGGAGCCGCCGTGGGACGCGGACGCGCACGTCGCCGACCTGCTCGAGACGGTCGCGGAGCCGGCGACGTGGATCGGGCACAGCTTCGGCGGGCGGCTGGTGGCCGAGCTCGCCGCGCGGCATCCGGAACGCGTCGAGCGCGCGGTCCTGCTCGATCCGGCGCTCCACATCGACCCCGCGACGGCGCTGGAGCAGGCCGAGGGAGCCCGGCTCGAGGTGCGGTTCTCGTCGGTCGGCGAGCTCGCCGACGCCCGCATGGCGACCGGAACGGTCGTGCGGGCGACGCGCGACGAGGTCGCCGCGGAGCTCGCCGACGACCTCGTGCCGGCCGACGACGGCGACGGGCTGAGGGTGCACTACTGCCGGAGCGCGGTCGTCACGGCCTGGAGCGTGATGGCACGGGAGGCGCCGCCGTGGCCGCGCTGCCAGACGCTCGTCGTGCTCGGCGAGGAGTCGTGGATCGAGGTGAAGGTGCCGCGGATCGCCACCATCGCCTCCGTCGTCGTCCCCGGGGGGCATACAGTGCTGTGGGACGCGTTCACGGAGACGGCGGACGCGATCGAGCGGTTCCTGACGACCACGGGAGGGATTGGATGAGTGTCGGCCCGATCCAGATGGTGACGATCAGCTTCGAGGGCGAGCGTGCCGGCGAGGAGGTGCGCGCGGAGCTGCGGCGTCTCCGCGAGAGCGGCCTGATCCGCGTGCTCGACCTGCTGTTCGTCTCGAAGCGGGAGGACGGCGAGCTGATCTCGCTGCAGATGACGGACCTCGACGAGGAGGACCGGCGCGAGGTCGGCGCCTGGGTCGGCGGCCTGATCGGGCTCGGCGCTGCCGGCCCCACCGGGGCCCGCGAGGGTGCGGTGCTCGGCGCGGAGGTCGCCGCCGCGGACGTCTTCGAGGCCTCCGAGGAGCAGATCGTCGACCTCGGCGAGATGATCCCGCCGGAGACCTCTGCGGCCGTGGTGCTCTTCGAGCACCGCTGGGCGATCCCGCTGCGCGACGCGATCCTGCGCGCCGGCGGCCGGGCGCTCGGCGACCAGTGGATCAAGATCGACGACCTGATCGCGCTCGGCGCCGACTTCGCCGCGCAACCGGCCGTCGAGCCGGGCGCCGCCGACGCGGCGTAGCGTGGCTCCGCCGCGGCCTCGTGACTGATCGTCACAAGGCCGGTTGGGGCGATCAGGGCGCGGCCAGCCGGTGGCCGCCGTCGACGTGCACGACGGTGCCGGTGACGAACCCGTTGGTGAGCAGCAGCCAGATCGCGCCGCCGACGTCGTCGGCGCTGCCGACGCGGCCGGCCGGGAGCGACCCGGAGAGCCGCTCGAACATCGCGTCCCGGTCGGCCGCGGCCATGGCGGCCCAGGTCGGCGTGTCGACGATCCCGGGCGAGACCGCGTTGACCCGCACCGGAGCGAGCTCCACCGCGAGCGTGCGGACGAGCGCCTCGACGGCGCCGTTCACCGCCGCGGTGGCGGCGCCGCCCCGGATCGGCGTCGACGCGGCGACGCCGGAGAGGAGCACGATCGACCCGGTCACCTCGGCGGCCTGGACCGCAGCCAGCGGGCCCCACAGCTTCACCTCGAACGCCCGGCGGGCGGCGTCGAGGTCGAGCTCCTTCACCGGCCCGCCCGCCCGGGCGACGGTCGAGCAGACGAGGTGGTCGATCGGGCCCAGGCGCCCGAACAGCGATCGCACCGCCTCGCGGTCGGCGACGTCGAGGGCGACCTTCTCGGCGTCGACGTCGGCTCGCTCCGGGTCGCGCGAGGCGACCACGACGTCCCAGCCCGCCGCGACGGCGAGCCGGGCAGCGGCCAGGCCGATCCCGCTCGAGCCTCCGACGAAGACCGCTCGCACGGGCTCCCCGCCCGTCAGCCGACGCTCGCGGCCGGCTCGGCGGCGACGAGGCGGTCGTACGCCGGGAGCGTCAGGAACTCGACGTAGTCGGGTTGGGTGGCGATCCGCTCGAAGATCGCCCGCGCGTCCTCGTAGCCGGGCCCGAGCTTCGCCAGCTCCTCCTCGGTCACGCGCTCGACGTCGGCCGCCCCGACGCGGCCGTGGTGGAGCCATTGCCAGATCTGCGAGCGGCTGATCTCCGCCGTGGCCGCGTCCTCCATCAGGTTGTTGATCGCCACGGCGCCGTTGCCCTCGAGCCAGGCCTGCAGGTACTGGATCCCGACCGAGACGTTGTTCCGCAGGCCGCCCTCCGTCACGTCGCCCGGGGTCGACGCCACGTCGAGCAGCTCCCGCGCGCCGACGGCGACGTCCGGCCGCTGCCGCTCGATCTGGTTCGGCCGCTCGCCGAGCACCGCGTCGAACGCCTTCATCGCGACCGGGACGAGATCGGGGTGCGCCACCCAGGTCCCGTCGAAGCCCTGCGACGCCTCGCGCTCCTTGTCCTCGGTCACCTTCTCGAGCGCCACGCGGTTCACCTCCGGGTCGCGGCGGGACGGGATGAAGGCGGCCATGCCGCCCATCGCGTGCGCGCCGCGGCGATGGCAGGTCTTGACGAGCAGCTCGCAGTAGGAGCGCATGAACGGCACCGCCATCGTCACCGAGCCCCGGTCGGGCAGCACGAACTCGGGGCGGCGGCCGAGCTTCTTGATGACGCTGAAGATGTAGTCCCAGCGGCCCGCGTTCAGCCCGGCCGAGTGCTCCCTGAGCGCGTGGAGGATCTCGTCCATCTCGAACGCGGCGAGGATCGTCTCGATCAGCACCGTCGCCCTGACCGTCCCCACCGGCACGCCGAGCCGCTCCTGGGCCCAGACGAAGACGTCGTTCCAGAGCTGCGCCTCGGGGTGCGACTCGAGCTTCGGCAGGTAGAGGTAGCGCCCGTTGCGGCCGTGATTGCGGAGGAAGTAGAGGCCGAAGTCGAAGAGCGAGCCGCTGATCGGGTCGCCGTCGACCTCGAAGTGGCGCTCCTCGAGATGCCACCCCCGCGGCCGCACGAACAGCATCGCGACCTCGTCGTTGAGGCGGTAGCGCTTCTCGCCGGTGTCCAGCTCGATCGTCCGGTCGAGCGCGTCGGTGAGGTTCCGCTGCCCCTGGATCACGTTCTCCCACGTCGGCGAGTTCGCGTCCTCGAAGTCGGCCATGAAGACCTTCGCGCCCGAGTTGAGCGCGTTGATCACCATCTTCCGGTCGACCGGCCCCGTGATCTCGACGCGCCGGTCGGCGATCTCGTCCGGGAACGGCGCGATCCGCCAGTCGCCGGCGCGCACCGCCTCCGTCGCGGCGAGGAAGTCTGGCAGCTCGCCCGCCTCCAGCCGCGCCGCACGCTCGGCCCGCCGGGCGAGCAGCTCCAGCCGCCGCTCGCCGAAAGCGCGCTGCAGGTCGGTCAGGAACGCGGCGGCGTCCGCGGTGAGCACGTCCGCTGTCCCGGTCATGCCGCGATCATCGCAGCTCGCGCGTCGAGGCTGCGCGCGCGACTGCGGCGCCGCTACGGGCAGGGACGCAAGGGGCCGCCGCCGACAGCCTGACGCGGCGTGTGCCGTGCTGCGAGGCGCCGTTCGCAGGAGAGCTCCTGTGGATCTGCGGTTGCGGCCGGAGGCCGGCTTGGCCGGCCGGGAGGCCAGCTGCGAGTCGTTCTCTGCGCTGCGGCATAGGAGAGGGCTCGTGGGGGAACCATGGGGTCCCCCACGCTAGAAGGTGCCGAAGCGCTCGAACGCCTCGAGCGGAAGCATCCCCTCGCGGACCGCGGCGCGGATCTCGTTCTCGGTGCCCGCCTTCGCCTCCGCCTCGGCGAGCACGTCGCCGGCGATGGCGGCTGGCACGACGACGACGCCGTCCTCGTCGCCGACCACCCAGTCGCCCGGCTCCACCCGGACACCGCCGATCTCGATCGCGACCTGCGTCGCCGTCACCTGCCAGCGCCACGTGCAGTCCTCGGGCGTCACGTGCCGCGCGAACACGGGGAAGCCTTCGTCGGCGACGAAGCGCGTGTCGCGGCAGCCGCCGTCGATCACGCAGCCCGCGACACCGCGCGTCGAGAGCGACGTGGCGGAGAGCTCGCCGAAGTGCGCCGCGCGGTCGTGGTGGCACTGGTAGACGGCGACGTGGCCCGCGGGCACGCTGCCGAGCATCGCGAGGGTCTTACGGATCGCCCCCTCCCAGTCGCCGTGGTCCGAGGGCCTGCCCTCGACGGTGAAGGCGGGGCCCGCCAGCCGCATACCCGGCACGAGCGGCCGGATCGCCGGCGGCAGCGTCTGCGTCCGGCGCCCGCGCTCGTCGAGGACGTCGGTGAGCGCGGCGGTGTAGACGGCCGCGAAGCGCTCCCGCATGCGATCGTGCTCGCCCATCTGCGTCAGGGCCTCGGGACCGCGAGGTCGGCGGGGTGGTCGTCGCCGCGGCCCTCGACGAGCTCGGGGGCGCGCTCGCGCAGCAGCCGCAGGACGAGCTCGGCGCGCCGGACGCGCTCGCGGCCGAGCCGGACGGCGACGTCGGCGAGGTGGAGCCCGGCCGGGTAGATGTTCGGCGCGTTGCGGATGCCGAGCTTGACGTACATCGGCGCCGCCGCCCGGATCAGGTCCGGCACCTCGTAGAAGCGGACGAAGCCGCCCTGATCGTCCGGCACCTCGACGTACACGTCGAGCGGCACGGTGCAGGCGGAACGGATCTCGCCGAGCTCGGCGGCAGAGAGGTCGGTGGAGACGTTGATCGTCCCCGCGCCGAGCTCCTCGAGGACGCGCGCCGTCGGCGGGTTCGCGCACGGCAGCAGCACGGAGGTCTTGAGGACGAGCTCGGCGGGCAGCTCGCCGTCGCGCCTCATCGCTCCCAGCGTCGTCAGCACGCCGGCGTCGGCGACGAGGAACGAGCGGATGCCGAGCTCGACCGCGCGCCGCACCTCGGCGACGCACCACTCGACCCCGGCCGAGCCCCGCGCGACGCCGCCGACGGCGCCGGTCGCCGCGGACTGGCCGCCCGCGTCCCAGGCGCCGCGCGGGCCGAGGAAGAGCGAGACCTCGACGCCGTGCTGCGCGCCGAGCTGCGCCAGCTCGGCGATCTCGTCGTCGGTGAGCATCATCACACCCGACCCCTGCGAGACCCGCCGGACGGGCACGTGCCGCGCCTCCGCCTCCTCCAGCACGGCCCGCAGCACGGCGGGGCCCTCGACCGACGGGATCTCGATCCGGTACCGCAGGCCGTCGGCGAAGCGGCGCTCACTCATCAGTGCCAGCCTATGCGCAAGGTCGGTAAACCGCACGCTTGTGCGGTTTCCCGACCGCGCGAAGACCCCCGAAGGCGCCCCGCTTCGCGGGTCGCAAGGCTCCTGCGCAAGCTCGGGGAACCCGAGCGGCGTCGCTCACTGCTCCCAGAACTCGTCGAAGGCAGCGGGGTCGGTCGGAAGGGCCAGCACCTCCGTGACGACGCCGCCCTCCAGGCGGAAGAGCAGCACCTGGTCGAGGTCCAGCTCGCGGCCGCGCCGGACGCCCGTGGCCCGGTACAGCGCCGCGGCGCGCTCGTCGCTCGCGAGGACGTCGATCAGCCGCGACCCGTACGTACCGTCCGTCTCCTTCGGGAGGCGGCTGAGGAAGCGGAGGATCTCCCCGCGGCCGTGGAACGTCCCGGCCATGACGCCGTCGCCCGCGACGATCCAGACCGCGTCGCGGGCGAAGACCTCCCGCAGCACGAAGGGGTCCTTCCGGAGGAAGGCGTCGAAGATCAGACGGACGACGTCGGCGTTCTCAGCGGCGGGCATGGCTCCGCTCCCACTCGTCGATCAGGCCGGCGACGTGGCGGCGCTGCGCGTCCGTGAAGTCGAAGCGGGCGAGCAGGCGCCGGGCCTCGCCGGGATCGTCGTTCGCGACCGCCGCCTCGAGCCGTTCGCGGAGCGGCGTCGGCTGTCGCAGCTGCCGCCGCAGCCAGCGGAGGAGGCTCACGGTTGCCTGCTCGGCCATCCGTCGGGCAGGCTACATCGCGTGGACACATATCTCGCGATCGCCAGCCGCCGGGACGAGCGGCGCTACACCCCCGAGGCGCTGCCCGCCGAGACCGTTCGGCGGATCCTCGACGCCGGGCGCCTCGCCGGGTCGGCGAGCAACCGGCAGCCGTGGACGTTCGCCGTCGTCGAGAGCCGCGAGCGGATCGAGCGGCTGGCGGAGGGCGTCTTCGTCCCCGAGAACGTCCGCTCCGCGGCACTCGTCGTCGCCGTGCTGGTGACGGGCAAGGGCCCGACGGCGTTCGACGCCGGGCGCGCAGCGCAGAACATGCTCCTCGCCGCGTGGAACGAGGGCGTCAGCTCCTGCCCGAACGGACTCCGCGAGCCCGACGTGGTCCGGGCGGCGCTCGACGCGGGCGAGGACGAGCGCCCCGTGATCGTGCTCACGTTCGGGAGCCCGGCGCGGCCTCGCGACCCCGAGTCCGTTCCCGCCGACGCGTGGAGCGCACGCGCCAACCGGAAGCCGCTCGAGGAAGTCGTCAGGCGGGTCTCGTGAAGGCCGGCGTCGACCTCGGCGGGACCAAGATCCAGACCGTGCTCACGGACGGGAGCGCCGACGTGCTCGGCGCGTCCAGGCGGGAGACCCCGACCGAGGGCGGCCCGAAGGCGGTCGCCGCCGAGATCGTCGAGTCCGTGCGCGCGGCCCTCGCGGAGGCGAACGCCGGCGTCGACGCGCTCACGGGTATCGGCGTCGGCGCGCCCGGGAGCATCGACGTCGAGCAGGGGATCGTCACGAAGGTCGCGAACATCGAGGGCTGGGACCACCCCTTCCCGCTCGCGGCCGCGCTCGAGGAGGCGCTCGGGAAGCCGGCGGCGATCGGCAACGACGTCAGCGTCGCCGTCGAGGCGGAGCGCGTCTACGGCGCGGGGCGGAGCTACGACTCGTTCCTCGGCGTCTTCTGGGGCACGGGGGTCGGCGCCGGCATCGTCGTCGACGGGCGGATGCTGCGCGGGCGCGGCTCGGCCGGCGAGCTCGGCCACATGGTCTCGAAGCCGGGCGGCCGGCGCTGCGCGTGCGGGCTGCGCGGGTGCGTCGAGGCGTACTCGGGGCGCGGGGCGATGGAGGAGCGCGCCCGGGCGCTGGCGCGGCGCCGCAGGACGAAGCTGTTCCACATCCAGGAGAAGCGCGGCCGGCCCCGGCTGACGAGCGGCATCTGGGCGCGCGCGCTCGACGAGCACGACGAGCTCGCACTCGACCTGCTCGAGCGCGCCGTGCGGGCGCTGGGCGTCGGGATCGGCTCGGCGGTCAACCTCCTCGACGTCGAAGCGGTGATCCTCGGCGGGGGGCTCGGCCTCCGGCTCGGCCAGCCGTGGCTCGACCGCATCGAGGAGGCGACGCGCAAGCACCTGTTCTTCCGCGAGCCGCCCGCGTTCCACCTCGCCGAGCTCGGCGACCTCGGCGGCGCGATCGGTGCCGGCCTGCTCGCCCCGTGAGGGCGGTGCTCGTGACGGGCGCCGGGCGGGGGCTCGGCGCGGCGATCGCCGGACGCCTGCGTGAGGACGGCTACGCGGTCGTCGGCGCGGACCTCCAGGGCGGCGATCTCGCGGCCGACGTCCGCGAGCAGGCCGACTGGGAGGTCGCGGCGCGGGCCCTGCTCGCCGCGGGCGAGCCCTGGGGGCTCGTCAACTGCGCGGCCCGCACGATCGTGCGCGACCTGTTCGCGATCGAGCAGGACGAGTGGGACGACGTCCTCGCGGTCAACCTGCGCGGGCCGTTCCTCGGCATCCGCGCGATCGGACCGCACCTGCGCGAGCGCGGTGCCGGGAGGATCGTCAACATCGCCTCCGACTCGGCGTTCAACGGCCGCGGCGTCACGGGCGCCCACTACGCGGCGTCGAAGGCCGGGTTGATCACGCTGACCCGCCGAGCCGCGGCGGCGCTGGCCGGCGCCGGCGTGACCGTGAACGCCGTCGCTCCGGGCACGGTCGAGGGGGAGACCGTGCGCGAGCTCGCCGGCGACCGGCTGGACGAGCTCGCCGGCGAGGTGCCGCTGGGGCGGCTCGGCCGCGCGGAGGAGCTGGCGGCCCTCGTCGCCTGGCTCGTGTCGGACGAGGCGTCCTACGTCACGGGCGCCACCCTCGTCGCCGACGGCGGCGCCGGCCTGTAGCCGGGCGCTCAGCCGTCGGGAAGCGCCCGGCGGAGGAAGCCGAGCAGGTTGCCGCCCATGACGGCCTCGACGTCCGCCTCGGCCCAGCCTCTGGCGGTGAGCGCCGCCGCGAGGGCCGGGTAGTCCTCCGGGCCGGCGAGGCCGTCGAGCGCCGAGCCGGGCTCGAGGCCGGGCGGGGCGAGCCCCTCCGGCGTCTGCGGGAGCGGCGGCAGCACCTCCATGATCCGGCGCACGAAGTCGCCGCCGAGCCCGATCCGGTCGCGGCCCATCACCGCCGCCGCGTGCTCGAGGTGGTCGACCGCCCGGTCGATCGTCCGCTGCTCGTGGTCGATCGCGAGCGGGTGCAGCATCAGGCCGAGCATCCCGCCGGCCGCGGCCAGCGCGCGCAGCTGGTCGTCCTCGAGGTTGCGGGGGTGGTCGTGCACGGCGCGGCAGGCCGCGTGCGAGACGAGCAACGGCGCGCCCGCCGCCCGCTCCAGCAGCTCGGCGAACGTTCGCGGTGAGGCATGGGCGAGGTCGAGCACGACCCCGAGCTCGACGAGCCGGTCGACGAGCCGCAGGCCGAGCTTGCTCAGCCCGCCGCCGCCGTCCTCGGCGGCGCCGTCGGCGAACGGGTTGCGCCGGTTCCAGGTCAGCGAGGCCATCCGCATACCGAGCTCGAAGAACACCTCGGCGGGCCAGAGGTCGTACCCGAACGCCTCGACTCCCTCGAGCGAGAGGACCAGGCCGAGCCGCTCGCCCCGCTCGACCGCGTCGATGTCGTCCGCCGTCCGGACGAGCGTCACCCGCCCCGCGTTCTCGCGCGCCGCCTCGTGGAGGCAGGCGACCTGCGAGAGCGCCTCGCGCAGCGTTCCCTCCGGCTGGCGCTCGACGTCGACGTAGACCGGGCAGGTCTGGAGGGCGACGCCGCCGGCCTCGAGCAGCGGGAGCCAGGTGCGGCCGAAGACGTCGCCCTCGCCGCCGTGGCGCCGGCGGTATGCCAGCTCCAGCAGGAGGTCCGTGTGGGCGTCGGCGACCAGGGTGGCCGATCATCGCACGTCGCCGGAGCGGCGCCGTGCTTGGACGGCGCCCGGCACGCCAGGTACCGTCTGATCGGGCTTCGCGCTGGAAGGGAGCGGGCGTGACGAGGGTGCTCACGATGGTCGTAGGCGCTGCGCTCGCGGGGGTGGCCGGCGGGGCCGCTCCGGCGGGCGGCGCGAGCGCGCCCGCGGACGCCTGCGTCCTGCTGCCGAGCACGTCGCTCGCGCGCTGGGAGTCGCAGGACCGGCGCTACCTCGCGGCGGCGTTCACCTCGGCCCGCGTCTCGCACTCGATCGTCAACGCCGCCGGCAGCGCCGGGCGCCAGCTGGCGCAGGCCCGCGAGTGCCTGGCCAAGGGTGCCAAGGTGGTGCTGCTCGTCCACGTCGACGGGCGCGCCGGGAGGAGGGTGGGGCGGCTCGCGGCGGCCGCCGGCGTCCCGCTCGTCGACTACGCGCGGCTCACGCCCGGTGGGTCGGCCTCCTTCTACGTCGCCTCCGACGACGTCGAGGCGGGCCGGCTGCTCGCGGGCGGGGTGGCCGGCGCGCTCGGGGCGGGCGGCCGCACGCCCGTGGTCGCGCGCCTCGGCGCGCCGCGCTCGGAGCCCGGCTCGGCGCTGGTCGCCCGCGGCTACGACGCCGTGCTGGCCCGCCTGCGCCGCTCGCGCCGGATCGCCGCCGGGCCCGCGGTGGTCGCGGCCAGCTGGCGGCCGGGCGCGCTGCAGGCGGCCGCCCGCAGGGCGCTGGCGGGCGGTGCCGGGGTCGACGGGGTGGTCGCCGCCGACGACCGGCTCGCGGGCGCCGTCGTCTCGGCGCTGCGGGCGAGCGGGTTGCCGCCGATCCCGCTCTCGGGCCGCTCGGCGAGCGCGCAGGGCGTCCGGAACGTCGTCTCGGGCTGGCAGACGGGCACCGTCTACGACTCGCCGAAGCTCCAGGCGAACGCCGCCGCACGCGTCGCGATCGACCTCGTCGGCGGCCGGCCGGTGCGGGTGAACGGCTGGACGAGGGACGGGTCGCGCCGCGTTCCGTCGATCCTCCTGCGGCCCGTGTGGATCACGAGGAACAACTACGCGGTGCTCTTCGCCGAGGGCGTCCACTCGCGGAGCGAGATCTGCGGCGGCGAGTACGCCCGGTTCTGCCGGTAGGGGTCGCCTCCGAGCTGTACGCTCCTGCGTCCATGGAGCGGGTCGAACGCTGATGCGCACGAGTCTCGGCATCTGGGCGCTCGGTCCGATGATCACCCGCTTCGTGCCCGGGGGCTACCAGCCCGAGCACCTCGGCGAGACCACGGCGCAGCGCGTGCGCCGCGCCGTCGAGGGCCTCGGCGACCTGATGGACGACTACGAGTTCCACTACCCGCAGGAGCTCGCCGACGCGAACCTCGACGAGGTGCGCGGCGCGCTCGACGGGCACGGGATCTACGCGATCGCCACGGGCACGCACCTGAACCCCCGCTACGGCAAGGGCGGGCTCTCCTCGCCGGACGACGCGGTGCGGAGCGAGGCGCTGGCCGAGGCGGTGGCAGCGGCCGACTTCGCCGCCTCGGTCGGGGCGCAGCTGATCCTCTGGCCGGGGATCGAGGGGTACAACTACCCGTTCCAGACGCCGTACCGGGAGGTCTGGGCGCGGTTCGTGGACGCCATCGAGGAGGTCGCGGCGCGCTGCCGGGAACGTGGGATCACGCTCTTCCTCGAGCACAAGAACTCCGAGCCGGCGATGAAGATCCTGATGCGGAACGTCGGCATGACCCTGCACGTGATCCACACGCTGCGCGCCCGCGGCCTCGACAACGTGCAGGTGAACATGGACTGGCAGCACCTGCTGATGAACGGCGAGTCGCTCGGCGAGTACGCGGCCCTGCTCGCGGCCGAGGGCCTGCTCGGGCACCAGCACGCCAACTCCGGCTGGGGCACGTTCGACGACGACAACATGGTCGGCGCGACGGCCTTCATGGAGACGCTGGAGCTCGCGCTCGAGCTCCGCCGCGCCGGCTACGGCGAGCGTGGCGAGCGGCTCGGCTTCGACCTCTACCCCTACACCGAGGACGCCGTCGAGGCGGTGCGGCGGAGCGTGCTGCACTGGCGGTTCATCTGGGACGTCGCCGGCCGCATCGACGACGCGGCCCTGCGCGAGGCCCAGGCGCGCAAGGACGCCGTGCGCGCGTACGAGCTCGTCTACGCGGCCCTCGGCGCGTGAGCCGGCTTGTCGAGCTGACGCGTCAGCTCGTCGCCGTCGAGTCGATCAACCCGGGGCTCGACCCGGCCGGCAGCGGCGAGGCGGAGCTCGCACGCGTGGTCGCGGACTGGTGCGAGGCGGCCGGGCTCGACGTCGAGGTCGAGGAGGCCGCGCCGGGACGGCCGAACGTGATCGTCACCGCGCGCGGGTCGGGAGGCGGCCGCACCCTGATGCTGAACGCCCACATGGACACCGTCGGAGTCGCCGGCATGGACGACCCCTTCGGCGGCCGGCTGGAGGGCGACCGCCTCCACGGTCGGGGAGCGGTCGACATGAAGGGCAGCCTCGCCGCGTGCATGCTCGCCTGCGAGCGGGCGGCGGCGCTCCGCCTGCGCGGGGACGTCGTGCTCACCGCCGTCGCCGACGAGGAGCTCGCGAGCGTCGGCAGCGAGGCGATCGCCGCCACCCGCCGCGCCGACGCCGCGATCGTCACCGAGCCGACGGACGAGCGGCTCGCCCTCGCCCACCGCGGCTTCGCCGGCTTCCGGATCGAGGTGGAGGGCCGTGCCGCGCACGGCTCGCGCCGCGATCTCGGCGTCGACGCGATCGCGCGGATGGGGCCGGTCCTGACCCGTCTGGCGGAGCTCGACGGACGCCTCGCGGGGGGCCCCGGCCACCCCCTGCTCGCGACCGGCTCCGCGCATGCGTCGGTGATCGAGGGGGGCCAGGAGTTCTCGACCTACCCGGCCTCGTGCACGCTCGACGGCGAGCGGCGGACGATCCCCGGCGAGACGAGGGAGCAGGTCGAGGCCGAGGTGCGCGCGCTGCTCGGCGACGTTCCCGGCACCTACGAGATCCCGATCGTGCGAGAGCCGTTCGAGATCGACGCGGGCGCGGAGATCGCAGCGCTCGTCTCGCGGCACGCGGGCGGGCCGGAGGTCGTCGGCGCGCCGTTCTGGGCCGACTCGGCCCTGCTCCAGGCGGCCGGGATCCCGACCGTCCTCTACGGGCCGCGCGGCGAGGGCCTGCACAGCGAGAGCGAGTGGGTGGACGTGCCGAGCCTGGAGCGGTGCCTCGAGGTCTACGTCGCCGTCGCAGCCGAGCTGTGCGCGTGAGGGCGCTCGTCGCGATCGACGTCGGCACGACCGGCGTCAAGGCGATCGCGATCGACGAGCAGGGCAAGGTGCTGGCGGGCGCCGAGCGGGGCTACGTGCTCTCGACGCCGCAGCCGGGCTGGGCGGAGCAGAGCCCCGAGGACTGGTGGGCCGCCGCCGAGGCGGCGCTGGCGGAGGTGTCGGCGGGCCGGGAGGTCGCCGGGATCGGGCTCTCCGGCCAGATGCACGGGCTCGTCTGCCTCGACGCCCGGGACCGGGTGATCCGCCCGGCCATCCTCTGGAACGACCAGCGGACGGCGGCCGAGTGCACGGAGATCGAGGAGCGGGTCGGGCGCTCGCGGCTGATCGAGCTGACCGGCAACCGGGCGCTGACCGGGTTCACCGCGCCGAAGCTGCTGTGGCTGCGGCGCCACGAGCCGGACGCGTACGCGCGGATCGCGCACGTCATGCTGCCGAAGGACTACGTGCGCCTGCGGCTGACCGGCGAGCGCGCGACGGACGTCGCGGACGCGTCGGGGACGCTCCTCTTCGACGTGGCGGGCCGCCGCTGGAGCGACGAGGTGCTCGGCGCGCTCGAGCTCCCAGCCGCCTGGCTGCCGGAGGCGCTCGAGTCGCCGGCGATCTCGGGCACCGTGCGCTCCGGCGCACTCGCAGGGGTGCCGGTCGCGGCCGGAGCGGGCGACCAGGCCGCGGCGGCGCTCGGCGTCGGGGTCGACCGGCCCGGGCCGGTCTCGGTCGTGCTCGGCACCTCCGGCGTCGTGCTCGCGGCGCTGCCGGCCTACGCGCACGACCCCGAGGCGCGGGTGCACGCCTTCTGCCACGCCGTCCCGGAGCGCTGGCACCTCATGTCCGTGATGCTGTCCGCGGCCGGCTCGCTGCGCTGGCTTCGCGACACCGTCGCGCCGGGGCTCCCCTACCCGGCGCTCGTGGAGCCGGCCGCCGCGGTGCCAGCGGGCAGCGACGGCCTGTGGTTCCTGCCGTACCTCTCCGGCGAGCGCTCCCCGCACCCCGATCCGCTGGCACGCGGCGCGTTCGTCGGATTGACGGTGCGGCACACGCGGGCGCACATGGCGCGAGCCGTGCTGGAAGGCGTGGCTTTCGGCTTAAAGGACAGCTTCCAGTTGATGGCATCAGCGGGGCTTCCTTCGGAGAAGATGCAGGTGCGCGTGAGCGGCGGCGGCGTGAAAAGCGGCTTGTGGCGGCAAATTCTTGCAGACGTGATCGGCGCGACGCTGGTCTCGACCAATTCCACCGAAGGCGCGGCATACGGCGCGGCGCTGCTGGCATCGGTGGGTGCGGGCGTGTATCCCGACGTACAAACTGCCTGTAAGCAGACCATTCGCACCAGCGACGCCACCGAGCCGGGCGCTCAGTCGAGCGACTATGCTCATGCCTACGAACTTTACGGCGGACTCTATCCTGCATTAAAGGAAACATTTACACGAATC